>CACMNP010000005.1 GCA_902615045.1 uncultured Pelagibacteraceae bacterium | reverse complement strand
ATTTAAATTTTAGCTAATTATTATTTAACATTGGCTTGTAAATAATTTAAAATAGAATCTGTTCCACCTAAAACGCTCTCAAACAATTCAATAGCCTCAACGTCGTCTGTTTCTTTAAAGTAATCATAGTGACACTGTTGGTTTTTTGCAATTTTCTCATTTTTAGTCATACTTATGAAGCTCATCCAGCCCCATTGATTTAACAATCTAGAACCACATTTACTTTGAATATTTTCGCTGTGTCTAAAGAAAGGTATAATAGCATCTTCTCCTGGTTCTTCTCCAATATTAATCACTAAAATTTGATCATCAGTATCAAGTTTTCTCTTATAAACTAAAGCTTCTTCAAGTTTAACTTTCTTATCAACTTCATTTATTAAATTTCCTTTAATAATTGATTTATATAATTGATCTTCTTTTTGCCTTTTTGGTTTAATTGGATTTGTATTAGATGAGAAGTTTACATTATTTGATTTAAGTTTAAATATTCCATTTTCATAATTAAATATTGTAAAAATTTCTTTCATTGGTTCTGCAATTTCCTCGGTTATTTTCGCTTTAGCTATTTTTTTTGTATCATTTGGTAAAGTTCTTAAATTTTCATTATCTTTTAAATATTTTAATATAGAATTTGTCCCAGCTAAAATAGCTTCAAATAATTCCAAAGACTCAGCATCATTAGACTCAGAAAAATAATTATGAATACATTGTTGGTTTTCTGCAAAATTTACATTATTAGTTTCACTTACAAAATTCATCCAACCGCCCTCAATGAAATTTAACTCCATAAATAACATGCCACATTTATTTATAATATTTTCACGGTGTCTAAACAAAGGCATGATTGTATCTTCATCTGCCTTCCTTCCTATATAAACAGCTAAAATTTGATCCTTCATTTCATCTGTTAATTTATCCTGGTAAACTAATGCTCCATCAAATTTAATATTTTTATCATCTTCAGATATCAAATTTCCTTTGATAAATGCTTTATATAATTCATGATCTTTTTGTTTATTTGGCTTAATAGGATTTGTGTTTGATGCAAATTTTACATCATTTGATTTAAGCTTAAATATTCCTCCAACATTATTATTAAAAATTTTAAATTCGTAATATCTAAATTTTTTTTCATAATCAGTTGGTTTTTCAGATAGTTTTTTTGTCCAGAGATTGCTCCCCTCTGACATTATATTTGCATTGAATATCTCAATTGGTTGGATATGATAATATGCGCCATGAAACGGAAATACTTTAACTTCATGAGGTGAAAATTTACCTTCAAACCACTCCGGATGTTTTTCTGTCACAAATCTCATTGACCAATTAATATAAAATTGTTTATCTGGGATTCTTCCCATTTTCAAATCACGCTGGTAATTTTCAAGACCACCTCGTTCATAAATAACGTGTTCCATATGTGTTTTAAAAGGTTTTGTTCCACATGATGCTGCGCCAACTCCTTTTTTTGCTATATGTTTTATTAAAGTAATATCATCATATATTTTGAAAAGTTGCTCGTAAGCTTCTGCTAATGTTTTTCCATGTCTTGTTTTATAATCAAGAAGATTGAACTTTGCTAAACTTAACAATTCTACATTCGTTGAAAATAATTGGCTTGTAGAGTGTGAATATCCAATTGCTTTACAACCTTTTGCTGCTGTTGGAATAAAATATCCTTCGTCACCAATCATGCTTAAAACATAGTCTAAATCCCACAATCCTTTTGACCAAAGTTCTTTATCTTGCATAACTATAGCCAACGCTAATTCAGCTGAAGCAAATCTCAATCTTACTGTTCCACAATTATTAACTTTATGTCTTTTTTTATTCAGCTTCATAGGATTTTTAATTGGACAAAGTTTTGTTCTACTACGATTGCCATCTCTATCAAGTCGTTCAATCATTGCTTTATCTTTAAAATAATTTTGGATAGTTTTATGCTGATCTTCTGTAAAATTGAATTGATCATAATTAACTGCATAAAATGTTACTAATGGAGAAAGAACACCCCATAATTGATAATCTCTTGGATTAAAATTATCCTTACCAGAATTTTTATAGACCCAATTATCTTTTTCGGCGGTTGCAATATTTAATATTATTTCCCCATGCAAATCTATTCCTCCCTCAAAATCTATTGTGGCATAACTCATTAAAGCTCTTTGACATCTTTTGAAAATTTCATCTTCAATTGTAGGAGTACTTGGAACTTTAAATTCACTAATTACTTTTGTGCACAATTCTTTGGTTAAAATTTTTCCACCTATATCTTCTTTCCAAAGATACTCTTGACTATGCCAATTATTGGCCTGTATATTTGTTCTATAAAATTTATATCTTTTATAATCTTTTATAATTCTATCTGTTTTGGGAAGTGGAACCTTTAGAAGCTCACTTGATTTAACATGATCATCCATCATTTCTTTTGCTTCATCTGAATAAATTTGTTCTGCTAATATTGGATTTGTAAAAGTAAAAATTGAAAATAATAAAAATATTAAAAATTTTTTCATAGATATATTAATTATAATATTCTATCTATCTAACGTCTAGTTTACGTCTAGTTTAAGAAAATTTATTATACATATTTTCAAATAATAATAGGTTAAGGTTTTATTAAAATGTAGGATTTGATGGGATTTAAGACTGTATGAGACTGTGTGAGACTACAAAATATCTCAACCCTTTGTTTTTTAAGTCCTTTGTGTCTACCAATTTCACCACGAGGGCATGAGTTATTTTCATGAGTATTTATGCTAATATTTATAATTGAACAAGTTTAATAAGTAAAATTTTTTTATTTTATCTCTCTGGTTTCTAGTTTGTTTCTAGTTATCCTATAAAGTCCCAGAACCCAGAATCACGATCCCTAAAAGTTTTTTCATTTTATACAATTAGCATTAAATCCAATTAGATTGTCTATGCCATACTTTGGTCTTTTGGCTAAATAAGTAATATCTTTTTCATGTTTTATTCCAGTTACCATTTCCATTAAGGTATCAATAGCTAAAGCCTCTTGATGTGTGTGCTTTCTAGCATTATGTTTTTTATATTGATTATTTTTTTGCTTACCATCGTATTTTCTTGAGGAGAAACTTTCATAATCAGTGATCCCTAAATTTAATACTTCTGCTGCTTTAGTAATTCTATTCATAACTAGGTCTGGAACTTTAGCCCCCCAATTTTTAGCTAAATAGATGTATCCTAAAGCTGAATTTAAACCATAAGAGTGATACCATAGGGCTCGAAACCCTCTAAAAGAATTATTATTGATATAGCCATCATCATAAAACACTTCCTCTATATTTTTAAATCTAAAATTGAATTCTTTTGCTGCTAGTTTTTTATTGTTTGTCCAATGAGCATAAGCTAAGTTTGGAATTCCTCCGTTTCCCATTGCATAAAATCCTTTTTCTTTCTCTAAAAATTCTTCAGGCTTAATAAATTTTTTATGCATTTTTTTAATATACTTGTTAACAATTTTAATTTCTTTATCACTTAAGTAATCTTTAAGATAAATTGCTATTAGCAAATAATTTGTAAAAGCATCCCTTGCAAATTCATATGCATGATACCAGCAAGGTGCCTCGGGATTTCCATCTTTCCAACATTTTGGTTTCTTTTTTAACTCTTCTTTACCGATTGTATCTAGTAAAACATTTGCTTTAGCTATTTTAATCAATATTCCTTTAGCGTCATCAATGTCAGTTTTATCATTATTACCAATTGCATTATGGGTAGCAACAGCAAACATGCTCATTGGACCAGTTAGATTTAAGTGATTTACACTTCTAGAATTTCCTAGCGCCCATTCACTCATCCAATCTAAACGTATTAAGCTTTCAATTCTAGCTTTTTTATATTTGGATTTAAAAGTCTCACCACCCACATATGAGCATGACTTAATCTTATCTGTATAAAAATGTTTAGGAAAAGATATATCTTTAGATTTAACTTTTGCTTCAGCAGATAAGCATAAAAATATGCCAAATAAAGTTAAAAGAATTTTTTTCATTATTAAAATTATATTATTTCATCTCTTTAGTTTCTAGTTAATTTCTAGTTTGGTAGAATTTATAATTCATATTGCAATAAAAATAATTAAAGTTTTTTTAAAATTTAGAATTTAATGGGATTTAAGACTATATGAGACTGTGTGAGACTATAAATTTACTCTACCCTATGTTTTTTAAGTCCTTTGTGTCTACCAATTTCACCACGAGGGCATTTGTAAAGTTCATCGTTATGTATATTAAAATTTATATCTCAACTATATTAAGTTATATTGATATTCTCTAGCTTCAATTATTTCTTTTGGTAAATTTAGCTCGACATCATCAAAACTTATAAATTCATCTTTCATTATGTCATTCTTTAAAACTGCATTATCAGTATAGCCCATAGGTAAAATTCTTTCTTGTTTAGATCTTTTGGATGAAATCAACCTTCCCCTTGCACAATAACCTCCTTCTCCATCAAGTTTTTGTCCTGCTTTTAAATCTTTTTTTGCGACACTAGCTATTTCAGCATTAAAATTTTTTGTGTGACCTGTAGCCTTATTATCAAGCACTATGGAATAAATTGATTGAGCTAATTCTAATCCAATATAATGATAAGGCCTCCAAATGGCTGAATAACTTCCAGAAGAGTCAGTTACCATTCCATAATCTTTAAAACAGTTTTTCACATACTCATTTTGAGCTTTAATAACAATATACACTCCCCATCTAAGATCATTAGGGATATCTTTTTTATCCAAATCAATGCTTGATATAACCTCAACTTGACCAGAATAATCTAATAAACCTCCTTCGGATTTTGGAATTAATTTTTTAGCAATATCATAAACTCCGATTGGAGGATATGTTAATCCGCTATTTGGACATTTTAAGTCTGTACCATTACTAACAGCACACATTTCTATTGATGATTTATCTCCACATAAAAAACTATTAAACATTTTAGGATTCATCCCAGATTCATTTTCAGCTCTTTCTTTAGTTAAACCATAATGTCCCCAAACAGTTTCTGGTGTCGAATACTCAAATGATGGATGATATTTTGTTCCTTTGCCTGCACATATAACTTCAAAACCATTTAATTTTGCCCATTCAATTTGTTCTAATATTAATGATGGCTGATCACCATAAGCCATTGAACAGATCACATTATTTTTTTTTGCTAAATCAGACAAATACTTTCCGCATAAAACATCTGCTTCAACATTAACCATTATTACATGCTTTTTGCTTTCTATGATTTTCTTTGCATGTAATGTGCCTGCTATAGGGTTGCCTGTAGCTTCAATAAATACATCAATTTCTCTGTTAAAAACTTTGTCTAAATTATCTGCAAAATTAATGTTTTGTATAGTTTCACTAGATAGCCCACTATTAAAACAATTTTTTTTTGCTCTCTCAATATCAAGTTCTATTATTGAATCTATAATGATTTTGTTTAATTGATTATATTGAGCGAGAAACATTGAAACAAATTTCCCACAACCAATAAAGGAAACTCTAATTGGTTTTTTTAAATTTTGAAGTTTAGAATATAAATACACGCTTCTATTTTAATAAGAAAAAAATAATAAACCAATAAGATAATAATCCTGAAACAATAGTAGCGATTACACTCCTTGAGTAAAATCCAACAACTAAAGCAACAATTGCACCATAAATTTTTGGATCTGTGATTTCTACAAACAAACCAAAATCATTAAAAAAAATACCAGGAAATATTATTGCTGGAAATACAGCTGCTGGAACATAATTAAGAACTTCTTTAACTTTTGTTCCAAGCATTTCTCTATCAATTAAAGCTAACATAGCCATCCTAGAGAAATAAGTTACAATTCCAGATACTATAATTGAAAACCAGGTCATTTTTTAAACCTCAACATTATAAAAGCTGCAATTAGAGCAACTATTGGAGACAATATTATGTAAGATTTAAATGGAGCATTAAATAAAATTAATGATGCAAATCCAGATACCAACATCACAAAAACATTATCTAATTTTCTCAAATCATTTACAATAATTGCTAAAAAAGTAAGAGGGATCGCAAATTTTAAACCCAATTCTTCAGGAATAAATGAGCCCAATATAATTCCACTAATTGTGGATAACTGCCAACAAAACCAAAGTGTTACTCCCGTACCAAGAACATAATAATGTGGGTTAGATAAATTTTTATTTTGTTTAATGTACTTGTTAGACTCTGCAAAGCCTTGGTCTACAATAAAATAAGAAATAAATAATTTTTTAATAAAGCTCAGTTTTTCTAAATACTCGGATAAAACTGCTCCATATAATAAATGTCTGGAGTTTATTACTCCAACTGATGTAATGGCTACTAATGATGAAGCTCCACCTGACAAAAGTTGCATAAATATTATCTGTGAAGCACCGCCAAAAATAATCAAGGAAGTTGCATATACTAAAATTGGATCAAAACCTAATTCAATACCAATAGCTCCAGTTATAATTCCAAAAGGAATTACTGATAACATATGAGGTAAAACAGCAACTATACCTTTAAAAAATATTTTTGATTTTGAAAGCATTAATTAAAAATTCACTAAAGCTTTTTTGAGATATTTTTGATCTAAATTACAATCTTTATAACCTTGCTTAACAACGTTTAGATATCTTTCGGTGGGATATCTAAAAATTGTTTTTTTAGGCATTATATAAGTCATCACATTATTGTTGTAATACTTAAAATACATTTTTTTATAAAGAATTGGATAATCTTCATAAATATCAAGTTTTTTTTCATCACTTTTTGATATCTCGTACAAACCACCAGGCACAATTGAATTATTTTTCTTTTCAATATCTGCTGCACGATACTTGCTTCTAAAATTAAGTGTATATCCTTTTAAATTTATCTTTTTAATATATTTGGAATCTTTACATCTTCTTTTCATTTGAAAATGATTTAGATTACTTCCGTAAGCAAAATAAAGCATAATTATCTCTCAACTATTTCAATTTCTTTATCTTTAACAAACTTAAGTATTTCTGAATTACATTTATCAATTTTTGTTTTATCTACTGATCTGACAACAATTGATACTCCTAATTTTCCAGCTTTAAAAAAAGGATAACTTCCAATTTCAACTTCAGAATTATTATTTTGGACCTCTGTTAAAGATTTAGCTATTTCACTCTCAACAGTTCTTAAATTAATTGTTTCGCTTAATATTGGTTCCCCTCCAACTAAAAGGTTATTTAAACTTCCAAGCATTGCTTTCATAATTGATGGGACACCTGGCAAACAAAAAACGTTTTCAACATAAAAGCCTGGTGCACCACTTGATGGATTTAAAATTAAATTAGCACTAACAGGCATTTTAGCCATCTTTTGTCTACCTTCATTAAACTCACCCGGCTTATAATAATTTTCTAGTATTGAAAAAGCCTCTTTGTGGAAACCGTATTCAATATTAAATACTTTAGAAACAGACTCTGCTGTAATATCATCGTGAGTTGGTCCTATTCCTCCCGTAGTGAATATATAAGAATATCTTTTTCTTAATTCATTAACTGTATTTATTATAATACTTTCATCATCAGGAATAACTCTAACTTCTGAGACAGGTATGCCTAATGAATTTAACCAAACTGCTAATGTGCTTGTATTAACATCTTGTGTTCTGCCTGACAGAACTTCATTACCGATAATTAAAATACCAGCATTTATCTCTTTTTTATTTTGCATATGTAAATATAAGTAAATTTATATGAAATTTACAAATAGCCTTATTAAAGGAAAATTATTAAAAAGATATAAGAGATTTTTCGCCGATATAAAAGTAAATAACAAGATTATAACGGCACATTGTCCTAACACTGGATCTATGCAAGGTCTATTGGATGAAGGTAATGAGGTATTAGTCACAGAGCATAATGATCCAAAAAGGAAACTAAAATTTACATTAGAAATTATTGAAGCAAAAAAAAGATATGTTGGAGTAAATACTCATAGAGCTAACAAAATTGTTAATCATGGATTAGAAAATAAATTAATATCAGAGTTTAAAACTATTAAAAATATTAAACCTGAATTTAAATTTAGTGATGATACAAGATTTGATTTTTTATGTGATAATAATTTAATAGAAGTAAAGAATGTTACATTATTTAGAGAAAATGATATTGCAGAATTTCCTGATGCGATAACCTCAAGAGGAACAAAGCATCTAAATATGTTAATTAAATCAATTAAAAAAGGATATAAACCGTATGTCTTATTTTTAACGCAAATTCAAAATATAAATAATTTTAGAATTGCAAAAGATATTGACCACATTTATTTTGAAAATTACAAAAAAGCAAAAAAAGCTGGAGTAAAATTTCTCGCTTATAGATGCAAACTGAGTTTTAAAGAGATTAAAATTGAAAAAAAAATTAATATTTTAGATGACTGATTATAAAGAAAAATTTGAAAAGATGAGAGTTGCAGGAAAGCTTGCATCTAAAACTTTAGACATGCTTACAGATTATATTAAACCAGGAATATCAACAGATAAGATTGATAAATTAGGTTATGAATTTATAAAAGATAATGGAGGCTATTCAGCTCCATTATTTTATCGAGGATTTAAAAAATCACTTTGTACATCACTAAATCATGTAGTTTGTCATGGTATACCTTCAGATAGAGTTTTGGAAGATGGAGATGCGGTTAATGTTGATGTAACAGCGGTTGTTGACAATCATTATGGGGATACAAGCAGAATGTATGAAGTTGGAAATGTACCTGTTAAGGCAAAAAATTTAATTGAAGCAACCTATGACTCATTGATGAAAGCAATATCAATTTTACATCCAGGTAAAAAACTTGGTGATATAGGGTTTGAAATTCAATCTTATGTTGAAAGCAAAGGTTATTCAGTTGTAAGAGATTTTTGTGGTCATGGAATAAGTGATGTATTTCACGAACCTCCCAATATTCTTCATTATGGGTCAAAAAATACTGGTAAAGAATTAACTCCTGGAATGACATTTACTATTGAACCAATGATAAATTATGGAAAATATGACACAAAAGTTTTAAATGATGGGTGGACTGCAGTAACTAAAGATAAATCATTATCAGCTCAATTTGAGCATACTGTTGGTATCACAGAAGATTCATATGAAATTTTCACAGAATCTGTTAAAGGTTATACGAGGCCCCCATATAATTAATGATATCAAGATATTCTAGAAAAGAACTTGTCAGTATTTGGTCTGAAGAAAACAAATATAAGATTTGGTTAGATGTAGAAATTGCTGCAGCTGAGGCAATGGAAAAATATAAAATTATTCCTAAAGGAGTTGCGTCATTAGTTAAAAAAAAAGGTAAAATCAAAGTTAAAAGAATTCATGATATAGAAGCAAAAGTTAAGCATGATGTAATTGCTTTTTTAACATCAATTACTGAACAGGCGGGTCTTAAAGCAAGATACCTTCATCAAGGAATGACCTCATCTGATGTTTTAGATACAACTTTAAATGTTCAATTAGTCCAATCAGGAAACATTTTATTAAGAGATATTGATAAAATTTTATCTGTTCTAAAAAAACAGGCAAAAAAGTATAAATTAACTCCATGTATCGGAAGAAGTCATGGAATTCATGCGGAACCAATTACTTTTGGACTAAAATTAGCTTCATTTTATGAAGAATTTAAAAGAAATAAATTAAGATTAAAAGATGCAATAGAAAATGTATCAACATGCGCAATTTCAGGAGCAGTAGGAACATTTGCTAATATAAATCCTAAAATTGAAACTTATGTTGCAAAAAAATTAAAATTAAAAGCTGAGCCTATTTCAACTCAAATTATACCAAGGGATAGACATGCACATTATTTTGCAGTTCTTGGGATTATTGCTGGATCTGTCGAAAGAGTTTCAACAGAAATAAGGCATTTACAAAGATCTGAAGTTTATGAATTACAGGAATACTTTTCAAAAGATCAAAAAGGTTCTTCTGCTATGCCTCATAAAAAAAATCCAATATTAAGTGAAAATCTCACAGGACTTGCAAGAATGGTAAGAAGCTATGTAATTCCAGCTTTAGAAAATATTTCTTTGTGGCATGAAAGAGATATTTCTCATTCTAGCGTTGAAAGAAATATTGGTCCAGACGCAAACATAACTTTAGATTTTGCTTTAGTTAGGTTGTCAGGAATTTTAGAAAAAATGATTGTTTATCCAAAAACAATGATAAAGAATTTAAACTTAACAAGAGGTCTTGTTTTTTCTCAAGAGGTAATGTTAGAACTTACTAAATCAGGCATGGCTAGAGAGAAAGCTTATAGATTGGTTCAGTCTCATGCTAAAGCTAGTTTTGCAAAGAATACAAACCTATTAACACTTTTAAAAAGTGATAAATCGATCACTAGTAAAATAAGTGAAAAAAGACTAGATAAAATCTTTACATATGACAAACACTTAAAAAACGTAAATTATATATTTAAAAGAGTATTCAAATAATGAAAAAAGGAAAAAAATTATACGAAGGTAAAGCAAAAATAATTTTTGCAAGTAATGATAAAAAATATGTTATCCAACATTTTAAAGATGATGCAACTGCATTTAATAATCAAAAAAAAGCAGTTATGGATGGAAAAGGAATTTTAAATAATAGGATTTCTGAACATATATTAACTCAGTTGAATAATGTTGGTATAAAAAATCATTTAGTAAAACGTTTAAATATGCGAGAGCAACTCGTTCAGCATGTTGAAATAATACCGATTGAATTTATTGTAAGAAATATTGCAACCGGTTCATTAACCAAAAGATTGGGAATTGAAGATGGTACAGTCTTAGATAATCCATTAATAGAATATTGCTTAAAAGATGATGATTTAGGAGATCCCTTAGTAAGTAATGAACATATCTTAACTTTTAAGTGGATGGAAAAAGATGAATTAAACTTAATAAATAAAGAATTAAATAGAATTAACGATTTTCTTCAAGGAATGTTTAGAGGTGTTGGAATTAAACTTGTAGATTTTAAAGTAGAATTTGGAAGATATGTAAAAAATGGAAAACAAGAGATCATACTTGCGGATGAAATAAGCCCAGACACTTGCAGACTATGGGATATAAATAGTGATAAAAAATTAGATAAAGATAGATTTAGAAAAGGTCTTGGTAATTTAATTGAGGCTTATCAAGAAGTTGCCAGAAGACTAGATATACTTCATGAACAATCAAATATAAGACCATTAAAATACACTAAACCACAAGCAGTAAAGATTAAAAAGAAGTAATGAAAATTAAAGTAATTGTAACTCTTAAAAATGGAGTTTTAGATCCTCAAGGAAAAGCTATTCAACAAACCCTTAATGGAATGAACTTTG
This sequence comes from uncultured Pelagibacteraceae bacterium, assembly GCA_902615045.1. GTDB lineage: Bacteria > Pseudomonadota > Alphaproteobacteria > Pelagibacterales > Pelagibacteraceae > Pelagibacter. The sequence continues at coordinate 43,766 of CACMNP010000005.1, read as the reverse complement.
GAAATGTAGAGGATGTGAGACAAGGTAAATATTTTGAAATTGAAGTTAAAGAGAAAGATGAAAAAAAAGCAAAGTCTTTAGTAGATGACATGTGTAAAAAACTATTAGCAAATCTTGTTATTGAGGATTACAAAATAGTTTAATAAATGAGATCATCGGTCATTATTTTTCCAGGATCAAATTGTGATAGAGACATGGATGTAGCTCTAAAAAAATTTGGTTTTAAAAATCAAATGGTTTGGCACAATGATCAATCCATTCCAAAATCAGATTTGATAGTATTGCCTGGTGGCTTTTCGTATGGTGATTACTTAAGGTGCGGGAGTATAGCCTCTAAATCAAAAATTATAAAATCAGTAATTGATTTTGCTAATTCAGGGGGATTAGTTCTGGGAATTTGTAATGGATTTCAAATCTTAACAGAAACAGGCTTACTTAATGGAATACTACAACAAAATAAGTTTCTTAATTTTATATGCTGCAATGTTTTTGTAAAAGTTAAAGATAAACAAAATAAATATTTCAAAGATTTAAAAAAAGATGTTTTAGAACTTCATATTGCCCATAATGAAGGCAATTACTTTTGTAGTGATGATGAATTAAAATCATTGGAAGATAATAATCAAATAGCTGTAACGTATTGTGGAAAAGATGGATCAGAAAATGAAACAACCAATCCAAACGGAGCTATTAAAAATATAGCTGGAATATTTAATAAAAATAAAAATGTTCTGGGAATGATGCCACATCCTGAGAGAATGATTGATAAATATTTATCAGGTGAAGATGGTTCATTATTTTTCAAAAATATTTTGGATAATTTTAAATAATGGAAGTCACTGAAGCAGTTGCAATAGACCACGGATTAAAAAAAGAAGAATTTTCTAAAATATGTGAACTTCTTAAGAGAACACCTAATTTAACTGAGCTAGCAATATTTTCTGCAATGTGGAACGAACATTGCTCTTATAAGTCTTCTAGAAAACACTTAAAAAAAATGCATACAAAGGGAAAACAGGTCATACAAGGACCAGGAGAAAATGCTGGTGTTATTGATATTGGAGATGATGATGCAATTGTGTTTAAAATTGAAAGCCACAATCACCCTTCGTTTATCGAGCCTTATCAAGGTGCAGCAACCGGAGTTGGTGGGATCATGCGAGATGTATTTACAATGGGAGCAAGACCAATAGCGAATTTAAATTCAATTCATTTTGGTTCCCCTCAACATAAAAAAACAAGAAACTTATTAAGAGGAGTTGTTAAAGGCATAGGTGGATACGGAAATTGTATTGGAGTTCCAACGATTGCTGGCCAAACAACTTTTGATGAGTCTTATAATGGAAATATTTTAGTAAATGCCATGACTCTTGGTTTAGTAAATAAAAATAAGATTTTTTATTCAAAAGCAGCTGGTTTAGATAAACCAGTGATATATGTAGGTTCAAAAACTGGAAGAGATGGAATTCATGGTGCAAGTATGGCCTCAGCAACATTCGATGACAAAATCGAAGAAAAAAAACCAACAGTTCAAGTAGGAGATCCTTTTACTGAAAAATTATTACTTGAAGCGTGCTTAGAATTAATGGCTGATAATTCAATTATTGCAATTCAAGATATGGGTGCAGCAGGATTAACATCTTCGAGTGTTGAAATGGCATCAAAAGGAAATCTTGGAATTGAATTAAATCTTAGCGAGGTCCCTTGTAGGGAAGAAAAAATGACACCATACGAAATAATGTTGTCCGAAAGTCAAGAGAGAATGCTTATTGTTCTTGAAAAAGGAAAAGAAGAACATGCGAAGAAAATATTTGATAAATGGAACCTAGATTTTGCAGTTATAGGTAAAACAACTAATTCAAAAAATATTGAACTAATTTTTGATAATAAAAAAGTTGCTGAAATACCAATTGATCTTCTTGCTGAAAATGCACCAATTTATGATCGTCCTTGGAAAAAAACCAAATTACCACAAAAATTAAAATTTGATAAAGATGAATTCAAATCATTAAAATTATCAGATTGTATAAAAAAGATTTTAAGTAATTCAAACATTTCAGATAAAAAATGGATATGGGATCAATATGATCATACAGTAATGGGTGACACAATTCAAAAACCTGGAGGTGATGCTGGCGTTGTAAGAGTTCATGGAACCAATAAAGCGGTAGCAGCATCAGTAGACTCGTCTGCATTATATTGTTTCTCACATCCATTAACTGGAGGAAAACAAATAGTTTGTGAGAGTTATAGAAATCTTATTTCGGTAGGAGCTAAACCTATTGCTATTACAAATTGTTTAAACTTTGGAAACCCAGAAAAAGAAAAAAATATGGGTGAATTTGTAGAATGTGTTGAAGGAATTACAGAAGCAAGTAAATATCTAGATTTTCCAGTCGTATCTGGAAATGTATCATTTTATAACGAAACAAAAGATAAAGGTATCAAACCTACCCCAACTATTGGAGGTGTTGGGCTAATCTCTGACTATCAACAAATGCTTACTATGGATTTTAAAACTGAAGGAAACTTAGTTTATGTAATTGGTAAAACTGATGGGCATTTAGATCAAAGTATTTTTGCAAGAGAGCTTTTAAATGAAAAAAAAGGTCCACCACCAACCGTTAATTTATTTAATGAAAAAAACATCGGTGAGACTGTATTAGATTTATCTAGAAAAAATCTTATTGTGAGTTGCCATGATGTATCATTAGGTGGAATTTTAACTGCAGTATCAAAAATGTGTATTAAAGGAAAAAAAGGAATAACAATTAATACACTTAAGGGTTTAACAAATAAATATGAATATTTTTTTGGTGAAGATCAGGCTCGTTATATTATCGAAATACCTAAAGCTAGTTTGAAGAAAGTAAATGATATTTTAAACAAATATTCTGTACATTTCGATGAATTAGGGGCAGTTAATGGACAATCCATCGAATATAAAGATGACATCAATTTGCCTATTGAAGAATTGGCAGATGCACATAAATATTGGTTAAAGAAGTATATGGATAGCTAATGGCAATGAATTTAAAAGAAATTGAGAGTTTAATTAAGGAGGGATTACCTGACGCAAAAGTTGAAATTCAAGATTTAGCGGGTGATGGAAATCACTATTCTGCTACAGTGACATCATCTGAATTTTCAGGTAAAAGTAAAATTGAACAACACAAAATGGTATATAATTCTTTAAAAGGTAAAATGGGAAATGAGCTTCACGCTTTAGCAATTAAAACAAAGGAAATTTAAATGGAACAAGAAACAAATGATTTAATAAAAAGTGAAATTGAAAATAACGATGTATGTCTTTTTATGAAAGGTACACCTGATGCACCTCAGTGTGGATTTTCAATGGCAACTTCAAATATTTTGAAGGTTCTTGAAGTAAATTTTAAAGGTGTAAATGTTTTAGCTGATCAAAAGCTAAGAGAAGGTATAAAAGTATTTAGTGATTGGCCAACCATTCCTCAACTATATGTTAAAAACGAGTTTATTGGTGGATGTGATATAGTAAAAGAAATGTATGAGAGTGGAGAACTCGCTAAACTTTTTGAGTCTAAAGGAATAAACTTTAAGGCTAAAAATTAATTATCTAGAGTAATATTCAATTACTAAGTTTGGCTCCATCACAACTGGGTAAGGAACTTCTTCGAAAGATGGAACTCTTACAAATTTAACTTTTTTATTCTTTTCATCTAATTGTAGATATTCTGGGACTTCTCTTTCTTTGTTAGCAAGAGCAATATCAATTAAAGCAAGCTGTTTAGATTTATCTCTAATTTCAATCGTATCTTCTTCTTTGACCTGATAACTCGCAATATTTACTTTTTTTCCATTCACTTTAACATGACCATGATTAATAAGCTGTCTTGATGAAAATATAGTGTTTGATAACTTTGATCTATAAATCACAGCATCTAATCTTCTCTCTAATAATCCAATTAAATTTTCTGCAGTATCACCTTTTTTCATAATCGCTTTCTTATAAACATTTCTAAATTGTCTTTCATTCATGTTGCCATAATAAGACTTTAATTTTTGTTTTGCTTGAAGTTGAATTCCATAGTCTGAAGGTTTGCCAGCTTTTGTTTGTCCATGCTGTCCTGGAGGATAGGCTCTTGTATTAAAAGGACTTTTGGGTCTCCCCCATAAGTTTACTTTTAATCTTCTATCTACTTTATGTTTAGAGTTTAATCTTTTTGTCATTAATAGGAGGTCTTATAAGCCTAAGTTATGTTTTGTCAATCAACCTTTTCCTTACTTAAACCAGCAAATACACTCGATAAAATACGAGTTTCTTTTTCTGAAAGATTGAGTTTATAGAAAATACTTCTTAAATTTTCCATCATGATCGGTTTTTTTTCAGGTGGATGAAAAAAATTCTTATTTTCTAAATTATTAATGCATAAATTCAACATTCTTTGAATGTCATTCTTGTTTGCACTTTTGATTTTTTTTGACTTTTCAAAAGTAAATTTTTTCTTTGAAATTAATCCATTTACTATTTGAGCTACTATAATTAAACTATGAGACAAATTTAGAGATCTAAAACTCTTATTACTTGGAATTTGTAAAGTATAATCAGCATAGCTAACCTCATTATTTGATAATCCAGATGCTTCTGATCCAAAAAGGAAACCAACCTTTTTTTTGTAATTAATCTTGCTAAGATCGGTTATTGATATATGTTTAATATTTTTATTTCTAAATCTTGCAGATGTTGCAACTAATATATCCAAATTAATTAATGATTTTTCTAAATTTTCATATACTTTTGCTTTTTTAATAACATCTTTTGCGCCAACAGATGTTGCAATAATTTTATCATTTGGAAAAGAGGGTTTTGGATTAACAATTGATAGATTGTTAAAATTAAAGTTTTTTAAAGCTCGAGCGCAAGCTCCTATATTTTCTGATAATTGAGGTTTGTGTAAAATGAAAGTTATATTTTTAAATGACATCAAGTACTTGCAGGAGCATTATCCTTAAATAGCTTGTAATCCAAACTATCAACAAGGGCTTTAAAAGATGCATCAATAATATTTGGAGAAACTCCTATAGTAAACCAATTACCATGTTTCGAGTCTGCACTTTCTATAGAAACTCTAGTAACAGCACCAGTTCCTGTATTTAATATTCTAACTTTATAATCAACTAATTTTAGATCTTTTAAGTATTCTGAGTATTTTTCAAGTTTATTTACATTTTTTCTAATTGCATTATCTAAAGCATTAACAGGTCCGTTACCCTCGCCTTCACATAATATTTCATGACCATCTACCTCAAGTTTTGCTTTTGCAAATGATATTACTTCTCCAGCTGAATCTTTCTTAACAGAAACATCATATTCGTTAATTGAAATATATCTTGGTATTTCACCCATCAATCTTCTAGCTAGAAGTTCAAAAGATGCATCAGCACCATCGTAACTATATCCTATGAACTCTCTATCTTTTACTTCATGAAGAAGTTTTTTAATTTTTGGATCATTTTTTTCAATATTAATACCAATTGCATTTAATCTAGACATTATATTCGATTGTCCTGATTGATCAGAAACAACTATATTCCTAGCATTGCCTACTTCATCAGGATTAATATGTTCATAAGTTTTTGGATCTTTTTGTACAGCTGATACATGCATTCCACCTTTGTGTGAAAATGCAGAAGCGCCTACATAAGGTAAATGTTTGTTAGGTTTTCTATTCAATATTTCATCTAATAATCTTGAACATTGAGTTAAATTTTTAATGTTTTCTGGTTTAATATTAATTTCATATTTGTCTGAAAAATCTTTTTTTAAAAAAAAAGTTGGGATCAAAGACATTAAATTTGCATTACCACATCTTTCACCAAGTCCATTTATTGTGCCTTGAACCTGTCTAACTCCTGCTTGCACAGCTACTAAACTATTAGCAACTGCATTTTCTGTATCATTGTGGGCATGAATTCCAAGATTATTACCTGGTATATGCTTTGTTACTTCTTCAACAATTTTAGAAATTTCGTGAGGCAATGTCCCTCCATTAGTATCACATAAAACAATCCATCTTGCACCATTATCAAATGCTGCTTTTAAACATGATATTGCGTATTCAGGATTTGATTTATAACCATCAAAAAAATGTTCAGCATCAAACATAAATTCTTTACCTGAATTAACTATATGCTTTGCACTCTCGCTTATATTTTCTAAATTTTGATCGTTTGAAATACCTAAGGCCACATCAACATGAAAATCCCAACTTTTACCAAATAAACAAACTGATGAACTCTTTGAATTAATCAAAGATGACAACATAGGGTCATTTTTTGCACTATGCTCTGATTTTTTAGTCATACCAAAAGCTGTAAGATTTGCATTTTTAAAGTTCTGATCTTTATTAAAAAATTCTGTATCTGTTGGATTTGCTCCTGGCCAACCACCTTCTATATAATCAACTCCTAAGTTATCCAAAGATTTAGCGATTTTTTCTTTTTCATTTAATGAAAAATCAACTCCTTGGGTTTGTGCCCCATCTCTAAGAGTTGTGTCAAATATATAAATTTTTTCTTTACTCATTTTAATTTCCACGAGGTTGTACCATCTTTATCTTCAATTAAAATACCCTTATCTAAAAGATCTTTCCTAATTTTATCAGCTAATTGATAATTTTTTTCATCTCTTGCTTTGTTTCTCTCAACTATTTTTGAATTAATTTCATCCTCTGAAAGAGAAATTGTATTTTTTTTTGTTTGTAGCCACTCTTCTGAAGTATCAGTTAATAAACCTATAAAATTACAAGCTTTTACAAAAATTGCTTTATCCTCGTTAGTTCCAGTTGATGCTTTACTATATAAAGAATGTAAATTAGCAATATAGCCTGGAGTGTTTAAATCGTCATATAAAGGATCTAATAATTCATCTGATAATATTGTATTTTTATGCACATCAGAATAGGCTGAATACCATTTGCTTAAAGTCTTTTCACACTCTGATATTAGTTTTTCATTCCAATCTAATCCTTGTCTATAGTGAGCGCTAATTAATGCTAATCTTAAAACTTGGCCATTATATTTATTTTTAAAATCTTTTATTTTTAAAATATTTCCTTGAGATTTTGCCATTTTTTCATTTGAAAGAGTTATAAATCCATTATGAACCCAATAATTTGCAAACGAATTTGTTTCATTTGCACATCTTGATTGAGCAATCTCATTTTCATGATGAGGAAAAATCAAGTCTCTACCACCACCATGAATATCAAATTCTTCACCCAAATATCTTTTAGACATAACCGAACATTCTAAGTGCCAACCTGGTCTACCTTTGCCCCAAGGAGATTCCCATGAAGGCTCTTTATCTGTTGATGGTTTCCACAATACAAAATCTTCAGGATTTTTTTTTATTTCTGAAACCTCTACTCGTGAACCAGCTATTAATTCATCTAACTTTTTATTAGATAGTTTTCCATAATCACTAAATTTTTTAACTTCAAAATAAACATGCTTATCCTTTGAATATGCAAACCCTTTTTTCTCTAATTCTGTGATCATTTCAATCATTTGTTTTATATTTTCTGTTGCCTTTGGTTCACTGTTTGGTGTTTCACATTTTAAGTAATTACAATCCTTATGAAAATTATCAGTAATTTTTGAAGTTAAGTCGTTTATAGAAATATTTTGATCATTAGATGCTTTGATTATTTTGTCATCTATGTCTGTTATATTTCTGATATATTTTATAGATTTTGATCCATATCTATTTTTTAAAATTTTATACAGAATATCAAAAACAACTAATGGTCTGGCATTACCAATATGTGGATCATCATAAACAGTAGGACCACAAACATACATGCCTATGGATTTTTCATTTTTGGGTGTAAATTTTTCTTTCTTACCACCTAGACTATTAGTTAAAAATATATCTTTAGCCATACAACTAGGAATATACTTAAATTATAGATTTGTGAATCTATTTGATTAATTAGGAATTTTGCATACTGGAATAGGTTCCATTTTATGCAAATTTGCACTTCGAATTGAATTATATTTATCTCTATTTACAGAATTTTCATTATCCATTGCTTCTTCTAATTCTTTATATGACAAACCAAGTTGTCCCTCATCAGTACGACCATCATCCCATAAACCATCTGTAGGAGGAGCATTAATAATCTCTTTTAAAATTCCAAGTTCTTTACCAAGTTCCCATACCTCAGTTTTATTACAATCTGCTATTGGAGAAATATCTACTCCACCATCACCATATTTTGTGTAAAAACCAACTCCAAAATCTTCTACTTTATTTCCTGTTCCAACAACTATTCCATTGTTTGCGGCAGCTACTTGATAAAGCGTTGTCATTCTTAATCTTGCTCTAGAGTTTGCCATTCCGTGTTCACTACCAAAATTGTTTAGTGTTCCCTCAAATGTTTTAAATAAACTATCTAATTCTAATGTGTGTCCCTCTACATTGCTAAAATTCTTCTTTAACCATTCTTGATGCGCCAAACTTAGATCATGTTGTGCAGATTTTTGTTTAATAGGCATTGATAAAACAATTGTTTTTAAACCAGTCATTGCACTTAATGTACTTGAGACAGAAGAGTCTATTCCACCAGAAATACCAATCACTAAAGATTGAGCTTTTTTTGGCATAGAATTCACATAATCTGAAATCCAGTTTTTAATGTGATTCACTTTATCTTTGGGTGTCATAATTTAAATATAAGAAAAAAAATTTATTTTTAAACTGTTAAGATGCCGCTTTAATTGCAGATTTAGAATACAAACTATTCTTTTTTATCTCATCTGAAATTAAAAACGCTAATTCTATAGCTTGATCAGAGTTCAATCTTGGATCACAGTGCGTATGATATCTGCTTGATAAATCTGCATCTGATATTTTTTTTGCTCCACCTGTGCACTCTGTCACATCTTGTCCTGTCATTTCAACGTGTAGACCTCCAGCATAAGAACCTTCAGCTTGATGAACTGCAAATACATTTTTAACTTCACTTACAACATCATTAAATGGTCTAGTTTTAAAACCAGTGGTTGATTTAATTGTATTGCCATGCATTGGATCACATGACCACACAACATTTAATCCCTCTTTTTTAATACCTCTAATTAATTTTGGTAAGAATTTTTCTACATTCTGATGACCGAACCTTGATATTAAAGTAATTTTTCCTTTTTCGTTTTTAGGATTTATAACTTCACATATTTTTGCAATCTCATCAGGTTTAGAAGTTGGACCACATTTGATGCCAATTGGATTTTCTATTCCTTTACAAAACTCAACATGCCCTCCATCTAATTGTCTTGTTCTATCCCCTATCCAAACAAAGTGAGCTGAAGTATCGTGATATTCACCCGTGGTTGAGTCTACTCTTGTCATGCTTTCTTCAAAAGGTAAGTGTAAAGCCTCATGAGAAGTCCAAAAATTAACTGTGTACAATCTATTATTAAAATCAGATGTAATTCCACAAGCATCCATAAAAGCTAATGCATCTGCTATTTTATCTTCTAATTCTTTAAATTTCTTAGCTTGGGGACTTTTCTTAATATAATCTAAATTCCATAAGTGAACCTTATTTAAGTCAGCAAAACCACCTTTTGAAAATGCTCTTAAAAGGTTTAAAGTTGATGCAGATTGAGAATAGGCCTTAAACATTCTTTTTGGATCAGGTCTTCTAGCTTTTTCATTAAAATCTATTGCATTTATATTGTCTCCCAAATAACTTGGTAATTCTTTATCCCCTTGTTTTTCAGTTGGTGCGCTTCTTGGTTTTGAAAATTGTCCAGCAATTCTTCCAAGTTTTACAATAGGTAAAGAAGCTGAGTATGTCATTACTAATGCCATTTGAAGAATAACCTTAAATGTATCTCTTATATTATCAGGATGAAATTCTGCAAAACTTTCTGCACAATCACCACCTTGTAATAGAAATGCTTTTCCATCATTGACCATTGCCAACTGATCTTTCAAATGTCTTGTTTCTCCTGCAAAAACTAGTGGAGGAAAGGTTTTCAATTTATTTAAAACCATCTCTAATTCCTTCTCATCTTCATATTGAGGAATATGTTTGACGGGGTATTTTCTCCAACTATTTATTTTCCAATTTTTCATTTCAACTCAGAATTGTTTTAACAGACTTTATTATTTATTCAACAGTGACAGATTTAGCTAAGTTTCTTGGTTTATCTATATCGTATCCTTTATCTAATGCAGAGTAATAAGCTAACTTTTGCAAAGGTATAGTGGTCAAAAAAGGAATAAGTTCATCAGATATGGCATCAACTTCTATTTGCTCCCAAATATTTTCTGAATAAATTTCATCAGTACTTTTATTTGTTATTAGTAAAACTTTTGCACCTCTAGATATAACTTCTTGCATATTTGAAATAGTTTTTTTGTAATGCTCATCTCTTGGAGCAATTACCACTACAGGCATACCTTCTTCTATTAGTGCAAGAGGTCCATGCTTCATTTCCCCTGCTGGATAACCTTCGGCATGAACATAAGCAAGCTCTTTTAGTTTTAAAGCACCTTCAAGTGCAATTGGATATGAATAACCTCTCCCCAAAAACATTGATCCTTTAGAATTAGCAAAATCTTTTCCAAGTGTTTGAATTTTATCTTCAATATTAAGAGTATTTTTTGCTGATTTAGATAAAGATAACAAATCTTTTATCTTCTTTTGATAATCCTTTTTATTAATTGATTTTTGTTCATAAGAAAGTTTAGTACATAATAAATAAAGAACTAACATTTGTCCTAAAAAAGCCTTTGTAGAAGCAACTCCAACTTCCGGACCACAATGAATTGGTAAAACTAGATCTGCGTCTCTTGCAATTGAACTTTCAACAACATTTACGACAGCACATGTTTTGACATTATTTTTTTTGCACAAATCTAACGCAGCAAATGTATCTGCAGTTTCTCCTGATTGAGAAACAAACACATAAAGACAATCTTTTTTAAATTTGATTTTTCGGTATCTAAACTCTGAAGCTATATCAACACTCACATCTAACCTGGTATTTTGCTCAAACCAATACTTAGCAACAAGGCATGAATGATATGCTGTTCCACATCCAATTAAAATTACTGATGAAATCTCATTGATTTTCCAGGGAAAATTATAAATATTTATTTCTTTGTTATGTTTGTCGATATACTCATTTACACAATTTTTTAAGGTAATCGGCTGCTCGTCTATTTCTTTGGCCATATAATATTTGTAATCGCCTTTTTCATAATTTTGATCATCCTTAGAAAGATTTAAAATTTTTTTGTTTACTTTAGTTCCATCAGTATCAAAAAATTCAACCTGATCTTTTTTTAATATGCAAAATTCTCCATCATTTAAATATGAAATTTTATTAGTCATTGACTTTAATGCATAAGAGTCTGAACCAAGGTAGTGTTCATTTGGACCATAACCAACTGCAAGAGGAGAGCCTCTTCTTGCCCCAACTATTAAGTCTGGTTGGTCTTTGAATATTATTCCTAGCGCAAAACTACCGTGTAATTTTTTTAAAACTTTTATAATTGTATTTTTAAGATTATTTTTTTTTAAATAATCAGTTACTAAATGAACAATTACTTCTGTATCTGTTTGGGATTTAAACTTATAACCTTTATTTTCTAATACCTTTTTAAGAATTGTTGAATTTTCGATTATACCATTATGAACTACAGATACATCTTCTGATGAATGAGGATGTGCGTTAATTGAGCTAGGTTTTCCATGCGTTGCCCATCTTACGTGCCCAATACCGATAGAGCCAGATATTTTAGTTTGTATAATGTTTTTCTCTAAAGCGTCTACTCTACCCTCACACTTTACTTCATTTATATTTCCTTCTGAAAGAGTTGCTATACCTGCAGAGTCGTAGCCTCTATACTCAAGTTTTTTTAATGAACTTATAATTCTAGGAGTAACCTCTTTAGAGCTAGTAATTCCAACTATTCCACACATTAATTTTTATTTTCTTTTATAATTTTTTTTTTCTTGCTGTTTTGATCTTGTTAATGCTAGTGATCCTTTAGCCACATTTTTTGTGATTACTGATCCTGCACCTATAACACTTTTTTCACTTAAAGTAACTGGTGCCACTAAAGATGTATTTGAACCTACGAACACTTTATCTTTGATGTTTGTTTTACTTTTTTTTCTTCCATCGTAGTTACAAGTTATTGTGCCTGCTCCAATATTAACATTTCTTCCTACTTGAGCATCACCAATATATGATAAATGATTGATTTTAGAACTTCTATTTATTGTACTTTTTTTTACTTCAACAAAATTTCCTATTTTTGAACCCGACTTTATTTTTGTTCCAGGTCTTAAACGTGCATATGGACCTACACTTACGTTATTATCTATACTAACACCCTCAAGATGAGAGAAAGATAAAATTTTTACATTGTTTCCTATTTTCACTTTATCGGCAAACACAACATAAGGTTCTATCTCTACGTTTTTTCCAATTTTAGTGTCTTTAGAAAAAAAAACTGTTTCAGGCCCCTTCATTTTGACACCTTTTTTTAAAAATTTATCTCTAAGTTTATTTTGTAAATTTTGACTATTCATTAGATAGTTGTATATAACTGGGTATTAATTTAATTAATTCACAATTTATTTCTTATTAATACTTTTTAAATGACACAAAAATTCACAATTCTTTTTGATTTAGATGGTACGTTAGTAGACACAGCACCTGATCTAATGCTTGCTCATAACCATGTTATGAAGAAATTTGGATACCCCACAAAATCTCTTGATGAACTTAAAAATACTGTTGGTCAAGGAGCTGGAGCAATGATTGGTAGATCTATATGGAGCCAGGCCAAAAAAGAATTAACTTCGATTAATGAGAAAATTAAAAATGAAATGACAGATGAATTTATTTCTTATTATGGAAAAAATATTTTAAATGAAAGTACTCTGATGCCTGGTGTAAAAGATTTTTTAAATTGGTGTAAAAAAAAAAATATATCAATGGCTGTATGCACGAATAAAACCGAACATCTTGCAGTAGATCTTTTAAAAAAAATTGGGATATATGATTACTTCGATTATGTTGCAGGTTATAATACTTTTGATTATTGTAAACCTGATCCGAGACATATAACAACAATCATAGAAATTTTAGATGGTAGTAGAAATAAATCAATTATGATCGGTGATAGTGAGTCGGATGCAAATGCAGCTAAAGCAGCAGATATTCCAATGATTTTATTAGAGGATGGATATACTGAAAAAAATATTGATGAAATTTATCATAATCACTTAATAAAAGACTTTGTAGGTATTGAAAAAATTGTATCTCAATATCTTTAATATTGATTAATTTATTTTAACTATTAAAACAAAATCACAAATTAGGAGTTATTTTGTTATTACATACAATTAAAGTATATCCATCAAAAATAAATCTTCCAAAGAAGAAACAGCTTGCTTGGAAAATAGCAGAGATAGCAAGTGATAATGCTAGATTAAATAAAAATTCGGTAGAAATGGTTATTAATAGAATTATTGATAACGCTTCTGTCGCTATAGCTTCCTTAAATAGAAGACCTGTAATATCTGCAAGAGAAATGGCAAAAAAACATATTAGAAAAAATGGAGCTAATCTTTTTGGCATAAATTCAAAACTTAAATTTGATTGTGAATGGGCTGCGTGGGCAAATGGAACTGCCGTTAGAGAATTAGATTTTCATGATACATTTCTAGCGGCTGATTACAGCCATCCTGGTGATAATATTCCTGCTCTTTTAGCAGTGGCACAACAATTAAAAAAAAATGGAAATGATTTATTAAGAGGAATTATAACTGCTTATGAAGTTCAAGTTAATCTTGTAAAAGCTATTTGTCTTCATAAACACAAAGTTGATCATATCGCTCACTTGGGACCAAGTGTTGCTGCTGGTATTGGATCTATGTTAAAATTAAATACAGAAACTATTTATCAAAGTGTTCAACAAGCATTACATGTGAGTGTTTCAACAAGACAATCAAGAAAAGGTGAGATTTCAAGTTGGAAGGCTTATGCTCCAGCTCATGCAGGAAAATTGGCAATTGAAGCTGTAGATAGAACGATGAGAGGTGAAGGAGCTCCGAGTCCTATTTATGAAGGTGAAGACAGTGTAATTGCAAGGATATTAGATGGAAAAAATGCTAAATATTTTGTTCCTTTGCCTAAAAAGAACGAAGAAAAGAAAGCCATTCTCGAAACATATACAAAAGAATATTCTGCAGAATATCAAGCTCAAGCATTAATTGATATTGCAAAAGCACTTAATAAAAAAATTGATAATTTAAATACAATTAAAAAAATAGATATATATACAAGTCATCATACTCATTATGTAATAGGAACTGGAGCTAATGATCCACAAAAAATGGATCCGAATGCTAGTAGAGAAACTTTAGATCACTCAATAATGTATATTTTTGCAGTAGCTTTAGAAGATGCAGATTGGCATCATGTAAAGTCTTATACTAAAAAGAGAGCTAATAAAAAAAGTACAATTAAAATATGGAGATCCATTAAAACTCATGAGGATAAAAAATGGACAAAGAAATACCATGATCCTGATCCAAAAAAGAAATCTTTTGGTGCAAAGGTTATAGTAACATTAAATAATGGGAAAAAAATTATTGAGGAATTAGAAAGAGCAGATGCTCATCCTTATGGCAAAAGACCTTTTAAAAGAAAAGATTATATAAATAAATTTAAAATTTTAACAGAAAGTATTATTTCTAAAAAAGAAAGTGATAGATTTTTAAAAGATGTTCAAAATTTGAAAAAATTAAAAAATAATCAGCTTACAAAACTAAATATTGAAGTAAGTAGAAGATACTTAAAATCGAATCATAAAAAAGGAATATTCTAGTGCACTTTGTTGAAAAAAAACCTGAAGAGAAAAGAATTGATTTAGATAATAAACTAAAATCAAATAAAATTTTAAGAATACCAGGTGCATATAATCCATTAACAGCAAAAGTTATTGAAGAAATTGGATATGATGGAGTTTATGTATCTGGAGGTGTTATGTCTAATGATTTGGGTTATCCAGATATAGGATTAACAACTCTTAATGATGTCAGTAACAGATCAAAGCAAATTGCACGTGTTACAAATCTTCCGACCATTGTTGATGTCGATACAGGTTTTAAATCTTGTAAAGAAACTGTTCAAACATTTGAAAATTTTGGTATTTCAGCAATTCATTTAGAAGATCAGATAGAACAGAAAAGATGTGGCCATCTAGACAATAAAGAGTTGATATCAAAAGAGGATATGACAAAAAAAATTAAAGAATGTGTAGAAGCGAGATCAGACAAACAATTTAAAATCATTGCACGTTCCGATGCTAAAAGTGTAGAAGGAATTGATAAGATGATTGATCGTTGCAAATCTTATATTGACGCCGGCGCAGAGATTGTTTTTCCAGAAGCATTAAAAGATGAGTCTGAGTTTGAAAAAGTTAGAAAATCACTAGATTGTTATCTTTTAGCTAATATGACTGAGTTTGGAAAATCCAAGTTGCTAGATTTTCAACAATTAGAAGAGCTTGGTTACAATATTGTAATTTATCCAGTTACTACACAAAGATTAGCGATGAAAAGTGTTGAGGATGGTCTACGTGCCATTTTTGCGGATGGACATCAAAATAATATTATAGATAAGATGCAAACTAGAAAAAGATTATATGATCTAGTTGAGTATGAAAAATACAACTCTTTAGACGAAAAAATATATAATTTTAGTACTGAGGGACATGAATAATGAGTGAAGAAGTAAAGAAAGGTTTATTAGGAATTGTTGTTGATGAAACAGAAGTTTCTAAAGTTATGCCTGAGATTAACTCATTAACTTATAGGGGTTATGCTGTACAAGATCTGTGCGAATTTTGTAGATTTGAAGAAGCTGCATATCTTATTTTAAAAGGTGATTTACCAAATAGTATTGAGCTAAGACAATTTGAAAAAATTGAGAGAGGACATAGAGATTTATCAAAAAATCTTTACGAAATAATCAAACACATGCCAAAAAAGTCTCATCCCATGGATGTTGCTAGAACAGCAGTTAGTGTAATGGGATTAGAAGATAAAGAAACTACAGATAATTCTCAGGAAGCAAATACAAGAAAAGCTCTAAGAATTTTAGCCAAAACTCCAACTGCTTTAGCAGCGTTTTATAGAATTCGAAAAGGTAAAAAGATTATTAAACCAAAAAAAGAATTAACTTTTGCAGAAAACTTTTTCTACATGTGTTTTGGAAAAGTACCTCAAAAAGAAATTGTAAAAGCTTTTGATGTATCTTTAATTTTATACGCAGAGCACAGTTTTAATGTTTCAACTTTTACAGCTAGAACTATAACAAGTAGTTTATCTGACATTCATGGTGCTATAACAGGTGCTATAGCTAGTCTAAAAGGACCATTACATGGTGGAGCAAATGAAGAGGTCATGCATATGATGAATAAAATTAAAAAACCTGAGAATGCTTTAAAATGGATCAATAATGCATTAAAGAAAAAAGAAGTTGTGATGGGTTTTGGTCATAGAGTCTATAAAAGTGGTGACTCTAGAGTTCCAACCATGAAAGAGTATTTCAAAAAGGTTGCTAAAATTAAAAAAGATAAAAAGTTTTTAAAGATTTACGATATTGTTGAAAGAGTAATGATTAGTAAAAAGAATATTCATCCAAACGTAGATTACCCAACAGGACCTACTTATCATCTAATGGGTTTTGATACAGATTTCTTTACACCAATATTTGTAATTTCAAGAATTACTGGATGGTCGGCTCATATAATGGAACAACATTCATCTAATAAATTAATAAGACCATTAGCTAAATACAAAGGTAGCAAATATCGAAAAGTTATGCTTTTAAATCAAAGATAACTATTTTGATAATAACTTTCCTAATATTCTAATATCCTTAACTTTTTCTAAGTTCCTTACTGTTTCAATAATTTTTTTAGATTTAGATAAAGGCCATTTAGCAAATTCTGTACAACCTAAAAACTTATCTGCAACTTCGTCGTAAGTCATTGGTATTGCTGGACTACCTTTTCCAAAATCACCTCTCCCAGATATCTTTTTGCCATTTTTTAAATAAATATCTATTATAGTTGTCATTTTGTCGTAACCCGCGGCCTCAGCTATTTTGTTTTTATAAAAGTTCACTTTTTTAAGCATTTGTTGGACATCAGATTTATTAATTCTTTTATCTTGATATTCAGGAATGTATGCTCTTCTATCAATTAAAAGTATTGCCATAGAATACTCCATACTAAATTTAGCTTGAAACTCATTTTTTGGTCGATGATGTATCAAAGCATTTTGCATGTTATGGTTTGTGCCAACATCAACTTTAACCACTTGTTCTGGCTTAATGTCATACTTTTTAATTAACTCTAACATCTTTGTCATCCCAGGGTGGGTTAAAGAACCACAAGGATGTGGTTTAATAGAAATACCTGGAGATTTAAATGTCCATGGTCTTCCAAGTTTACCTTTTAATGAGTTAATATCGTATCCACCTCCATGGGCTTGAAAGAAACCTCTTGGAGATTCTAAAATTTTATCAGTTGAAGACCAACCATATCTTACTAAATCACAAGCTATCACTCCACTCTCTGCCGCTCTACCTGCGTGCAGTGGTTTTGTCATTGTTCCAAAATTTTCTCTTAATCCAGCGCTAAGAGAGGCCGCAATCCCTAAAGATCTTAAAATTTTGTTATGATCATATTTTCTAATTTTAGCTGCAGCAGAAGCAGAAGCAAAAGTTCCACAGGTTGCTGTTGAGTGAAAACCATGTTGATAATGACGCGGAGACATGGCTTCAGATATTTTACATTCTACATCTACACCAATTAAATATGAGTTTAAAAAATCTTTTCCATTAATTTTATTTACTTCACCTTCCGCAAAAGCGCTTGGCAAGCAAGGTGCAGTAGGATGTGTTAATAACCCATAAACCCTATCTTTTGCTACAGCTAATTGCGTATCATCGTAATCGTCAGAATGTATTCCTACACCATTTGCCAAAGCTGCAAAGTGCGTTGGAACCTTCATTTTTGAACCAATAACTGTTGCCTTCCCTTTTGCTGAACTTTTTTTGATATGTGCAAATAAGTAATTACCTGTTCTTGCAACAGAGCCTGATAATGCTAAACCAAAACCATCCAAAATATGTTTTTTTGCTAACTCAACAACTTCTTTTGGAATATTTTTAAATTTTGTTTTGTGAACAAAGTTAGCAACGTATTTTGTTAAGTCTTTTCCTCTTTTAGATTTAATATTAGGTGTAAAAGCTTTAGTCATTATTTTCCTTTCATTATTAGATTTTTAATAGGTCTGTAGAATAAACTTAAAAAAGTTAATGTAAAAAATACAAGTACTATTGGCCTTGTAAAAAACATAAATATATTTTGGTCAAATATTATGATTGATTGAGCTAATGAATTTTCCACTAATTCGCCTAATACAATTCCCATAATTATTGGTGCTGGAGAAAATCCTGACCGTCTTAAGAAAAATCCAACAACACCTGAAATTAGCATTATGTAAACATCTACCATAGACTGGGATAATCCATAAGATCCAACAAGACAAAATACAAATACAGATGGCCATAAATAACCTCTTGGTATTAAAGAAATTCTTGAGAATATTTTAGCTCCAAGTAAACCAAAAATTAAAAAGATAAAGTTTGCTAAAAGCATGCCATAAAAAATTGTGTAAAGCAGGTCAGGTTGCTGTTCAAACAAATATGGTCCAGCTCTTAATCCATGAATTTGAAATCCTCCAAGAATTACTGCTGTAGTTGCTGAACCTGGAATACCTAAAGCAAGAGTTGGTATCATTGCACCACCGGTAGCAGCATTATTAGCAGACTCTGGAGCTGCAACACCTTCTATTTCTCCTTTTCCAAAGTTATCTTTATTTTTTGACCATCTTCTTGCCTCGTTATAACCAATCATTGCGCTAACTGTTCCACCTTCAGCTGGAAGAATGCCTATAAAAGTTCCTATACCTGATGATCTTAAAATTGTTTTAACACAACTCTTAAATTCTGAAATTGAAGGAAGTTTTATTGCTGAAAACTTAATTCTTTCTAAAAGTAATTCACTTTTTGATGCTTGGACTAATATCTCAGACATTGCAAATAAACCAATTAATACAGGAACAAAGCTTATCCCTTCAAAAAGTTCAGCAACCCCAAATGTAAATCTTGAAATACCAGTTGTAAGGTGAACTCCGATTGTTGCAACAAATAAACCTATCAAACCTCCTATAAGATTTTTAACAGGAGACTTTGAGCTTATAGAAGCTAACATTGATAATCCAAATATTGCCAATGCAAAATATTCTGGAGGTCCAAATTTATATGCAATTCTTGCAAGTGTTGGTGCAAAAATAATTAGGACAATCAAAGAAATAATTCCACCAACTACGCTAGATACTGCAGCCATGCCTAAAGCTTTACCTGCCTGGCCCTTCTGAGCCATTGGAAAACCATCAAAAGCTGTTGCAGCAGCAGGTGGGGCGCCAGGTGCATTAATTAATATAGCTGTGATTGATCCTCCAAAAGTACCACCACAATATAATGCAGCCATTGCTGCAATCGCTTGACTGGGTTCTAAATATATTGTGAACGGTAATAACAATGCAATAGCCATTCCTGAACTTAATCCAGGAAGAGCACCTATCAATACTCCAACAATTGTAGATCCTAGTATTAAACCAAATGTTGTTGGATTTAAGATTAAAGAGATATTTGATAAAATTTCCATTAATAAAAATTCCTAATTATAAATTCTTCTAATATCCCTTGAGGAAATTTTAATTGAAGTACAAGTGTAAAAAAAACAAAAACAAATACTGATATAGTTAAAGAATAAAAAAAGATTTTTATATAATCTTTCCTTTGCCATAACATAGGTGTAACTAAAGTGAACAAAAATATAGAAATTAAAAATCCAAGTTTATCTGCTATTAAAACTATGAATAATGTATAAGCAAATGTTACAAAAGCATTTCTTCGAATTAATTCTTTTTTATCAGACTTTAAATTTTTATTCTGAATTAACTGAAATATAGATAAAAAAATTATTAAAGAAAAAATTAATCTTGGCATCATTGTAGGTTGCATTCCCTGAGCTAAAATTTCAGGAACTTCATCAAATGTGAATGTGTATGCAAATAATGCGACTGATATAATTATAATAATACTTAGAATTTTTATATCTTTTATCATTTTGATTTAAATGGGGGTTGTATAACCCCCATTAAGTAATTGAAATTATTTAGCTAAACCTAAACTTACTAAAGCAGCTCTTGCTTCTTTGTAAATAGATTTAATTTCAGCATCCCAAGCTTTAGCTCCTGCAACACTTGATGCATCCAAACCAGCACCTTGTAAATAGTTTTGGTAAACTGGATGTTTCATTGCTTTAAGGAATCCTTTTTCAAGAGTATCAATAGTTTTTTGTGGTGTACCTTTAAGCACAACAACGCCTCTAACTGTAGCAAAAGACGCATTAATACCTTTTTCTTTAAGAGTTGGTGTATCTGGTAATGCAGACATTCTTTCATCTGCCATTACTGCTAGTACTCTCAATTCGCCTGCATCTAATTGATCTTTTCCTTCATCAAGATTTAATCCAGCAGCTTCGATTTGATTTCCTACTAAACTAGTCATTATCGCTCCACCACCTTCGAATGGTACAAAAGCAATTTTTGTTTTCGCTTCTCTTGCGAATATTAATCCTGAAATATGATCAACACTTCCTACGTTAGTACCACCATATTTAATTGGTTTTTTTTGACCAGCTTTAATTAAATCTTCAATTGTTTTGTAAGGACTTTTTGCATTTACAAATATTACAATTGGGTCAACTGTAGTTCTTGCAACACCAACAAAATCATCAATTGTCAGCTCCGCTTGCCCTCTAGCCATTCTAAATAAATGAGTTGGCGTAATAGCTAGTACTGTATGACCATCTCTAGGCTTCGATTTTACGTAAGCCATTGCCTTGTTACCTGCATCACCTCTTTTTGGAGTGATGTAAGCATTATTTTTAAGATTTTTTCTTGTTCTAATTAACAACATTCTTGCAGTTGTATCAGTTCCTCCACCTAGACCGGCGTGAGTAACAACTTCAATTGGTTTAGATGGGAAACCATGACCGTCAGCAACGGCAATATTTCCCAAACCAATGAATGATGTAACTACTAAAATAGCGCTAAGTAACAAATTTAACGTTTTTTTCATTGTTTTTCCTCTCGTAAAGTTAAGATTTATATAATCAAAGTGAAATTGCTAATACAAGGATCATTTGACCACACCCAAATACGATTACTAAATAAAAGTAACTAAATATTTGATTTTAACTTCTCTTTATATAATGAGATACCCTTTTCGACCTTATTCTTATATGATTTCTTAAAACCTTCTAATTGCCAGCCTGAAAGTCTATTCTCTAGCTCTTTTAAGTTATTGCTCTTCCAATCATCAGTTGTTTCAGGATCTTTCCAGATTTTTTTCTCTTCATCAGATCTTCCACATCCATAGCATAGACCTGATACAGGATCAGTTTTACAAATACTTATACAGGGACTTACTATCACTTAATCCTAGGAGAAAGCGTCTATCCAGTTACCTTGTGTAGATGCTTTTGAATATTCAGTGGCTCTACCTTCAAAGAAGTTCATATGCTCTACTGCATTTAACATAGTGTCTAACCATGTTAATGGATTTTTTTGAACATCATATATTGGCTCAAGACCTAACTGAGTTAATCTTCTATTACCAATGAACCTAATGTAATCTTTGACTTCTTGAGCAGTTAAACCTTGCATTGGACCCATTTCAAAAGCTAGATCAATAAATGCATCCTCATGTTCAATTATAGTTCTGCAAGCTTCATAAAGTTCTTTTTTAAGTTTTGGCGTCCAAATCTCAGGGTTTTCTTTAATGAACTCTTTAAAAATTCTAATCATAGAATTACAATGAAGAGTTTCATCTCTTACCGACCAAGTAACTATCTGACCCATTCCTTTGAGTTTGTTGTGTCTTGGGAAATTTAATAAAATTGCAAAACTTGCAAATAACTGAAGACCTTCTGTAAAGGCACTAAATACTGCAACAGTTTTTGCGATATCCTCTTTTGAGTTTACATTAAAGTTTTGCATGTAATCATATTTATCTTTCATCTCTTTGTATTTCATGAAAGCAGAATATTCAGATTCTGGCATTCCAATTGTATCTAATAGATGTGAATAAGCTGCTACATGAACTGTTTCCATAGACGCGAATGCAGTCATCATCATTAAAACTTCTGTAGGTTTAAATACAGTTGTGTAATGTCTTAAATAACAGTTATTAACTTCAACATCTGCTTGAGTAAAAAATCTAAAAATTTGTGTTAATAAATTTTTTTCTGACTCTGAAAGATTTTTTTGCCAATCTCTTACGTCATCACCAAGTGGAACTTCTTCTGGTAACCAATGAATTCTTTGTTGAGTTAACCAAGCATCATAACACCATGGGTATCTGAATGGTTTATAAACTGGGTTCTCAACTAATAGACCCATTTTTTTTGGTTCTATAATTTTTTGTTTTGTATCTTTTAGACTTTCTACTGACATGATAAACACTCCTCATATTCTGGTTGTTGATTTTCTTGTTTCTTAGATTTGTAAACATTTGCAGTTACATCTGTAGAATTTGCATCGTTTACGTTTTCCGCTCTTTGTATTGATTTAGATCTGCAGTAATAAAGGCTCTTCAATCCTTTTTTCCAAGCTTGGAAATGGATTTGGTGTAAGTCCCTTTTATGAATATCTGCAGGTATAAATATATTTATTGATTGTGCTTGTGAAATATGAGGTGTTCTATCTGCACCTAATTCCACAATCCATTTCTGGTCTAGTTCAAAAGCTGTTTTAAATACGTCTTTTTCTTGTTGTGTTAAAAAATCAAGATGAGAAACTGAGCCTTGATTAGTTGTTATGCTTGACCATGTTTCATCATCATTTTTACCATGCTTCTCTAATAATTTACTTAGATATTTATTTCTAACATTAAATGATCCAGACAAAGTTTTATGTGTATAACTATTTGCTGCAATTGGTTCAACTCCTGGCGATGTTCCACCACAAATAATTGAAATTGAAGCAGTTGGAGCAATTGCAGTTTTATTTGAAAATCTTTCATTAATACCATAATCAGCAGCATCTGGACATGCACCTCTTTCATCAGCCAAATCTTTTGAAGCTTGATCAACTTGTTTTTGGATGCTTTCAAATATTTTTTTATTCCAAACTTTACTCATTACAGACTCGAAGGGGATCATTTTTTGTTGAAAGAATGAATGAAGTCCCATAACACCTAGACCAACACTTCTTTCTTTCAATGCTGAATAAACAGCATCACTAAATGACTCAGGCGCTTTTTCAGTAAAGTCCGTTAATACATTATCTAAAAATCTCATTACGTCTGGAACAAAGTTTTCATCGTCTTTCCATTCATCATAAGTTTCTAAATTTAAAGATGATAAACAACATACTGCCGTTCTATCTCTACCCTCTTTATCAATTCCTGTTGGTAAAGTTATTTCACTACACAAGTTAGATGTCTTAACAGTTAAACCAGCAAGCTTATGATGTTGAGGTATCATTCTATTAACTGTATCAATGAAAACAATATAAGGTTCTCCAGTTTCAATTCTTGCAGTTAATAATCTAATCCATAAATTTCTTGCAGAAACAGTAGCTTGAACTGATTGATCTTTTGGACTTTTTAATGCCCATTGTTCATCTAGCTCTACGGCTCTCATAAATGCATCTGAAACTAAAACACCGTGGTGTAAATTTAACGATCTTCTATTTGGATCACCACCTGTTGGTCTTCTCATTTCAATAAATTCTTCTATCTCTGGATGATCGATTGGAAGATAACAAGCTGCTGATCCTCTTCTTAAAGAACCTTGACTGATCGCCATTGTCAAAGAGTCCATAACTTTTATAAAAGGAATAATTCCTGAAGTTTTTCCAACTCTTCCAATTTTTTCTCCAATAGATCTTAAGTTGCCCCAATAACTTCCAATACCTCCGCCTTTAGCAGCCAACCAAACATTTTCGCTCCATAGATCTAATATTCCAGTTAAGCTATCCCCTGCTTCATTTAAGAAACAAGAAATAGGTAAACCTCTTTTTGTTCCACCGTTTGATAAAACTGGTGTTGCTGGCATGAACCATAAGTTGCTTATGTAGTTGTAAAGTCTTTGCGCGTGTAAGTTGTCATCTGCATAATGACTTGCAACTCTTGCAAATAAATCTTGGAAAGACTCGTTTTCTCCAAGGTATCTGTCACTTAGTGTTGCTCTTCCAAAATCTGTTAAATTATTATCTCTAGATCTATCTATTTTAATAGTTATCCCTTTAGAATTTTGAAACAACTCTGTGTTGTTATTTAGTGAAAATAAGTCTGGTCTTTTGTCATTATTGCTGATTTTTTCCGCTGGTTTATAATCAGAGACAGCTTTCCTGATCGCCTGAGACAATATTTTGTTCATTAAACTCCCTTTTTATCTTTATACTAAAAAATCTAGTAAATAACTAGATATAGTGTGTAGATTTACCTGATATACTATATAAATTGTAAATCAAGAGAACATTTATAGAACTTATTAAATAATTATCAATAAAAATTTTAAAAAAATGTACATATATCCACATGAATAATTTGGGAAAAATTGATCCCTACGGCTTTCGGGAATATGACGCACGATGGGTATACGAAAAAGACATAGATGATGATGGAATCGTTCAACTCGGTAAAGGTCTTGGAACTCAAATAATTAATCATACAAAAAAAAACAATCCTAGAATTATAGTTGGCCAAGATTACAGATCTTACAGCGAACATATCAAAGAAAAATTAAAAGAGGGTTTAGTTTCAACTGGATGCAAAATCGAAGATATAGGATTATCCTTATCTCCTATGGTTTAC
The DNA here is from genome assembly GCA_902615045.1 of uncultured Pelagibacteraceae bacterium. Lineage (GTDB taxonomy): Bacteria > Pseudomonadota > Alphaproteobacteria > Pelagibacterales > Pelagibacteraceae > Pelagibacter. The sequence goes on along the minus strand of CACMNP010000005.1, from coordinate 18,728 downwards.
TTCGCACAATTTAATTTAAACTCAGATGCAATTGCAATGGTTACAGCTAGTCATAATGAAAATGGTTGGACAGGTGTAAAAATGGGCATCAAAAAAGGATTAACCCATGCACCTGAAGAAATGAAAGAACTAAAAGATATTACTCTAAATCAAAAATTTATTAATGGTGAAGGTAATGTAAAAAAAATTGATAATTTTCAGGATGTTTATAAAAATGATTTGATAACAAAAAATCCATTAAATAAAAAAATTAAAGTAGTAGTTGCTTGTGGAAATGGAACAGCTGGAATATTTGCACCCGAAATTTTAAGAGGTATTGGGTGTGAAGTCATTGAACTTGATTGTAACCTGGATTGGACTTTTCCAAAATATAATCCTAATCCTGAAGATTTGGAAATGCTACATGCAATTTCATCAGCTGTTAAAGAAAATAATGCTGATATTGGATTTGGTTTTGATGGAGATGGAGACAGAGTTGGGGTTATCGATGATAAAGGCAATGAAATCTTTTCAGATAAAATAGGTCTATTAATAGCTAGAAATCTTTCAAAAAATCATAAAAATAGTAAATTTGTTGTTGATGTAAAATCAACAGGACTTTATTCGAATGACAGAATATTAAATGAGAATAAATGTGAAACAATTTATTGGAAAACTGGTCATTCTCATATCAAAAGAAAAGTAAATACCGATAACGCCTTAGCAGGATTTGAAAAAAGTGGTCATTTCTTTTTTAATAAACCTTTGGGATATGGCTATGATGATGGAATTAATTCAGCAATACAGGTCTGTAAGTTACTCGATAAAAATAACAAAAAAATGAGTGAAATACTTGGTGAATTGCCAACAACATATCAAAGCCCGACTATGGCTCCTTATTGCAAAGATAGTGAAAAATATGATGTAGTTGTAAATTTAGTTAAAGAAATAACAAATATTAAAGAAAATAGAACTAAAGTCGATGATCAAGAAATTAGAGAAATATTAACTGTTAATGGAGTAAGATTTTCTTTTGATGATGGGTCTTGGGGATTAATAAGAGCATCTTCTAATAAACCCTCTTTAGTTGTAGTTACTGAAAGTCCAACCTCTGAAGATAGAAAAAAGAAGATTTTTGACTTTATTGATAATCTTCTTCAACAAACTGGTAAGGTTGGGGATTATGATCAAAAAATTTAAAATTCAACTATAAAGAGTTAAGAAAAAATTAGAGAATCGATTAATATGTAACTGAGGTGGCGGAGGGAGACTGAAACCACCTCGTCTCCTAGGTCACTAAAAATCTATATAGAAATAAAGTACCAATAACATAAAGAAAAACACCAAATAATCTTTGTGTTTTAACTCTATCCAGATCTTGAACTGTTTTTGCCCCAATCCTTGCCATGAATGTGGTTATTGGAACAAAAATTATAAATGCAGGTATATTAATAAATCCAATACTGAGTGGGATATCGGCTTTTAACATCAAGCCAGATGTAAAAAATCCAATTGATCCAAATAAAGCTATTATAAATCCAATGGCTGCAGAGCTTCCTATTGCTAAGTTAATAGGATAACCAAAGTATCTTAATATAGGAACATTCATCATAGCTCCTGTTATGCCCATAGGAGCAGATATTAGTCCTGACAAAAATCCAAATATTATTCTTGGGAAAATATTAAATTTTTTCTTAATTTTTTTTTTCTTTTCACTTTGTAACAACAAGTAAGCTCCAAAAAAATAAACAACAGCAGAAAAAAAGAATAACAATGTTTTAGTATTCATCAATGCCGCCATCAATGTTCCAGAGAAAACTCCAATTATTACAAATGTTCCATAATTTTTAATAATATTAAAATCAACAGCGTTATATTTTCTATGAGTTAATACTGAGGCAGTTGCTGTTAAAATTGTTATTGAGAAAGCTGTCCCTACAGATAAATGCATTAAATAATCTTTATCAACGTTAAATGTTTCAAAAACAAAAAATAAAAATGGGACTGAAATTAACCCTCCACCAATACCAAAAAAGCCTGCAAAAAAACCAACCGGAACAGCGGCTGCCATCATTAAAAAAATAAAATAAATATTATTAATTTCTAAAAGAGTGTTATTCAATTTGCCCTGCCGATATACTTTGTGGATTAAATTTCACTTTATCCATTATGTGATCAATTTTCTTAACATCGGCATCTCTTACACACATATTTTCACTTAAATATCTTTTCCAAAAACTAGAACCTGTTTGTCCATGAAATAAACCAAGAGTATGTCTCATAATTTGATTTAATCTTGTACCCTTTTTAATTTCTTCTTTTACATACACAATTAGTTTCTCAACAACTTCTTGTCTTGTCAAAACTTCACTATTATTAAAAATTTGGTTCTCAATATCTGCTAACATGTAAGGGGAATGATAAATTGACCTTCCAATCATAACACCATCTACTTTATCTAAATGTTCTTTAATTTGATCAGTAGAAGTTATGCCACCATTTATTATTATTTCTAAATCTTTAAAATCTTTCTTTAATTTATTTACGTATTCATATTTTAAAGGTGGAATATTTAAATTTTGTTTAGGTGTAAATTTTCCTAACATTGCCTTTCTAGCATGGATTATAAAAGTTTTAACACCTGTATCTTTCAAAATATTTATAAAATTATGTAAATTTTCATATTGATCAACATTGTCATATCCAATTCTAGTTTTAACTGTTACAGGAAGTGACGTTTTTGATATCATAGAACTTAAGCAATCAGCTACAAGATTAGGTTCTTGAATTAAACAAGCTCCAAATCTATTTTTCTGAACTTTTTTACTTGGACAGCCTAAATTCAAATTTATTTCATCATACCCAAATTCTTCTCCTAAATTAGCAGCATTTCCTAATAATTTTGGAGAAGAACCTCCTAGCTGCAGAGCAACAGGTTTTTCCCTCATATCAAATTCTAATAGTTTCTTTTTATCTCCTCTATCAATAGCTTCTGAGACAATCATTTCAGTATAGAGAAGAACGTTTTTACTAATTAGTCTTAGGAAAAATCTTTCATGTTTGTCTGTGCAGTCCATCATAGGAGCAACAGAGACAGTTCTATTTAATCTAGACATATTTTTTTAGTTTGCTTGATATATTAATTTTTTTTTCGTTTACATACTCTTGGTGATTTTGCTCAATTTTCCCAAGTTCATATTTGTAATTAACCATGATTCCAAATGACCTTTTAAATCCTACCTCAGAAACGTTAGCATTAACTACAATATCATCAATTTCAGCTCCATTTTTTAAATGGAACCTGCATACATCATTAATAGGAAAACCTAGATCATTTTTTTGTACAGCCAAGTAATTTAAAGCAAGTTTTGTAAGTAAATCTTTATTATCTATAAATTTTTTATCTCCAATTTTAAGATCTAATGATTTTAGAAACTCAACTTTTACAAAATTATCTTTTTCAACTATCTCACTTATTTTCTCATTTTCTGATGATTTAACCCAATCTGCAAAACCTTGCATTGGTGATAGGGTTCCAAAATTTTTTACATCAGGTAACTCTTCTTGTAACTCATATACCACTCTCTTGATTAAGAAGTTACCAAGTGTGACCCTTGATAGTCCTTCTTGACAGTTACTAATTGAATAAAAGGTAGCTGTATCATAATCTACTTTTTTTCCATCATTAGGTCTTGTCAATTCTTGTATCGATTTAGCTAGTCCTTTAGTTAATGCAATCTCAACAAAAATTATTGGCTCATCTTCTAATGCTGGATGAAAATACGCAAAAAATCTTCTATTTTCACCTAATCTAATTTTCAATTCATTCATATCTTTCATTGAATGAACTTTTTCATATTTTAATAATTTTTCTAATATTGCAGCTTTTGTATCCCAAGTTATTTTTCTTAATTTTAAAAATCCAGGATTGAACCAATTTTTAAATATATCAATTAAATCATAATCTAATTCTTTCAATTCAGGATTTTTCATTAAAAACATTTGTAGATCTTCTCTTAAAGAAACAATCTCTGCTGTCCCATTTGGAGCCATGTTTAGTCTAACAAACAATTCTTTTCTAGTTCCAGATGTAATTCTTGATAAATTTAAAATTGACCTACTATTTTTATTTTCTGTATAATCTTTAATAGCATTATCAATATTGGCTGTATCAGGTTTATATTTTTCATTTACCTGAAGTAAGAATTTTAATTTATCTTCATGAGATAGGTTATGATATCTAAAGAGAATATCCCTTGCTAATGTGATTCCAAATGCCGCTCCTTTAGATGATAACAGGTCATCACATAACTCAATCAAATCTCTTTTTTTAGAGAATTTTTTTAATGATTTTTTCTCTAAAATTTTTTGACCAGCATCAGCTATTGTCTCGAATATTCTTTTTATATTTAACATGGTGTTTTTTATATATTAAAAACCTAAACTTTTACCCATTATTTTGTCAGGTAACCAAGTCACAATCTCAGGAAAAATACATAAAATAAGTATAGCTAGAGCCATAATTATCATAAATGGTATAGAACCCTTTAAAATTTCCGACAAACTAACATCTGGAGTAATACCTTTAATTATATAAAGGTTTAATCCAACGGGTGGAGTAATAAGACCAATTTCCATATTAATTGTAAATACAATTGCAAACCAGTATGGATCAAATCCCAGTTGAGTTATAACTGGCAATAATATTGCTGAAGTCATAACAATTACGGCAACTGGAGGTAAAAAGAAACCTGCAATCAAAAGAAATATATTTATTAAAATAAATACTATCCATTTATTAGAGCTCATCTCTACCATGCTTTGAGCTAATGATTGAGTTACGTAAAGTTGTGATAATGTAAATGCAAAAAGATAAGAAGCTGCGATGATAAACATTATCATCACACTTTCTTTCATTGAAACTTTAACAATATTCCATATTTTTTTTGGTTGGTAAATTTTGTATACAACTGCAATCAAAACAAAAACTAAAAAGGCTCCAACTCCTGAAGCCTCTGATGGAGTAGCAACACCACCATATAAAACATATAAAACACCAGCAATGATTGCTAAGAAAGGAAGTATCCTTGGCAGAACTTCAATTTTTTCTTTGAAAGTTGGAGGCGTTCTATTCTTTAGAGCTTTAGCTGAATCTTTATCTATAAAGTAACTATGTATCAGTGCCCAGATAGCAAACATACCTGCAAGCATAAATCCTGGTATCAATCCGCTTAAAAATAATCTTCCAATCGATGTTCCGGTAGCAATACCATAAACAATTAACACAATGCTTGGAGGTATTAAAACTCCTAATGTTCCGCCCGCTGCTATAGTGCCTGTTGCAATTTGGTCTGAGTATCCTCTTTTTCTCATTTCAGGAATTCCCATGGTACCAATTGCAGCACAGGTTGCAGGACTTGATCCACTAAGTGCAGCAAAAATTGAACAAGCTCCTATATTAGAGATAACTAGTCCTCCAGGAACTCTCCATAACCATCTGTCTAATCCTGTATATAAATCTTTTCCTGCTGGAGAATTAGCAACTGCCATTCCCATTAAAATAAACATTGGTATTGAAAGAAGAACAAACGAATTTAATCCTGCATAAAAAGTTTCAGCAAAGACATCTAACATTTGGAAACCTTCGAAAGCAACTAAAAGAGCTATTGATACAAAGCTTAAACCAAAAGCAATTGGTATTCCCGAAAATAAAACTATCAAAGTAAAAACGGCAACGATTATTGCAATTATTAATGGATCCATTAGCTAGCATCCCTTTCGTCTGTAAGTTTAATAATCTCTGCTATATATTGTAAAATCATTAATGCAGCACCTATCATCATAGAAGAATATGGTACCCACAATGGAGGGTCCCAAACTGTTCCTGTTGAATAATTTTTAGTAAACGCTTCCTCAACCATTAAAAAACCAAAATAGAATAAAATTAAGAAAAATAATAAACTGACTAATGATGTAAATATTTTAAGTCTTAAAATATTTTTCTTTGATAAAAAATCGTAAATCCACTCCATGCTTACATGAGCTTTTTCACTTAAAACATATGCACTTCCTATAAATGTTGAAGCAACTAGAAGCATTGTAACTAGCTCTGTTTGCCACGTTATTGCTCTTTGAAAAAAGTATCTTTCAAAAACTAATTCAACAATAACAAGAATTGATAAGAGTAAAGCTAAAACAGCAAAAGCTCCGCAAGCTCTTGCAACATAATCACAGAATTTTAAGTATTTTTCTTTCATAAAAAAAACCCCTACTTATAGAGAATAAATAGGGGTTCTTTATATATTATTTTATTTAACTGCTAAAGCCATTTCCATTAGCTTATCGCCACCTGGAACTTTTTCAGCAAAAGCTTTGTGAGATGATTTTATTGCAATATCAACCCATGCAGCATGATCATCAGCATCCATATACACTAATTTAACACCTGCAGCTTTGTATGCTTCTTCAAACTTTTTATCTAAGTTTTCTACTTGAGCTGTCATATATTTCTCAGCAACTTTTCCTGCTTTCATTAAAGCCACTTGCTGGCTTGAATTTAATGCATTGTAGCTTTTCTTAGACATTAAAATTGGCTCATACATGAACCATAAACCAAATTTCCCTGGAGGAGTTGCACATTTTACTTGTTCATAAATTTTGTAACTTACAAAACTTCCTGAACTTGTATTTGCACCTGTTAATACACCAGTTTGTAATCCAGTATAAATTTCAGATGATGGCATACTTTGAATACCTGCACCAGCAGCCTCTAACATTTGGTTGAAAGCTTTTCCTGCAGCTCTCATCACTTGTCCTTTAGCGTCACTTGGATTCTTGATACATTTAGTTTTTGATGCGAAACCACCACCTAACCATGCATCAGATAGTACTACAACACCTGCATCACTGATTATTTTTTTAATCTCAGTCATCATTGGACCTTTATTAAATCTCAATGCATGCTCATGATTTTTTACAGTTCCTGGCATTAATGTAGCATCAAATTCTGGATGGAATTTTGATGCATAAGCTAATGGGAAAGCAGAAATATCTAATTGACCTGTAGTCATAGGCTTCCACTGTTCTTTTGGCTTATAAAGTGACTTAGCTGGATAAATTCTAATTTCTAAATCAACGTTTGCTTTTTTTACTTCATCAGCAATAATTTGTACCATTTCATGACGTGGGTCAAAAGAGCCATCAGCTCTTGGTGTTCCTGGCCATTGGTGACTTGCTTTTAATGTAACTGCATATGCAGATCCTACTATTGAAAAAGCCACAATTATTGAAGACAAATATAATGTTATTTTTCTTAACATAGTTTTCCCCTTTTTATTTATAATGATGATATTAAATTGAACTTGAACAGAAGAGTCAATATAAGGAAATGACATACTTATTATGGATGGTCCTTTAAAAAATTTATTAGTTGTTGATCTTACTAGGGTTTTAGTGGGTCCATATTGTACTATGATCTTATCTGATCTCGGTGCACGTGTAATTAAAGTAGAAGCACCAGAAATTGGTGACGATTCAAGAAAGTTTGGACCTTTTGTAAAAGACTATTCGGCATATTTTATGTCACTGAATAGAGGAAAAGAAAGTATTGCGCTTAATTTAAAAAATGAAGATGATAAAAAAATCTTTGATAACATTTTAGCAAAAGCAGATATTTTAGTAGAAAATTTTAAACCAGGTACTTTGGAAAAATGGGGATATGGTTGGAAAGATGTAAGCAAAAAATATCCAAAATTAATATATGCATCTGCATCTGGTTTCGGTCAAACCGGACCTTTAAAAGAATTACCCGCTTATGACATGGTAGTTCAAGGAATGGGTGGACTGATGAGTGTTACAGGTCATCCAAATAGTGAACCAACAAGAGTTGGAACATCAATTGGCGATATTACAGCGGGACTTTTTACTGCAATTGGAATTAATGCAGCTTTGTATGATAGACAAAAAACAGGCAAGGGAATGTTTATAGATGTTTCAATGTTAGACTGCCAAATTGCGATTTTAGAAAATGCAATTGCAAGATATTTATCTAAAAATGAAATTCCTAAACCGATGGGATCTAGACATCCTTCAATAGCTCCATTTGAGGCATTTAAAACAAAAGATAGTTATATAATTATTGCTGCAGGTAACGATAAATTATATGAAAAACTTTGTGAAGTATTAGGAATACCTGAGATGGTCAATGATAAAAGATTTAATACCAATTCACTCAGATGCGAAAATATGAATGAACTAAAATCTATTTTTGAAGATAAACTTTCTTCAAAAAATACTTCAGAATGGGTAAGTGAAATGGAAAAATTAAAGATACCTTGTGGACCGATATTTAATATTAAAGAAGCAGTAGAAAATCCTCAAGTCGAAGCAAGAAACATGATTGTTAAAGCTTATCATAAAGTAGTTGGTGATTTTAGATTAGCAGGTAATCCAATAAAAATGTCTTCATACGAAGATAAAAGTACTAGAGGGGATATTCCTGATCTTGACGAACACAGGGAACAAATATTAAAAGAATTTTCTTAATTAAGAATTATTTTCTTCGTCGCTTACGTTATCTGAAACTTGCTCTTCTGCTTCAGAAACTTGATCTAATGAAACGTCATCACTTTCTTCAGCTTCACTTGGAGCTTCTACATTAACATCAGGCTGTGCTGACGGTGATAGTTCAGCAAGATCTTCTTTTGAAACTTGAATTTTTTCAGGGATTTTTCTAGCTCTTTTTGAAGGAAGAATTGGTACACCACTTTTTGAAATCTCACCTTTGTACAGATTTTCAAAATCATCACCAACATCTTCATCTTCTTCAGCAGTATCATCAATTTGTTCTACATGTTTTCTAAGTTTGTAAACTGCAGCCTCTGTTAAATCTGGAACTTTAATTGTCTCTTCAGCAATTTCTCTTAAAGCAATAACTGTGTGCTTATCGTTATCTCTATCTAATGTAGGTTCAATTCCTGAATTAAGTTGAGTAGCTCTTTCTTTAGCAACCAAAACTAATTCATAAGGGCTATCTACTTTATCTATACAGTCTTCAACGGTAACTCTTGCCATGGGCGATTAAATATACTCCAAGATCAACAAAATCAAGTATTTTTATACTAAAATTGGATTTAATTTTTTTCTAACTAAAAAAAGAAGAACAAAAGAAATAAGTATATAAAGTGCAGAAATTAAAGCAATTTTCTCAATTGAAAATCCAATATCAATTAAAATTCCAAAAAGAGCTGTTCCAAAAGCTGTTGAAAAAACCATAAGTGCAGTGGTCAAAGCTTTAATAGATCCAATATGCTTTACACCATAAACTTCAGCCCAAGTAGATGATCCCAAAACGTTTGCCAAACCATTTGATATTCCAATTAAACCTAAAAATATAAATGCAGTAAATTGTGCATCAAAATAAATAATTACAAAAGTCGACAGAAATAAAGGAATATTCATAAAAATTAAAAGTTTTCGACTTGTAAATTTATCAATTAAGAAACCAGATATTAAAAGTGTAATTACTGAAAATACTGAATATGACATAAAAGACTGAGCAATCACAAATGGTCCCCAGTTTTTTGATTCAGTAATAAATGATTGATAAACAAATACACCGGTTGCAATCCAAGGCATTGCAAGCATATTCATGCTTACGATATAAAATTTATAATCTTTTATTACTTCAATTCTTTTCCATTGCTTAATATTTTCCTCTTTAAATTCTTCACCTCCAGTGCTTTCTCTTGTATCAAGTTTAACAGTTCGAACTAAAAAGAACGATGCTATCGGTAAAAATATTAAAATTAATATTGCAATTACAGTCCAAATATTTTGCCAAGTGGTTAATGACAACAAGAATACCATTAAAACAGGTAAAATAAATTCAGCACTAGATAAACCAAACCAACAAATACTTAACGCCCTACCCCTTGATTTTGTGAAATATCTTGAAACTGTTGTAGTTGCAGTATGAGACATCATTCCTTGACCTGAAAATCTCATTAAAAAAATTGCAATGAATAAAAAAACTATTGATGAAATTTTTGAAAAGAAAAAACAAGAAAAAGATAAAAGTAATGTTACATAGATTGCAAATCGAAAAATATTTATATCATCAATTTTCTTTCCAACCCAAATAAGTAATAAACTACTGCACAATGTTGCAGATGCATATATTGAGCCAAATTGTCCATGAGTTATCGATAGTGTCTCTCTAATACTTGTATTGAATATTCCAAGAAAAAAACTCTGTCCAAAGCTTGAAAAAAATGTAAATATAAATCCAAATACAATTACTTTTAAACTTAAATTTTTAAACATAAAAAAATATGACTTCTAAAGTTGCTTTCATAGGTCTTGGTGTAATGGGTTATCCAATGGCAGGATATATATCAAAAGCAGGACATAATGTAACTGTTTTTAACAGAACAAAATCAAAAGCAGAAAAATGGATTGGTGAATACAAAGGTAATATGGCTGATACACCATCTGAAGCTGCTAAAGATGCTGATTTTATTTTTACATGTGTTGGGAATGACGATGATTTAAGACAAGTCTCTATAGGTGATAATGGGTTATTTCATAATGCTAAAGAAGGATGTGTATATATAGATAATTCAACAGTGTCGGCTGAAATTTCTAGAGAACTTTATAAAGCTGCAAAAGATAAAGGATTTGGTTTTTTAGATGCTCCTATATCTGGAGGACAATCAGGTGCAGAAGGTGGAATATTAACTGTTATGGTTGGTGGAGATGATAGTGATTTTAAAAAAGCGGAGCCAATAATTGATTGTTATAGTAAAAAAGTAACTTTAATCGGACCATCAGGTAGTGGACAATTAACTAAGATGGTTAATCAAATGTGTATTGGTGGTTTAGTGCAAGGTTTATCTGAAGCAGTAAATTTTGGAATTAATGCAGGTTTAGATATGGACAAAGTTATGGAAACTATCTCTAAAGGTGCAGCTCAGTCATGGCAAATGGAAAATAGATATAAAACTATGGTTGCTGATAAATTTGATTACGGATTTGCTGTAGATTGGATGAGAAAAGATTTAAAAATTTGTATTGAAGAAGCAAAAAGAAATGGTTCACCTGTACCAGTAACTGAAATTGTTGATGGTTATTATGCTGAAGTTCAAAAAATGGGTGGAAACCGTTGGGATAGCTCAAGTTTAATTGCTAGGTTAAAAAAGAAAAAGTAATTGTGTCTACCACTGTTCCCTACTACGAGGATTTTTCCGAAATAAAAAAGAAAATTTGGTTAATGTTAACTGATGCTGTTACTAATAGATCGTCTCCTTTTAGAATACCTGTTTTTTCGTGTGGGAGTGAAGAAAATATTGAAAGTAGAATTGTTGTTCTTAGAAAATCAGATGAACAAAATAGTTTAGTGCAATTCCACAGTGATATTAGATCTGATAAAATTAAAATCTTAGAAAAAAATCCTAATTCATCTATGTTATTTTACGATAAAGATGAAAAAATTCAGGTTAGATTAAAAGTTGAAGCAATTATTAATCACAATAATGATATAACAAAACAATCTTGGGAAAAAACTCAACATATAAGTCGTAAATGTTACTTAGTAGATAATGGACCAGGTACAGAGTCTCATATTCCAACATCTGGTTTAAAACCTGAATTAGATAATTTTGATTACACAAAAGAACAAAGTGAAGAAGGATATAAAAACTTCACTGTTATACAGTGTAAAATTAAATCTATTGAGTGGTTGTATTTAGCTGCAAAAGGTCATCGAAGAGCTAGATTTGACATTGATAATAGTAAAGATACTTGGTTGGTGCCGTAATGAAAAAATATGAAGCTATGGTTTTGTCATGTATGGATCCAAGGTTTCAGCCAAAAGTTTTTAATTATTTAAAAAAAAAGAAATTAACTGGAAAATATAGCTCATTTACTATTGCTGGAGCAGCCATTGGTGTGACTTCTAAAAAATTTAAAAAATGGCAATCAACCTTTTTGGATAATTTATCAACTTCAATAAAGTTACATAATATAAGTAAATTAATAGTTATCAATCACGAAGATTGTGGTGCAGCTAAAATAGTAAATGGACAGAAAGATTTTAATTCAGTTATAGAAAAGAAAATACATAACGATTCATTTAAAAAAATTAAACTAATTTTAAATAAAAGATTTCCTAAATTAAAACTATCTTTTAAAATATTGTCACTTAGAGATTAAATTCTTTAATTAAAAATATCTTGTATCTTCAAAGACTTGCTTGGAAGTATTTTTTTAAGATCTTTTCTTTTGTATTTACTTAACCTTTCATAAAATTCATCATGACTCATTCCAAAAGTATCTTTAAAGGCCTTTGGCCAATCATTTTTACCCCTCTGTATCCAGAATTCTCTAAAAACTAACTCAAATGCTTCTTCTTCAGAAATATTATTTTTTTTTAATTCGTTAACTAAAGCCAGCAACATGAATGCAGAGCCTGTATAATTGCCATCCATTCCTCTTTTATTTGATGTTTTGTGTTTTTCGTATAAATGAGGTTCTTTAGTAACTTTTTTAATACTCCATCTTTTTGTCTCTTTAATGTCGGCCTTTAAAAGATCTTTTTTATAATATTGTTTCACATACATTTCCTCAAAAACTTTTGCTCCTCCCTCGGTTAACCATTTTGGTGATTCTCTATCTGATAATTTATTTTCTGAAAGTGATATTTGATAAACATGAAAATATTCATGAGCAATAACAGAATAAGTACGAATTCTATTTCTTGAACTTGTCCAATCTTGTGGATATATGTCTAATTGCAGCCATCTAGTTGAACCATCACCGCAAATACATGAACCTTTCATATTATTCTTAACTTCTGGAAAAGGATTTTTTGTACTTTTCCAAGCATAGATATCCATTCCTGGACTTTTGAGATAATCATTCATATTATTTTGAATAGGTAGAACTTCTTGTAAAACATCCATTATATTCTTGAATTCAGTTACCCATTTTTTTGGTAAATTTTCATGAATATTGTATCTAAACTCAAATTTTTCATTAGCGACTGCAGTATTCAGAGATATTAATAAAGCAATAAAAATTATAAATATTTTTTTCATAATCCTCTAATTATTATATTTGTTCCTTCAGAATTATCGATTCTTATCTGTTTTATAGGTTTATATTCTTCCGAATTATACCATTCTAGCGCTCTCTCATAACTTGGAAATTTTAGAACTATTATTCTTGGAAATTTAGTTTCACCATCAAATATTTGATACTCACCATTTCTAACTAAAAACTCTCCATCAAATTTTTTTACAATTGGATTAACTTTTTCAATGTACTCTTTGTAATTTTCTGGATTAGTTACTCTTAATTGTGCAATTACATACCCTGCTGGCATATTAAAAAACTGTTTTTACGTATCTTTTCCAATTATCTTGGTAATGTTTTGCATTCTCTGTAATTTTACCTATCTCATCATCAGTGAGTTTTCTTACCACTCTTCCTGGTGCTCCAACTACTAATGAGTTATCTGGAATTTCTTTGTTTTCAGTTATTAATGCTTTTGCACCAATGATGCAGTTTTTACCTATTTTTGCATTATTTAAAATGACAGCTCCAATACCTATTAAACTATTGTCTCCAATTGTACATCCATGAAGCATAACGATATGACCGATAGTTACATCTTTACCAATTCTTAAAGGGCAACCTGGGTCAGTATGCAAAACGCTTCCATCTTGAACATTTGAACCTTCTCCAACATGAATGTTTTCATTATCCCCTCTAATTACAGCATTAAACCAAACACTGGAGTTTTTTTCTAATGTGACATCTCCAATAATAGTTGCATTTGGTGCTACCCAATTTTCGCCAGAGTTTTTTGGTTTTTTATCTTCCAAATCGTAAAACATAATTTATATATTATTACATTATGCCTATTAAAACACCAGTATGTGATTTTGGAAAAAAAGCAGAAAACTTTGAATTAAAATCTACAGAGAACAAATTAATATCTTTAAATGATATCAAAGGCGAAAATGGAACGTTGATAATGTTTATTTGTAATCATTGTCCATATGTAAAAGCAATTATTAGAGATGTGGTGGAGGACTGTACTAAGCTTAATGATTTAGGAATAAATTCAGTTGCAATATGCTCTAATGATCCAATTAATTATCCAGAGGACTCATTTGAAAATATGATTGAATTTGCAATTAAACATAAATTTAATTTTCCTTATCTAATTGATGAAACCCAAGACATTGCAAGAAAATATGATGCTGTATGTACTCCAGATTTTTTTGGTTATGATAAAGATTTTGGTCTTCAATATAGAGGAAGAATTAGAGAATTAAGTGAATTAAAACCTGTCAGATCTGGAGATAGTGATTTATTTATTGCTATGAAACAAGTTTCAGAAACAGGTAAAGGTCCTGAAGAACAATTCCCAAGTATGGGTTGTGGTATTAAGTGGTCATCTAATTAATGTATTTAATAATAACTAGAACTTTCCCTCCTGAAGTTGGTGGTATGCAAAATCTAATGTGGGGATTAGCTAGATCTTTATCAAAAATTGATATGGTTAAAGTTTTTGCTGATTATCACGAAGATCATAAAAAATTTGATGATAAAGTTTCATTTACAATTGAAAGAGTTAGTGGAGTTAAATTATTGAGAAAATATAGAAAATCTTTACTGATAAATGAATATTTAAATGAAAATAAAAATGTAAATTGTATTATTGCAGATCACTGGAAAAGTTTAGAACTCATAAAATCTTCAAAAAAGAAAATATGTTTAATTCATTCTAAAGAAATTAATTATCCCAAAGGATCTAGGTTGAACAAAAAAGTTCTGGAGGTATTAAATCATGTTGATCATGTTGTAGCAAACTCAAATTTCACAAAAAATTTAGCAGTTAGTCTCGGAGTTGAAGAAAAAAGATTAATAGTTATAAATCCAGGCGTAGATCCTGTTGAAGAAATTCCAAAAGATGACCTTAAACAAGCAGAAGAAATGCTAAAAGGAAAAAAACAAAGGCTAATTACTGTTTCTAGATTTGATAAAAGAAAAAATCACGAAAAAGTTATAATGGCTATTCGGAATTTAAAAGAGAAATACCCTGATATTACTTACACTTGTATAGGATATGGAGATGAAGAAGAAAATTTAAAAAAATTAGTGATAGAATTAAAACTTGATAAATATATAAATTTTTTAAGCGATATATCTAATGAATTGAAAAATGCATTAATTGCAAAATCAAATATTTTTATAATGCCATCAATAATTCACAAAACTTCAGTTGAGGGGTTTGGAATTTCTTTTATTGAAGCTGCACAATATGGGGTCCCATCTATAGGTGGTAAAGATGGTGGTGCTTCTGATGCAATTATTCATAATAAAACGGGGTTAATTTGCGATGGTAACAGTCTAGATGAAATTTATTCAAGTATAGATAGTTTATTTGAAAGTAATAAATATATTGAGTTTGGAAAAGAGTGCAAAAGTCATTCCGAAAATTTTCTTTGGGATAAGATAATTGAAAACTATAAAAGAATCTTATAAAGTTAATACATGCTAGATAAATTTAATGGAATAATTTATTTAAGTATTTTTATTTTACATTTTATTGTTTACGCCGTTTATGCTTTCAGAACAGTTGTTGCAACAAAGTCATTTTTACATCAATACAATATAGATCACTCTGCAGCTGTGATGGTTAGATTTTTTGGAGCACCGTTTATTGCATCAGTTTTAGTAGCACTATACATAATGTTAATTAAAGCAGACGGTTTGGCAGGAACATGGGGTTTCTTTACATTAATTTTTGCTCAAAACGTTTTATATTTTTTAATTGGGATATATACAATTTATATCAATAAGCTTGGACATAACGAAAAAACAAATAGTGAAGGTGTCATTGCATCGGGCATTTTAACAGTGCTAAGTGGAATTCTTTGCTACGGTCTAGCTGATAAAATTTATATTTAAATTTTTTTTCTAAAAGTTGAAAAAATTTGCCAACCAACAATTGTTAGTGTTATCAATAATATTATTAGTGTTATAGGCCTATCCCATAAAAAATTAGGTGAACCATCACTTATTAAAAGTGATCTTCTCAATGTTTCCTCCATTAGTCCTCCAAGTACAAAAGCTAATATTAAAGGTGGCATGGGAAAATCGTATAGCCTTAAAAAAGTTGCAACCACTGCAATACCTATCATTAAAAAAATATCAAAATTATTAAATGACATTAAATAAATTCCTGTCACTGAGAAAAATAAAATTAAAGGAATTAAATAATTTCTTGGTACCGCTAAAATTCTAGCTATATAAGGAATTAATGGTAAATTTAAAATCAAAAGTACGACCATACCAATGTACATTGACATAATAACCGACCAGAATATTTCAGGGTTAGTTTGATAAAGTCTTGGTCCTGGCTGAATACCAAATCCTAAAAGAGCTCCAAGCATTACAGCTGTTGTACCACTTCCAGGAATTCCTAATGTTAGTAATGGAACAAATGATCCAGAGCAAGCTGCATTGTTAGCAGTTTCTGGTGCGGATAAACCATGAACACTACCTTTTCCAAATTTTTGTTTTTCTTCTTCATTCACATAATTTCTTTCCATTCCATAAGCTAAGAAAGATGCTATAGTTGCGCCTGCTCCAGGTAAAACACCTATCAAAAAACCCAATATAGATGACCTAGGTATTGTTTTGGCCATTTTGATGGTTTCTTCTTTATTTACTTTAATTGAACCTAGTTCTGTTAATGAAATTTGTTTTGCAGCTCTGTTTGGATCTTTCCCTCTAAAAATAATCGTTAAAGCTTCACTCATTGCAAATGTTGCCATCACAATTAATACAAAGCTTATACCATCTGTTAAGTTCATATTATTAAATGTAAACCTTGTGATGTCTGACAAAGAGTCTTGTCCTACAGTTGCTAGCATTAATCCTAAAATAACCATCATCATTGCCTTTAAAAACTGACCTTTAGATGAAAATGCAGAAATTGCAGTTAAACCTAAGATCATTAATGCAAAATAATCAGGTGATCTAAAAGCTAAACTTACTTTTGACAAACTAGGGGCTGCAACTAATAAAAATATTGCAGAAATTGTTCCACCTGCAAATGAACTATAAGCAGCGATTGCTAAAGCTTTACCAGCTTTACCTTGTTGTGCCATTGGATAACCATCAAATGCAGTAGCAACAGTTCCTGGTATTCCAGGAGCATTTAATAAAATAGAAGATGTAGATCCTCCAAATACTGCACCATAGTAAACTCCTGCCATTAAAATTAAACCTGTTGATGGATCAAAGCCATAAGTAATTGGTATCATTAATGCAATTGCAGTCATTGGACCAAGTCCTGGTAACATTCCAATTATTGTTCCTGCAAAACATCCAACCATCACCATTAAAATATTCGTTAATGATAGCGCAGTTGATAATCCGATAAGTATTCCTTCGATCATCCCATAACTCCAATATATTTTAAAAACGGATCACGTAGGTAAATGTTTAATAAACCATGTAACAAATACATAAATGCAGCAACAAATGGGAAAGATAAAATAAACATCAGTCCCCATCTTCTTTCACCTAAGAAATAGTAAGATGCAAAAAGAAATAAAGAAGTTGATATAAAATATCCAATTTTCAAAATTACAGCTGCATATATTAAAGAGATTACAATTAAATAAATTATACTTTTATAATCTAAGTGTTTGTGATTTACCTCTGTAGTAACTTTCTCAGGTAAAATTATTTTTAAACTCGATAAAATTATTCCTGCCCAACCTAAATATATTGGAAAAGTCCTAGCATTGAATGGTGCATTCTCATCGAATGCAAATACTTGAATGTTGTAAGCCGTGTATAAATAAAATACTGATAAAACTAAAAAAAGCAGTGAGATAAATTTTGTAGGACTTATTCTCACTGCTTTACATTCTTTAATAATCTATAAAGATTATATTACTCCAAGTTTTTTCATCAGAGCTGTCATTTCAACTGTTTGTTTTTCCAAGAATGCATCAAATTTAGAACCTGGGTTATAAATATTTACCCATGCATTTCTTTTTCTAACAGCTTCCCACTCTGGTGTTTTTTGAACATCCCCAAGCATTTTAGAGATTTTATTATAGTCACTCATACTCATGCTTTTTGGTGCAAAGAAACCTCTCCAGTTAACAAACTGAACATCATATCCTTGCTCTTTTAATGTTGGAGCTTCTGGTGCATCACCTACTCTTTCAGGAGCTGTGATACCAATTATTCTTACTTGATCTCTAGCACCCATTACTTCACCTAAACCCGTTGAAAGTATTTGAGTTTCTCCAGATAAAAGTCCAGCAAGAGCTTTCCCACCAGCATCATATGGAACATAAATCACGTCGTTTGGATTTGCTCCCGCTGCTTGGAAAGCTAACGCACCAATTAAGTGGTCCATACTTCCTCTTACAGATCCACCAGCCATTTTAATTGACTTTGGATCTTTTTGATACTGATCAACTGCATCTTTGAAATTTTTGATAGGTGAATTTTTTGCAACAACTATTGCACCATAATCTCCAATTACACCTGCAATTGGTTTAACATCTTTATAAGATAATGTACCAGTACCTTTTACATAACCTTTGTGTCTGGTAATTGATCTTAACACCAATGGTGTTGACTGAACTAAAACTGTATCTTTTGGAGCGTTATTGATTAGGTAAGCTAAAGCCTTACCACCTCCACCACCTGAC
>CACMNP010000004.1 GCA_902615045.1 uncultured Pelagibacteraceae bacterium | reverse complement strand
CAAAAAGTTAATATCCCACCAAAAGTCCACCAGTAATTTAAATTTTTTGGTGTAGGGTAATCTGTTAAGTGATTTGCCAATGTAAGCAAAGGCAGTCTATCATTAAACCATTTACCAAATTTAGAACTAGGTGTGTATTCGTGATCACTCATATTTATCCAATCTTAATCGTGTTAGTATTTACAAATTCGTATTTAGGTATCTCCATATTAGTTGGAGCTGGACCTTTTCTAATTCTGCCAGATGTATCATAATGAGAACCATGACAAGGACAAAACCAACCATCATAATCACCTTTATCTGTTAATGGAACACATCCTAGATGTGTACAAATTCCAAGCATCACTAACCATTCAGGATTTTTTGCTCTATCCTCATCTTTTTCTGGATGCTTAAGATCATTAATGTCAACTGCTCTCGCTTTTTTAATTTCATCATCCGTTCTTCTCTTTATAAAAACAGGTTTACCTCTCCAAAGAACTGTCAAAGATTGTCCGGGTTGCATTGAACTCACATCTACTTCTGTGCTTGCTAATGCTTTTACAGAGGCATCTGGGTTCATTTGATCGACTAATGGCCAAACAGCAGCACCTACTCCAACTGCACCTGCTGCGGCAGTAGCAGTAAACAAGAAATCTCTTCTGTTGGTCTTTTTTTCGTCTTTTTGATCTGACATCTTTAATATTTTATAACTTTGGTAATATATGATTTCATATAATAAAAAAGAGATATTTCTATGGTAACAATGACACAGAAACCTTTAAAACACGGTCTAAAAGTAGCTCTATATCAGCCGGATATTCCTCAAAATACAGCTTCAATTATTCGAACTTGTTCTTGCCTAGGGGCTAGTTTAGAAATCATTGAACCTTGTGGGTTTTTATTTAGCGATAAAAGGTTCAAGAGAGTTGTTATGGATTATTTAGATTATAGTGAAATTAAATTTTACAAGAGCTCTAAAGAATTCTTTGATGAAAATAGTAAAAATAGAGTAGTTTTAATGACGACAAAAGCTAGCAAAGTTTATACAAAGTTTGAATTTAAGCGTAATGATATATTGCTCTTTGGCAGAGAAAGTGCTGGTGTTCCAGAAGATGTACATTCTAAGGTTAATGAAAGAATTAAGATTCCAATGTTAAAAAATAAAAGATCGTTAAACATTTCAATATCAGTGGCCATAGGAGCTTCAGAATTTATAAGACAGTTAGGTTAAATGGATCAATACATAAAAAAGAAATTAGCAAAAAATTGGTTTAAAACTTTACAAGAAGTGCTTTGTAGAGAAATAGAGGAAAAAGAGGGCAAAAAAACCAAATTTAAAATTACTAATTGGAATAGAAGTAAAAGTAATGATGAAGGTGGAGGACAATATAGAATTTTAGAAAACGGTAAAATTTTTGATAAAGTTGGAGTAAATTTTTCAGAAGTTTATGGAAAATTTTCAAATGAATTTAAAAATAAAGTTCCAGGCACTAAAACAAGCTCTAAATTTTGGGCATCTGGAATATCTGTTGTTATGCATATGAAAAATCCTCATGTGCCAGCAATGCATTTTAACACGAGGTATATAGTTACTTCATTTGGTTGGTTTGGAGGTGGAATGGATGTTACGCCTTGTATGAAAGATAAGAAATTAGAAAATTGGTTTCATTCAGAACTAAAAAAATCATGTAATAAACATAACAAAAATTATTACAAAAAATATAAAAAGTGGTGTGATGAATATTTTTATTTGCCACATAGGAAAGAGTCAAGAGGTATTGGCGGGATTTTTTTTGATTATAAAAAAAATAATTGGGAAAAAGATTTTTCTTTTGTTCGAGAAGTGGGAATAAGCTTTAAAAACATTTCTAATGAAATAATTGAGAAAAAAAATAAATTAAAATGGACAATTAAAGATAAAGAAATCCAATACAAAAAAAGAGGTAGATATGTTGAATTTAATTTATTACATGATAGGGGGACAAAATTTGGTTTACAAACTGGTGGAAATGTTGAAGCTATACTTATGTCATTGCCACCAACAGCTAAATGGTAAATTATGGATAAAGAACCAATTACTACTGAAGGATTAGAAAAATTAAAAAGTGAATTAATTTTTTTAAAAGAAAAAAAGAGACCCGAAATTGTTGCAGCCATTGCTGAAGCAAGATCACATGGAGATTTGAAAGAAAATGCTGAATATCATGCTGCAAAAGAGCAGCAATCTCATAACGAGGGAAGAATTCAAGAAGTTGAGGATTTAATTGCAAGAGCAAATGTAATTGATATCACCAAGATTAGTAATGATGGGAAGGTGATATTTGGATCTACAGTCTACCTTCAAAATTTAGATACAAATGAAAAAATAAATTACAAAATTGTTGGTAAAGACGAGGCAGATCTAAAACAAAAGCTTCTTTATTTTCAATCACCAATAGGAAAAGGTCTTATAGGTAAAAATAAAGGAGATCTTGTAGAGATAAATACACCAGCAGGGACAAAAAATTTTGAAATTGTAGACGTAAAATACGTTTAATTTGATAAAACTTTTTCCATATCTTTTTTTGATAAATTAAAATTATTTTCAATCCATTTCATTTCTAAATTTTTTAATTTTTGACCCAATTCCCTTCCCTCCTTTAATCCATAATCATTTATTAATAACTGAGCTTTTATTGGAAATTCTGGTTTATCTAATTTTTCAAAGTAAGTTTTTAATTCTGAAAGTTTTTTACTTTGTTTAAAATATAACAAATTGAAATCAATTAAATCGATTGTGCTAGATTTACCCTGATAATAAAATATTTTTTGTAAATCTTTCTTGTTAAAAATTTTAGTACTATCTTTATTTAGCAAATTATTTTTTAGAAAATTAATTTTATCTTTTAACTCATTGGGTAAATTATATTTATATACAAAATAGTCAGAATTGTCAGTTTCATCGATTACAAGAAAAGAAATGACGAAATTTAAACTTTTATTTTTTAATATCTTTTCTTGTGGTTTTGATAACTTGCTCAATTTTTTAAAATTTTTTAGTTGAGGGAAAATTAATGAAAATAATTCACAAGAGGTTTTATTTTTAAATAACTTTAAAAAGTTATCCAATTTGAGAATTTTTTTTAATTCATTGAATTGTCTTTCTTTTGATATTTTTCCTAAACCCTCTATATTTTTTTTAATGATTTTTATTATATTAATTTCATGATCGATTTTGCTATATTCAGTATAAAATCTTAAATATCTAATAATTCTTAAATAATCTTCTTTTATTCTAGTTTCTGGATCACCTATAAATTTAATTATTCCAACATTTAAATCTTTATGACCAGAATTTGGATCATACAAATTTCCGTCTAAATCTGAATATATTGAATTTATTGAAAAATCTCTCCTTAATGAATCTTCCTTCCAATTAGTTGTATATTCTACGACAGCATGCCTTCCATCTGTTTTTACATCTTTTCTTAATGTTGTAATTTCAAAATTTTGATCATCAATCACTGCTGTGATTGTGCCATGTTCAATTCCTGTTTCAAAAAACTTTATTTGGTTTTTATCTAAACATTGCTTAACCTGATCAGGAGTTAAATTAGTTGCAAGGTCGATATCATCTGTTTTTTCATCATTTAAAATTTTTCTTACACAACCACCAACATATCTAATCTCGCTAGTTTCATTGTGGTTATTTATTGCACCAAATATTTTATTTACTCCCTTATTATTTTTTAAATCTAGAAATTTAAGATCTTTACTGCTTGAAATTTTTTTGTTTTGAAAAATTTTTTTAAGTAAAGCTTTCATAAATGGCTGGGGTGCTAGGATTCGAACCTAGGAATGGCGGTACCAAAAACCGCTGCCTTACCACTTGGCTACACCCCAAGATAATTTTCGTATAACACAAAAAAAAAGCTTTATATAGTTTTAGAGTAAATACACCAATAGTTTTTATATTTATTTTTTAATTTTTTTTGAGCTTTTATTGCCGCATTTTTGGTTAAAAAATAACCAATTATAGAAGAACCCGACCCTGTCATATTTGCAAAGTAAATATTATCTAAATTTTGCAAGTAACTTTTGATCTTTCTTAAAGTTGGATATTTATTAAAAGCTGCTCTCTCTAAATCGTTATTTGAAACTTTTAATAGATCTTGTCTGTCAATCTTGTTTGATTTATTGAATAGGCTCTTTGAAAATCCTTTGTGTTTTGCATAAATCATCTTAGTAGAACATCCAAAATTAGGCTTTATTATTAACAAATGAAAATTTAATTTTTTATTGATTTTACTTATATTTTGCCCTTGTAGGATCATTGGACTCTCATAAAGACCCAAAATTACATCTGAACCAACTTTATTTGCAATTTTAATTAAATTATTTTTTGTAGTTTTAATTATTCTCTTTTTAAATAAATAGTTCAAAATAGATGCTGCATTCATTGATCCTCCTCCCATACCAGAGGATTGGGGTATATTTTTTTTTACTTTGATATTGAATTTTTTATTTTTAAGATAATTATGATTATTTAATATTTTTAGTAGTTTTGAAATTGTATTTGTATTTGAAATATTTGAGGAAAATTTACCACTAAACGATATTCTATTTTTTGAACCTTGTATCTCTTTTATTAAAATCTCATCAGCCAAATTGATCTTAGATATTAAACTTTCAATTTTATGATAACCATCTGAGTATTTATTTAGAATTTTTAAAGTTAAGTTAATTTTTGCAAAAGATTTTATTTTATGAAACTTCATTTAAGAATTATTGTTTAAGCCATTATATAATTTTTCCTTAACTTTAATTTTTAATTCTTCATCTGCTTCATCGCTGTTTAAAGCACTTTTCCAAAAATAATTAGCTTGGATTTTTCTATTTAATTGCCAAAGAACATCTCCATAATGGTCACTTGCAACAGGATCACTTGGTAACAATTCAACAGCTTTTCTTAAATATTTTTCTGCTTCAATATAATTTCCTGTCAAATAATAACCCCAACCAACAGAATCTGTTATGTAAGGGTCTTCCTCTTTTCCTTTGTAAGCTTGATTTAACATTTCTATTGCTTCTTCAATTTTATATCCTCTTTCTAACCAACTATAAGCGAGATAGTTAAGTGTATACGGTTCATCAGGTCTAATTTTAATTGAATTTAGCAAATCCTTATCCGCTAAATCATAATTTTTTAGTCTTTCATACGCTCCACCTCTGCGATAAAGAACATCTGCATAAGCCATAGAATCTTTATCCAAATTTTTTAACGCCAAAGTATAATAATTTATTGCCTCATCATATTTTTTAAAGTTTTTATAAATATTTGCCAAATCATAAATCATCTTTGTTGACTTAATATTAAACTTTTCAAGATTTTTTAATATATAGTTCAAACTTGCATCATCATTTTCTTCCTCTGCAATAATTCTTGCAATCTTCTTTGTTTTGTACCAAAAAAATATTTCGTCTTTATCATTAAATTTTTCAAAAGTTTTTTTTGCTAGATCATAATTATTATTAGACTGATAGTTTTCAGCTATTAGAGATAAATTAAAATAAAATTTTGGATTTAAATAATTTGAAATATTTAAATATATGTTTGAGTAATCAAATCTATATTGAGATGAATAAAAATTAGATATCAAGAAAAAGAATTCTGCCAAAATATCATTTTCATTTTGACATGAAAAATGTTGAGTTAATTTTTTGTATTTTTTTTCATCGATCCATTTTTTTACTTGAGAAATAAGCAAACTACTTCTCAAAGGATCTATTGTTTTTGCAAAATTATCAACTGTTACAAAGTCATTATTAGACACTTTGTTACTCAAATAAAAAAAAGTATATCTTGAATAATCACTTTGAGGATCGTTAATTAAATTTAAAAAATAAGGCTCAGTTTTTTTAGAATTTAAATAACAATTTTGAAAAGCCATATTTATCAAATCTAATTTTCCAAATTGCTCAACAATGTCTGATTTCTTATAAATAAAAAGATCAAGATAGCTTTTTAGACTAGAATAAATAATAAATTTGTATGAGTCGTCCTCTTTGAACTTTTCTAATTTTTTTAACTTCAAAGCTGCTTGTTTAAACTTTTTCTTATTAATGCTATCTAAAATTAATAATAAATTTCCCTCAAAAAAATCTCCTCCAATTGAGGTATTAGAATATTTTACCTGTTTAATTGCTTTTTTAACCTGTCCATCCAAAAGTAAAGAAAATACATATTCTTGCAAAAAACTATCATGTGATTGAATTAATATTTTTGAACTTTCAAAAAACTTAATTGCATCATTATTTTTCTGGTTATCAAATGATAATAATGCTGAAAGATAATTTGATAGATACTTCTGGTTGAATTCTTTTTCATTCGTTGCTTTTGAATAAAGATTTGTTTGATATAAAATTAATATTATAAAACAAAAAATTTTTAAGAACATTTTTTACTTTATGACTTTAAATGAAAAAAATCAAAATGACATATTTGATAATGATTTATTAAACGAATTAGGTATTGAGTATGAATTTAGTGATGAGCCAATAAATAGATTTAAAAATAATGTTTCTAATGAGGATAAATCTGAAGAATTAGCAAAACTTAGAGTTGAAATCGAAAAAATTGAGGATTGTGAACTAAAAAATAGTGCGAAAAATCTTGTTTTTAGTGATGGAAATTCAACTTCAAAAATAATGATAGTAGGTGAAGGACCTGGACAAAAAGAAGATGAATTAGGAAAACCTTTTGTTGGTGATGCAGGATTGCTTTTAAATAAAATGTTAAAAGCTATTAATTTAGATAGAACTAATGTGTATATAACTAATGTTGTAAATTATAGACCTCCAAATAATCGAAAGCCTGAAATATCAGAAATAAATAGATACTCTGAATATTTAAGAAAACATATTGCGATTATAAATCCAGAAATACTTATTTTAATGGGAAGCACAGCAATGGAAGCGCTCTTCGGGAATAAAATTAAAATTTCTAAAGAAAGAGGAAAATGGAAGGAAGTAATAATTAATAATAAAACATATTTAACAATGATAACTTTTCACCCAGCATATCTACTAAGACAAGCAGAGCAAAAAAAATATTCTTGGGCCGATCTTAAAGAAATTAGAAAAAAAATAGATGAAACTGGTTTAGAGATTTAAATTTTTAATAATATTTTATATGAAAAAAATTATTGCTGGGGTTGATGAAGTTGGAAGAGGAAGCCTTGTAGGACCAGTTTATGCAGCTGCTGTTATATTAAATAAAGAAATTAATAGAAAAATTCTTAAAGATTCAAAAAAACTTAACAAAATTCAGAGGGAAACTTTAGCTAAATATATAAAAAAAAATTCAGTTTGGGCGTTAGGATCTGCATCAATAAAGGAAATTGAAAAAATTAATATTTTAAATGCTAGCCTACTTTCAATGAAAAGAGCAATTAAGAAACTCAAATTGAAACCTAAAAAAGTTTTAATAGATGGTAATAAACCACCAGACTTAAAAAATTATGTAATTAAAACTATTGTAAAAGGTGATGAAAAAATTCCTGAAATTTCAGCCGCATCGATTATTGCTAAAGTTGAAAGAGATAAGCTAATGAAAAAGATGTCTTTTTCTTTTAAAAAATACGGCTGGGATAATAATGCAGGTTATGGAACTAAGGATCATATTAAAGCTATTAAAAAATTTGGAGTGACTAGATTTCATAGAAAAACCTTCCAACCAATACACAAGATATTGAGTCTTAAATAATAATCATAACAATTATCAATCAATAAATTCAATCACAGGTTGACGTAGACTCCTGACTGGAGTCTAATTCAAAAATATAAAATGATCATTTCAGACATAAAAAATAAAATTATTAATGGAGATAGTATTAAGGAATTAAAAAAAATTCCGGCTGAAAGTTTTGATCTGATATTTGCAGATCCACCTTACAACCTTCAACTGAAAAAAGAATTGATTCGACCTGATAGATCTAAAGTCGATGCTGTAGACGATGCGTGGGATAAATTTGATAGTTTTAAAAGTTATGATGAGTTTTCAGTTCAATGGCTTAAAGAATGTAAAAGAATTTTAAAAAAAAATGGATCTATATGGGTCATAGGAAGTTATCATAATATTTTTAGAGTTGGTTCAAAAATGCAAGATTTAGGTTTTTGGATACTAAATGATGTGATTTGGAATAAAAATAACCCTATGCCAAATTTTAGAGGAACACGTTTTACGAATGCGCACGAAACACTTATATGGGCATCAAAAAGTGAAGGCTCAAAATATACTTTTAATTATCAATCACTTAAATGTTTAAACGATGATCTACAGATGAGATCTACATGGAATTTACCTATATGTAGTGGAAAAGAAAGACTTAAAAATAATGGTAATAAAGTTCACTCAACGCAAAAGCCAGAGTCTTTATTGCACAGAATTATATTAGCATCGTCTAATAAAGGCGATTTAATATTGGACCCGTTTCTCGGTACGGGAACAACTGCTGTAGTTTCAAAAAAGTTAGGTAGAAATTATTTTGGGATAGAAAAAGAAAAAAACTATTTTGAAGCTGCAAGTAAAAGAATTAAAAATACAAAAATTATAGAAGATGAATATTTAGATACTATAAAAAATAATAGATCCAAACCAAGAGTGCCATTTGGATCTTTGGTTGAATTAGGAATTATTAAACCTGGTACTGAAATTTTTGATCAAAAAAAACAAATCAATGCGAAAATTATGATTGATGGTAGTATAAAATATCGGAAATCAGAAGGATCAATTCATAAAGTTGCTGCACAAATATTAGGTGCTGAGAGCTGTAACGGTTGGACTTTTTGGTATTATAAATCAGGTAATTCACTCAAACCAATTGATGATTTGAGGCAAAGACTAAGGCCAACTACTTAATTTCTATAAATTTTTCCAAGATAACTCTCTAGAAATTTTTTATTTTTTGATAAAAATTTCAAAACAATATTTCTAATTAATATTATTATTGGATTAGTTAAATGGAAGGCAAAATGGTTTAATTTTGATCTTTTATTTACTAGTAATATTTTACTTACCTTATCTTTATAAATACTATTTGAACTTGTAATATTTTCAAAAATACCATTTGCTGTTTCAATACTTTGAGAAGCACCTTGTGCAAAAGAAGGTGGAAAAGTAAATAAAGCATCTCCACTCAAAAAAGTATTTTGGTATTTTAATGAGGGTAATTCAGTGCTCACAAATACAGGAAAACACTTTAAATTTACTAAATTTTCCAAATTTATAATAGAATTTTTTGAAATAAGGTCTTTTAAAGATTTTATAAATGTTTCAGAATTAAGAATATTTTTATCTTCAATTTCTTTAGTAGTTAACTTCTTTTTGATTATAGCAACGAAATTGTATTCGAGTTTTTGATTTACAGGATAAGTTACATAGTGAAAATTTGACCCCATATATACAGAAATATTATCTTTTTCATGTTGTTTTAAATTCGCCCTTAAAGCAATGTTCCCATTAAAAATTGGGTTTAAATCATTATTGGATATTTGGGATTTTAATTTTGAAAAAACACCGTCTGCAATTACTATATAATCGAAACTTTCATTCTTATTATTCCAAGAAATCTTTATTTTTTCATTATATTCGATATTTTGAATATTGGCTTTAAATTGAATTTTTTCCTCAGGAATATTGCCAATTAAAAACTTTATTAATGTTGATCTTTTAAGTGTTGTGTAACGGTCGTTTACATTATTGAATTGCTTTAAATCAATTTCACAAATCTTTTTAATATTATTAGCCTGGAAAAAATTAACTTTTGTTGGATAATAAACATCTGATGCTGAAATATTTTTAAATCCTATTTTATTCAACAAATTAATACTATTAACTGAAAGTTGAATGCCATAACCTTCATTTAAATTGAGGAAATCTTTTTTTTCAAAGATTTTATAGTCTATTTCAGTATCTTTGTTTAATTCATTTGCAAGATACAAACCAGATATGCCAGCTCCAACAATTGCAACTTTTTTCATTCAGATTTTGCGATGGTATAAAATATTTTTTTGGTAAATGATGGAATTATTTCTGAGCTTAATTTGTCTTTTTTAATTAATATTTTATTTTTAATCTTTGGAGGTCTCTTTGCATTATTTAGCAAAATTTTCATTTCCATATTAGATAATTTTATATTAATTTTTTTATTATTTGAATAATTATACTTACTTTCTCGAACTTCAGTCATAGGAAAAATTGGCATATTTTTTAAAAATTTAAATTTATCATTTTTGACTAATAAGTAGTTATTATGTTTTTTGTAAATAGTCGCTTCGAAATATTTAGTTTTTATTTCTTTATTAATTTTAGTTAACTCAAAATCATTTTTTTTAAAAGATATACAATTTTTATTTAATGGACATTCTTTACAACTTGGATTTTTTGGTTTGCAAATTAAAGCACCTATTTCCATAATTGCTTGTGAGTAATCGCTGGCACGATCGGACAGTCCAAAAAAATTAATTTTTGTTATTAAAAAATCTTTAGATATTTCGTTCTGCTTTTTTAAATATAAAGTTCTTTTAAGAATTCTCTCTACATTTCCATCTAAAGGAATAGTTTTAACGTTAAATGCTATAGACATTATTGCTTTAGATGTATATTCACCTACTCCTGGTAATTGTATTAACTTTTCATGAGATTTTGGCAACTTACCATGGAAATCTCTAACAATTATAATTGCACTTTTTTTTAAATTTCTTGCTCTTGAATAATAACCAAGACCTTCCCAATGTTTCATTAAGATCTTTTCGTCGACATTTGCCAATGATTGAAAGGTTGGAATTTGTTTTACAAATTTTTTAAAATAAGGAATAACAGTTTTTACTTGAGTTTGCTGCAACATAAATTCACTAACAAACGTAAAATATTCTTTTTGCTTCTGAGAAACTTTTTTTCTCCAAGGTAAAATTCTTTTATTATTATCGTACCAAAGTAGAATTTTATTTGATATGTTTTTATTATTCATATGAGTCAAAAATATAATACTAAGCAGAGATATAATTCCATTCAAGGTTTAAGATCTTTTAAAGATACTTTACCCACAGAAGCAAAAAGAATAATTAGCAAAAAAGGTAAAATTTATAATGAGACTTTAGATAATTGGAAATATTTAGTAGGTAAAGATTTATTTAAAGTAAGCTTTCCTAAGTCATATAAAAGTTCAAACAAGTTATCGGGCAGTCGTTTAAATATTTTAGTAAAGAGGGGAAATGAAGTTGACGTTGAGTATTCTAAAAAAGAAATAATAAAAAAAATTAATGTTTTTTTTGGCTATCATGTTTTAGATGACATTAAATTGAATACATTTGATGGAAAAATTGAAGAAAGCCATAAAAATACCGCTATCAATGCGACAAAAAATAAACATATAAAGAGCATAAATAATATTAAAAATGACAAAATAAAAAACTCACTTTTAGAGCTAAGTAAACATTTTAAAATAAAATGAAAAAAATAATTCTTGTCTCAATTTTAATTTTTTTTAATTTCATTAATGCTAATTCTGAAGTTAAACCAATTTTAGTTGGAAGTGCAGACTCTAAAGTTAAGTTGATGGTTTTTGAATCTTTAACTTGCAGTTTTTGTGCAAATTTTCATAAAAATATTTATCCTAAACTAAAAGAGGATTTTATTGATAAAGGATTGATCTCAATAGAATTTAAAAGCTTCCCATTAGATATCATTGCATTTAATGCAACTAAATTAGCGCATTGTAGAAATGATGGTGAGCACGAAATTT
Organism: uncultured Pelagibacteraceae bacterium; assembly: GCA_902615045.1. Taxonomy (GTDB): domain Bacteria; phylum Pseudomonadota; class Alphaproteobacteria; order Pelagibacterales; family Pelagibacteraceae; genus Pelagibacter. The sequence goes on along the minus strand of CACMNP010000004.1, from coordinate 45,289 downwards.
TGCATCACCTTTATTTAAATCAAGATAAGTGGATCAAGGGAAAAAATGAATTGGAAGCAAATCAAGCAATGAAAAAATTTATTGATAATACTGAATATAATCTTGATTTTGATAAGTGCTTGGCTGATAAGAAGATAGAGGATCACATTTTAGAAGACCGAATCGAAGGTGTTAAAAAGTATAAAGTGAATTCTACTCCTACAGTCATAATTAACGGAAAAAAGTTTGAAAATCACTCAAACTACAAAAAATTAAAAAAATACATTGAAAAACTGATATAAGTCAGTGAATGGAATTTAAAAAAATCCAACTAAATGGATTTAAGTCTTTTGCTGAAAAAACAAATTTCCTGATTGAAGAAGGTTTAACTGGGATAGTTGGCCCAAACGGTTGTGGCAAATCAAATATAGTGGAGTCGTTGCGATGGTGTATGGGTGAGACATCGGCAAAAAGTATGAGAGGTTCAGGAATGGAAGATGTTATATTTTCTGGAACTTCAAACAAACCATCAAAAAATATTGCAGAAGTTTTAGTGAGCTTATCAAATGACAACAAGGATGGTCCTCTACAATATAATGAGCTCGATGAAATTGAAATAAGAAGAAAAATAGAAAAAGATAAAGGCTCAAAATTTTATATAAATGGGAAAGAAGTTAGAGCTAAAGATGCTCAAATGTTTTTTGCAGATTTGTCAACAGGCGCTCATTCACCTTCGATTATTAGTCAAGGTAGAATTGGAGCATTGGTTACGGCAAAACCTTCAGATCGAAGAGCTATTTTAGAAGAAGCAGCTGGTATAGCAGGTTTACATGTTAGAAGACACGAAGCAGAATTACGATTAGGCGCGGCAGAAAATAATTTAAAAAGGGCAGATGAATTAAGAAGACAACAGGAAAGACAATTAGCAAATTTGCAAAAGCAAGCTGAAGAGGCTGCAAAATACAAATCTATTTCAGAAGAAATAAAAAAAGTTGAGGCAGGTTTATATTATTTACGTCTTTTAGAAATTGATAATGAAATTAAAGTAGAAAACGAGATCAATAATGAGGCTGATGATCAAGTTAAGTCCTTCAATGATAAATTAGAGAATTTAAGCATGAAGATTATTGAAAAGAATAAGAATGTAAATCCTATAAGAGAAAAAAATCAAGAAAACTTGTCAAAAATACAAAGGTTAAATTTAGAGTTAAAGAGCTTAGATGAAGAAAAAGACAGGGTTAATGATGAAATTCAATCAATTAGAAAGGCTTTAAATGTAATAGATGAAGATATTGTTAGAGAAAAAAGCATAATCATTGATGCCAACTCTAATGAAAAAAGACTTAGAGAAGAAAAAGAAAATTTAATTACAGTCGATTCAAAATATTATGAAACTGAAAAATTGTCAGGTTTAGATTTAGTAAATGCAAAAGGAAAATTAAAAGATGAGCAAGATAAGTTAGAGAGAATACTAGAAAATCTAAACCTTGATACTTTAAAAAAGAATTCAGAAACTATTGATTTAGCAAGTGAGCAGTTAGATAAAGCAAAAGAAATGCTCTCAGAGAACAATATTAATGGTGCAACTAATTTAATAGATGAATGCAAAATAAATCTTTCATTTTTAAAAATGAAAATTAATGAAATGCATGATAATGATTTAGCGATAACAGTAACTAAGAAAAACGAAGAAATCAAAAGTCTACAAGAAGAATACGCTGAAGCATTTAGTACAAATCAAAATATCAAAAAAGAATCAATTAAGAGAAGTGAAAGAATTAAAATAATTGATCAAGAAATAGAAAGTTGGAAAAACTTATTGGTAAATTCTGAAAAAATGATTAATGAATTAAATAGTAGAAAAGATACTCAACAAAAAAAATTAGATAGCCTAGAAAAACAACCTCAAACACAAGCTGAAAGAAAAGGGCAAATATCGGAAAGTTTAAGAATTTCTGAAAAAGAAAAAAGTGATAATGAAATATTAATAGATGAACTAGATAAAGAGATTAACGAATTAAGAAGCAATCTTAATACAACGAAGGAAGAGTCTATTGAAATAAGAGAGCGAAAAGCAAGCTCTGGAGCAACAATCGATGGTTTGAATAAAAGAAGAAATGATTTGCTAGAAAGAGTATCAACAGAACTTAATTTAAAAGAAGAAGAGATACTGAATTTTTCAAACCTAAAAAATGTATCTGAATATCCAGATACAGTAACACAAGAGGAATTGCTTGATGAAAGAAAAAGGGAAAGAGAAAAATTAGGCTCAGTCAACTTAAGAGCAGACGAAGAGACTTCAAAATATGAAGATGAAATTAAGAAAATGGAAAAAGATAGACAAGATTTAGTAACTGCAATTATAAAGTTAAAAGAAAGTATTACTGAACTCAATCAGAAAGGTAGGGAAAGACTTCTAGATGCTTTTGAAAAAGTGAATAGAAAGTTCAATGAAGTTTATACCAAACTATTTAATGGAGGTAGTGCAAAACTAGAATTAGTAGACTCTGATGATCCTTTAGATGCAGGATTAGAAATGTTGGTAAGTCCACCAGGAAAAAGATTACAATCAATAACTTTATTATCTGGAGGTGAACAAGCCCTGACTGCTTTATCTTTAATCTTTGCAGTGTTTCTTACTAATCCGGCTCCGATATGTGTTCTCGATGAAGTAGACGCACCTCTAGATGATGCGAATGTAACAAGATTCTGCAATCTTTTGACGGAACTAACTAAAATCACATCTACAAGATTTATTATTGTAACTCACCACGCTTTAACCATGTCTAAAATGGACAGACTATATGGTGTAACAATGCCAGAAAAAGGAATTAGCCAACTAGTTGCTGTAGATCTTCAAAAAGCAGAGAGTATGGTTGCTTAATAATGGATGAAGACCAGTTTAAAACTCGCCTAAAAATTGCAAAAAATAAAACCGATAAAGACAAAAAATCTGAAGAGGGAAATAAAGGCTCAAGTATGGGATCAGCCTTCAAAATGAGCACGGAATTGGTATCTGCAGTGGCTGTTGGGACAATTATTGGGTTTATTTTAGACAATTGGTTTGGTACTAAACCCTGGTTAATTTTAATATTTTTTTTTATTGGTGTAGTAGCTGGAATTATGAACGTTATTAGATCAGCAAAAAAAATGCAAAAATAGTAGGCAAATGGCAGCAAATCCAATGTACCAATTCAACGTTTACCGAATTGGTCCAGAAATTAAAATAAATAACATAGACATTTCATTCACAAACGCGAGTTTGTTTATGGTCATAAGTTCACTAGCAATATTAATTATTTTTAATTTAGGCACGAAGAGATCTATCATACCAAATAAAATTCAATTACTTGCGGAACTCAGTTACTCTTTTATTTCAAAAATGATAAGTGATACAGCTGGATCAAAAGCTAAGCCTTACTTTTCTTTCATATTTTCTTTATTCATGTTTGTTTTATTTTGTAACATGTTTGGGATGATACCATACTCTTTTACTGTCACTAGCCACATTATTGTAACTTTTGTATTAGCAGCATTTATATTTGTAGGAGTAACAATAATTGGATTTATTAAACATGGACTTGGATATCTAAAACTTTTTGTACCAAGTGGAGTTCCAATGGTTTTATTACCATTAATAGTTGTTATAGAAATAATTTCATACTTAAGTAGACCAATTAGTTTATCAGTTAGATTGTTTGCAAATATGATGGCAGGCCATACGATGATGAAAGTTTTTGGAGGTTTCGTAGTTAGCTTAGGAATTGTTGGGGGCTGGCTACCACTAGGTTTTTCAGTTGCATTAACAGGTTTGGAGATATTAGTTGCTTTTCTTCAAGCATATGTATTTGCAATTTTAACATGTATCTATTTGAATGATGCATTAAATTTACACCATTAATTAACATAAGGAGGATATAATGGAATTAGAAGCAGCAAAAATGATAGGAGCAGGACTAGCGGCGATTGCACTCGCAGGTGCAGGAGTTGGAATTGGGATAATTTTTGGAAATTATCTTTCAGGTGCAATGAGAAATCCATCTGCAGCTCAAAAGCAGTTTCCAAACTTGCTATTAGGCTTTGCATTAGCGGAAGCGACTGGTTTATTTGGATTAGTTGTTGCATTAATTATTCTTTTCGCGTTTTAATTAATGTTGAAAAAGATAATTTTTCAATTTCTAGCTTCAAGTCTTATCTTTACTTATAGCGCTCAAAGCGCTGAGAGTGGAGGTATGCCCCAGCTTAATCCCGAGTTTTGGATATCTCAAATTTTTTGGTTAGTACTTACTTTTGGATTATTGTTTATAATTTTATCTAAGTTCATACTACCAAAAATTAGTAATAATCTTGAAACCAGAAAATCACAAATCTTAGAGAATATCGAAACTGCAGACAAGCAACGGGAAGAAACTGAAAAAAAAGTTAAAGAATTTGATAAAATTATCAATGATACAAAAGTCGAAGCAAAAAACTTCTTTAATAGTGAAAGACAAAAAGTTTTGGACGATATAAACAATAAAAGATTATCTTTAGAAAAGGATATCGAAAAAGAAATAATAAAAGCTGAAGAAGAAATAGACCAATTAAAAAAAACTTCTCAAGAGAAAGTTACTAAAATTGCAATTGAGACATCCTCCGATCTAATTAAACAATTAATTGGTGAAGATATAAATAAAAGTAGTCTTTCAGCCATAGTTGAAGATCTTTCTAAAAAAGAAATGGAAAAACATAATGGCATTTGATGCAACATTTTGGGTAGCAGTTTCTTTTGTAATATTTTTTGGAGCGCTAATTTATTTAAAAGTTCCGCAAAATGTTAATAATTTATTGAGCAAAATGATTACTGATATCAAAAATGAAATTGATGAAAGTGAAAAACTCCGAGCTGAATCTAAAAGACTATTGGATGAGGCGCAAAAGAAGCTAGATACTGCAAAAATTGAGAGTGAAAAGATTATGCAGCAGTCAAAAGATGAAACTGAAAGATTTGTAATTGAAATGAATGACAAATTCCATAAATCAGCTGAACTAAAGAAAAGTCTAGCAGAAACTAAAATCTCTCAAATGAAGGATAATGCCATTAAAGAAATTAAAGATACATCAATTAACATTGCTGTAGAATCTGTGAAAAAAATTATTACAACATCTGTTGATAAGTCTAAACTTGACAATTTGTTTAATAAAAATCTTGAAGAAACGAAGACAGAATTAAAGAAAATCAGTTCTTAAACTAAGATAGTTTATCAAATTTTATAAAAATAATGTAAATTAAGGATTATGAATTCAATTGTAATTGGATCAGGTTTTGGTGGCATAGCAGCAGCTCTAAGACTTCGGGCAAAAGGCCATAAAGTCACTTTAATTGAAAAACAAAAAGATTTAGGTGGAAGAGCGAGAGTATTTAAAAGTAATGGGTTCACTTATGATGGTGGACCAACTGTAATAACCGCTCCATATTTAATTTATGAAATTTTTAAACTTTTTAATAAAAATCCAGATGATTACATAAAAATAAAAGATTTGGATACTTGGTACAGATTTGTTTTTGAAGATGGAAGCCATTTTGATTATTCAGCTGATGAAAAGAAAATGGAAGAACAGATTGCAACAATTAATCATAAAGATGTTGTGGGTTACAGAAATTTACTTAAATTTACAAAAAAAATATTTGATAAGGGTTATTCAGAATTATCAGATGTGCCATTTGATAAACCTTCATTTATGTTTAAGCAAATTCCTGCATTGCTAAGTTTAAAAAGTTATAAATCTGTTTATTCTTTGGTTAGTGGTTTTATTGAAAATGAAAAACTAAGAAGGCTATTTAGTATGCACCCATTATTGGTGGGTGGGAACCCTTTTACTACAACCTCTATATATGGATTAATTTTGTATTTAGAAAAAAAATGGGGAATTCATTATTCTATGGGTGGAACGGGACAAATCATAAAAGGTTTTGAGAAATTGATGTTAGAAGAAGATGTTACAATTATTAAAGGTAAAGAAGTTAAAAACTTGCTTACAGAAAATAAAAGAGTTGTCGGTGTTGTGACAAGTGAAGATGAGGAAATTAAAGCAGATAACGTAGTTTGTAATGCAGATCCTCCCGGTGTTTATTCAAAAATGCTAAATAATCAAAAATATAACACCTTATTTAATTGGAAGATAAATAGAATGGAATATTCAATGGGATTGTTTGTTTATTATTTTGGAACAAAGAAAAAATACGAAAATGTTGAACATCATACTATAAAGTTTGGCGATAAGTACAAAGAACACTTGGATGATATATTTGTAAACAAAAAATTAAATAGCGATATAAGCTATTATCTACATAGGCCTACCGCGACTGACTCGAGTATGGCACCAAAAGACCACGATTGCTTTTATGTATTAGTGCCTGTACCTAATAATAAATCAGGAATAGACTGGTCAGTCGAAGGTGAGAATCTAAAAAAACTTGTAATAGATAAAATGGAAAAAAGTTTATTACCAAATTTAAGAGAAAATATTGTAGATGATTTTTATTTAACCCCTGATTATTTTGAAAATGAATTAAATACAAAATATGGCTCGGGTTTTTCAATTCAGCCCAAATTTTCTCAATCAGCATACTTTAGATTTCATAATAAATCTGAGGTTTATGATGGTTTATATTTTGTTGGAGCAGGCACTCATCCTGGAGCTGGTGTTCCAGGGGTCCTATCATCCGCAAAGGTCTTAGATAAAATTTTGTAATGAATGAACAAAATTATTTGTCGATATACGCTAAATCTTTCAATTGGGCAGGTTTCTTTTTACCAAAAAAAGTCTACTCTGATTGCTCTAATTTGTACGATTTTTGCAGATACATAGACAATATAGCAGATGAAAAAGGTGATCTTGATACGAAATTAAAAAATTTCAATACTTTCAAAGAAGATTTCAAATTAAAAAATGAAAATAAACAAATAATTAAAAATATGTGGGCTTTAATAGATAAATTTGGAATATCACAAAAAATAATTGATGATTTATTCGATGGCGTCGAGGCCGATATAAAATCAAAAGTAGAAATCAACACTGACAAAGATCTATATGTTTATTCATATAGAGTGGCTGGAACAGTTGGATTAATGATGGCAAAAATTTTAAATGTCAAAGAAAGATCAGCACTTTTAGGAGCGATTGACTTAGGTATTGCAATGCAATTAACTAATATTTCAAGAGATGTTATTGAAGATGAAAGCAATAATAGGTTTTATATAAAAAAGAATTTTGATGAAATTAAAAGAATTCTAAAAATCGCTGACAAATTTTATAATAATTCTTTTATATCAATTAAAAAAATTCCATTTTTTTTAAGATTTTCGATTTTGGTTGCAAGACGAGTATATAGACAAATTGGAAATGAAATCTTAAAAAAAGGAAACTTAGAAAATTATAATAAATCAGGAAAAATTTATGTAAACAATTTGGGAAAAGTCTTACATACAGTGCTATCTATTGGTGATTTAATTAAATTATATTTTGTAAAAGAAGATAAAAAACTTACAATAAAAGAACATGAGATAATAATGCAAGATATTGAGTATAATGAAAGATTTTGATTACATAATTATTGGAGGAGGCTGTGCAGGTTTAACATTGGCTTATGAGTTAGAGTATCACGATAAACTTAAAAATAAGACTTTAGCAATTATTGAAAAAAGAGATGAATATAAAAGAGATAAAACTTGGTCTTATTGGAAAACTGTACCTCACAAGTTTGATGACTGTGTAAAAAAAAGATGGAAAGATTATACAATCAATTTTAAAGGAAATGTTGAATATAAAGATTGTAAAGAAACTCCTTACGAAAGTATTGATAGTGGACTATTCTACAAAAAAATTTTAAATAAAATCAATAAAAATCCTAATATTCAATTCTTTAAAGATATTAGTGAAGTAAATACAGAAAACGCAATTTTATTTAACAGTTTGCCAAATCTTGATAATAAAGATTCTAATTTATGGCAACACTTTCAAGGTGTTGAGATTGAAACCGAAAAAGATTTTTTTGATGATCAAATAATGAATTTAATGGACTTTGATTGTGATCAAAAAAAAAGTGTTCATTTTTTCTATACACTACCCTATTCAAAAAAATCAGCTTTAATCGAAACTACGTGGCTTTCAAAAATGGACGATGATAGTGAAAAAGATTATGATAAACAAATTACTGATTACATCGAAAACACTTTAAAATTAAAAAAATATAAAATTAATTATAAAGAAGTTGGGGCCATACCATTATTTTATCCAAAATTTAAAAACGACAAAAATACGATTAATATTGGAACTGCTGGTGGTATGACGCGTTTAAGTACTGGCTATACTTTCCTAAATATTCAAGAACAAGCAGAATATATTACCCAAAACATTGATAAAATAGCCCAAACTAGAGCTTTCAATATAAAAAGTAAGTATAAGTTTTTAGATAATGTTTTTTTGAAAGTCCTAGCTGAAAAGCCAGAGATCATGCCAAATATTTTCTTCAAAATGTTTAAAAGCAAGTCAAAAACAGTAATAAATTTCCTTTCCAATAAAAGTAATATTTTCGAGGACTTATCCATTATATTAAAGATGCCAAAATGGATTTTTATTAAAGCTGTATTTAAATAATGATCAACAAAATAAATTTTTTTCATTCTATTATTTTTTTTAATATCTGTATTTTTTTTTCTGCCTTTGAGGTATTGAGGAATAATTCGTTTATACTTTTTAGTTTTTTTTTAATTCTTACAATTGGTATCTCTCACGGTGCACTGGATCATGAAAAGGGTAAAAAACTTTTAAAAATTTATAAAATTAAAAATACAGAAGTGTTCTATATAACTTATATAGGTATTGCTATTTTTGTTATTTTAATTTGGATTTTAAGTCCAATATTGTTGCTTTCGCTTTTTTTAATAGTTGCAGCATATCATTTTGGCAAAGAGGATAGTGACTTTATCGAAACAAAAAATGCTAATTTTTTAGAAATTTTTTATTTCATTAAAGGATCATTAGTTATTTCAGCACCCTTACTGTTTCATAAAGCTGAGACAATCGAAATTTTTAAAATGTTAAATTTTTCAATAGACGAAAATATTATGGCAAATAATTTTTTAATTCCTTTAGTTATATTATCAGTGCTAAGTAATTTTCTTATATATAGAGGTAATAATACTGATTTAAGATCAATTCTTTTTTTAGATAGTTTTTCAATAATTATTTTAAACTATTTTTTTAACCCTATATTGGCTTTCACAATTTATTTCTGCTTTCTTCATTCTATAAGACACTCACTAAGTTTAATTAGTGAAATAAATAAAAATTTGATGAAAGGATTTCCTATTTTTTTACGAAAAATTATTCCACTTACAGTAATTACAGCAATAATGTATTTAATAGTTTTTTATTTTATTTCAGAAAAATTTGGTATAGATGAAAGTATTATTAAAATAATATTTGTTGGATTGGCTTCATTGACCTTTCCTCATATTTTACTTGAATTCATGGTAGAAAAAAAATGAAAAATAAAACTATAAATCTAATTGGGTGGATATTGTTCATTATATCTTCAATTGGTTTCATCATCTCAAGTGTAGGAAGTTTTTGGGCTATGTTCGGAAGCCTGTTTTTTTTTATTGCTTGTATAATATTTTTAATTCCATTTTTTAAAAAGGATGAAAATGAGTAACAAAAATTTAAAAATTTATTTAGCTGCACCAAGAGGATTTTGTGCAGGAGTTGATAGAGCAATTGAAATTGTAAAAAAAAGTATAGATAAATTTGGTGCTCCAGTTTATGTGAGACACGAAATTGTACATAACAAACATGTTGTAGAAAGTTTAAAAAAAATAGGAGCGATATTTGTTGAAGAATTAGATGAAATCAAAGATAAGTCTAGACCAGTTATATTCTCAGCACATGGAGTGCCAAAATCTGTTCCAGAGGAAGCTTCCAATTTAAATATGATGTTTGTAGATGCAACGTGTCCTCTAGTATCTAAAGTTCATAGAGAAGCAGAAAATTTAAATAAACAAGGTCATCATATATTATTAATAGGACACAAAAACCATCCAGAAGTCATAGGAACTATGGGTCAGTTGCCAAAAGGTTCGATAGATTTAATAGAAAATATTGAGGATGCAAATAAGTATGAAAATATCTCAAATAAACAACTATCTTTCATAACTCAAACAACACTCTCTGTTGATGATACCATAGATATTATTGCAGCTCTAAAATCTAGGTTCCCAGATATTAAAGAGCCTAAAAAAGATGACATATGTTATGCAACAACAAATAGACAATCGGCAGTAAAAGAAATAGCAGATAAATGTGATATGTTTTTTGTAATTGGAAGTAGGAATTCATCTAACTCGGTAAGATTAGTTGAGGTTGCTAAGAACTCTGGTTGTAGTTCTGCTGAGTTAATACATTCAGAAAGTCCAGTGCCTATAGATAAAATTAAAGGATGTAATACGATTGGAATCTCCTCAGGTGCTTCAGCACCAGAAATACTTGTTGAAAAGTTTATAGCAGAGTTAAAAGATCAATTTACAATCAACATAGAAGAAGTAGAAATCGTAAAAGAAAATATTACTTTTAAAATTCCTGGAAAATTAAATTAATGGCTGTTTATACTAAAATTAATAATAAGCAGATAAAATTTATTGAGAAGAAATATAATATAGGGAAAATTATAAATTATTCAGGTATAAAAAAAGGTATCGAAAATACCAACTTTCTTTTGAAGACACAGAAAAATAAATATATTTTAACTATTTACGAAAAAAGAGTTCAGAAAAAGGATCTTCCATTTTTTGTAAATCTTATGTCTGGTCTATCTAGACTAAAAGTAAAATGTCCAGTTCCTATAAAAGACAAGAAAGGTAAATATTTATTTAGTTTAAAAAATAAGAAAGCTTGTATTGTCAGTTTCTTAGAGGGAAAAGATAAAGATCAACTAAATAGTAAAGATTGTTTTATAGTTGGAAAAAATGCTGCACTACTTCATGAGGCTTCAAAAAAATTAAAATTATATAGAAAAAATTCTCTATCGGTTAATTCATGGGGATCAATTCTGAATAAAATAGACAATAAAATTAATAAATTATCAAAAAACCTAAAAAATTTAATGAAAGATGATTTAAAAGATATCAAAAGAAAATGGCCTAAAAAAATGCCAAATGGAATAATTCATAGCGATCTATTTATTGATAATATTTTTTTCAATAAAGGTAAATTTCATGGATTTATAGATTTTTATTTTTCAGCTAATGATTTTCTATCTTATGAATTAGCAACTTGCATTAATGCTTTATGCTTTAAAAAGAAAAATAGAAAATTTGTATTAGATAAAAAAAGATCTTCAAATTTATTAAACGGCTACCAATCTGTTAGAAAATTAAGTGAAATCGAAAAAAAAAATTTAAATACATTATGTAGAGGATCGGCTTTAAGATATCTTTTGACTAGATCCTATGATTATTTAAACACTCCTAAACAAGCTATCATTAAGATTAAAGATCCAAGAGAGTATATAGATAAATTAAACTTTCATAGAAATCTAAGTTCATTTAAGGATTATTCTTGATGATTAAAATCTATACAGATGGTTCATGCATTGGAAATCCAGGAAATGGTGGTTGGGCTGCAATTATTATTGAAAATGGAAAGAAAACTCAAATTAAAGGAAGCAAAAAAGAAACAACAAATAATCAAATGGAATTACTTGCCCCCATTAAAGCTTTAAAAAAAATTCCAAAAGGAAGCAAAGTTCAAATATTTACAGACTCTAAATATGTAAAATCTGGAATAACTGAATGGATACATAATTGGAAAAAAAATGGTTGGAAAACAGCAAATAAAAAAGAAGTTAAGAATAAAGAACTTTGGACTGAATTAGATAACCTATCAAATACTTTTGAAATTAAATGGAGCTGGGTAAAGGGACATTCAACAGATAAACTTAATAATGAAGTAGATTTGCTAGCACGAAATTCTGCAGTCTTATAATAAATAGTACCTAAGTTAAATCAGGGCAACTCAATAATTAAGTTTATTCCTTGCACTCATAGGTGCAAATTCCGTCTGGTCTATCATCCGGTATTTTAACGGCATTTCTTCCAAATTTCTGACAATGTTGTTGAGCTAATGCTAATGCTTCAGCTTGATTATCAATCATACAATTATTAATAATTGCGGTACCAGGAGATCCGGCATCTAGAACAGGTGCGCAACTCTTTAACATTACGCTAAGAGCTAAAAGCGCTAATATTTTTTTCATTAATTAATATAACACAAAAAATTAGAAAAACATCGTAAGAAAAACATTTAGTTTTAAGTGAAATTGTATTTTCTAATAATAATATCGTCTAATCAGATCAATTACTAATCGGAAACTTTAATTTAATATAATTTCTAGAATACTATCTGCTGAAGATAAATCACATTGTTTTGTCTCTTTTTCAACCTGAATGTTGATTACTTCTAGATTTTCAACAACCATTGCGTAACGATTTGATCTGATACCCATTCCTTTTGAATTTCTATCTACTTCAGCACCGATGGCTTTTGTAAATAATAGATACGGATCTGATAACATTGTAATTTTACCTGCTGCATTGTTTGCTTCTCCCCAAGCATTCATAACAAAAGGATCATTCACAGATAAACAAAATATATTATCTATTCCTTTGGCTTTTATTTTATCTGCATTAGCAACATATCCAGGAAGATGGAGTTTTGAACAAGTTGAGGTAAAGGCGCCTGGTAATCCAAATAAAATAACTTTACCATTTCCTAAAATATCTCTAATTTTGCTAGTTTGTGGTTCACCATCTATTAGATGAAAAATTTCTATATCAGGGATTTGATCTTTTATTTTTAATTTCATATTGAGTCTATTACATATTCTTTAACTTTATTTATATCATTTGAAATAACCTCAAATTTTTCTTCTCTATCATAAACATATTTAAGACTATCTGGTAATTCTTCAGTTTTTGAGATTGCATCTTCTATTGCTTTTGGAAATTTACATGGGTGTGCTGTAGATAAAACAACACAATTTTGTTCTAATCTAAGTTTTTTTGCAGCACCAATTCCAACTGCAGTATGTGGATCAACTACAACTTTATATTCTTTATTTATATCTTTTATCATTTGGATAGTTTCGTTTTCATCTAACATTTCAGATGTAAAATTCTTTTTTATTTCATCTAAATCACTATTATCGATTTGATAAGTATTATTTTTTATTTTACTCATCACATCTTTTGTAACATCTGAATTGCAGTCTTTGACATCGTACAAAAGTCTCTCAAAGTTACTTGCTATCTGGATATCCATACTAGGAGTATTTGTTTCCTCAACTTTCTTTTGAGAATAATCCCCACCAGAAATTGCCCTATGAAGAATGTCATTTTTGTTTGTAGCTACAATAAGTTTATCAATTGGAAGACCGAGTTTCTTTGCTAAATAACCAGCATAAATATCTCCAAAATTTCCAGTCGGAACAGAAAAAGACAAAGGCTGTCCATTACCTATTTTAAAATAAGCATAAAAATAATAAACAGCTTGAGCAACAATTCTTGCCCAATTAATCGAATTAACACCTGACATATTTATTGAGCTAGAAAATTTTTCATCATTAAACATTGCTTTAACCAGATTTTGACAGTCATCAAAATTTCCCTCAATAGCAATATTGAATACATTTTTTTCTTCATGGATTGTCATCAGTCTTCTTTGCACTGGTGAAATCCTGTTATTTGGATGTAATACAAAAACATTTAAATTCTTTTTGCCTTTTAAAGCATCAATAGCAGCTGCACCTGTGTCTCCTGATGTTGCTACAATAATATTAATTTTTTTTTGCTCATTTCTTAAGTGATATTGATAGAAATTTCCTATTAATTGCATTGCAATATCTTTAAAAGCAAGAGTTGGGCCATGATAGAGTTCTAAGACTTTTAAATTTCCTAAATCAGAGATTTTTACAACATCTTCTGCTCTAAAATTTGAGTAAGATTTTGATACTGTAGAAATTAACTCTTCCTTAGTCATAAAATCGCCGATAAATGGGAAAATTATTTCGGCTGCTAATTCATTGTAATTAAGACTACTTAGTTTGTTTAGTTCATCTTTACTAAATGGTTTAATTGACTTTGGCACAAAAAGGCCTCCATCATCAGCTAAGCCTTTCAGAAATACGTTTTTAAATGAAAAATGATCTGAATTATTTCTAGTGCTTATATATTCCATCAGTAATTTTTTTTTCTAAAATATAAATATATTAAAAAAATGGAAACAGCTAATGAAAACCATGTAAGAGCGTACTTTAAGTGATTGTTTGAAATATTGGCTCCAATTTGTTTTGACTGAGGATAAGTTCCTTCCTGCTTGCTAATATTGTTGATAATGAATGGAGAAAATTCTTTACCTGTATAGGTCAATAAATCTTCATCTTTAAGCGTGAACCAATAATTCTTATTTACGTCATTATCTGGCTTGAAATAATTAAATTTGCTTTTTAATTTTAAAACTCCCTCAAATTTACTTTCATTTGAAACATACTTTTTAGATTTAAAATCTCTTGGAACCCAACCCCGATTTATTAAATAGCTTCTATTGTTAATACTAACTGGATTTACAATGTCAAATCCTGGCTCTCCTTTTTCATTTAAAGAATATAAATAAATTATTTTTGAATTATCTAATATTCCCTCAAATTTGATTTTTTTAAAGTTAATTGGATTACTTCCATTAAATTCTACTGGATCACTTTTTAAAGATTGGTCGATTGAATTTATTAAATCAAGCTTCCAATTTAGTCTAACTATTTGCCAAGTGCCTAATGCCAAAAAAACTAAAATAAAAAAGTATACAAAGATTGAAAAAGAAAGCTTATTTTTCAAGAACTATTAACTTCCCCAAATGTAAATAGCTGCAAATAAGAATAACCAGACAACGTCAACAAAGTGCCAGTACCAAGCAGCAGCCTCGAAACCAAAGTGATGTTCTTTAGTAAAATGTCCTAATTTACCTCTCCATAAGCAAACCGCTAAAAAAATAGTCCCAACTAAAACGTGGAAACCATGAAACCCTGTGGCCATATAGAATGTAGCTCCATAAATATGACCTGAAAAACTAAATGTAGCGTGTTGGTATTCGTATATTTGCAATAACGTAAAAAATGCTCCTAAAATTACTGTACAGATTAGACCATTTATAAATCCTTTTCTATCATCCTCTAATAAAGAATGGTGTGCCCAAGTTACTGTTGTACCAGATAAAAGTAGGACAAGAGTATTTATAAGTGGGATGTCCCATGGATCAAAAGTTTCAATATCTTTTGGTGGCCATACATTTCCCATGAATTCATTTGGAAACAAACTTGCATCAAAGTATGCCCAAAACCATGCAACAAAAAACATTACTTCAGAAGCAATAAATAATGTCATTCCATATCTATGATGAATTTGAACAACAGGTGTATGATGACCTTTGTGCTCAGCTTCGATTACAACATCTCTGAACCACATAAAGGCACAATAAATTATAAGTAAAAAACCTAAAACCATTGCCCACATAACTTTACTGTGAAAATAATAAACAGATCCAACAGCTGTAACTAGTGTTGCTATAGATGTAGCTAGAGGCCAAGGACTAGGGTCAACTAAATGATAATCATGTTTTTGACCAGATGCAGACATTTATTTTAACTCTCTTTTTTTTCGTTTTTATAATATTCAGATGAGAAAAATGTATATGACATAGTAACATCTTCAACTCTAGATGTTTTTGGATCATTTACTAATTCTGGATCTAAGTAGAATACAAGGGTGTAACTTGCCTTTTCCCCTGGATCTAGTGTTTGTTTTTCAAAGCAAAAACAGCCTAATTTATTAAAATATGCTCCAAATGATGATGGAGAAACATTATATGTAGCTACAGCAGATGAAATTTCATCTCCGGTGTTTTCCACTTCAAATTTAATTCTGTATACCTTGCCTGGCTGAACATCCATTGTTTTTTGATCAACATCAAAATTCCAATCAAGAGCACTGTTAACATTGGTATCTAGCCTTACATTTATTTTTTTATCTAAAACTATATTAGGAGCCTCTTTCGATATTTGTGTAGTTCCACCAAAGCCAGTTACTCTACAAAATAAATCATACAAAGGCACAGCTGCAAAAGACAATCCCAACATAAAGACAAAAATTCCTGCTAGAATTAGTGGAGTTAAAGTATTTTTTTTAATCATAAAGGTCTTTCAAATACTCCAATATTAAATAGTGTAAAAATGAATAAGAAAACTATAAATGCAACCAAACCAACTGCTGTCCATAAATTTTTCTTTTTTAATTTTTGATCTTTGACTATCATAAAATTTTATCCACTAAGAAAAAAACAAATATTAAAAATAAGTAAATAATTGAATAGCTGAAAATATGTCTAGCTTTCTTTATATTAAATTTTCCAACTTTATAATTGTAAAGCTGGTAACAAATTAAATTATAATAAAATGTAAGAAGTAAACTAAGTGTTAAGAATACTTCGCCGACAAATCCAATATAATATGGGAAAATAATTGTAGGTATCATTAGTAAAGAATAAATTAGGATATTCTTTTTAGTATCCTGAATTCCATTAGTTACTGGAAGCATTGGAATACCTGCTTTTTTATAATCATCAGCTTTGTACAAGCTTAATGCCCAAAAGTGTGATGGTGTCCAAAAGAATATTATTAAGAAAAAAGCAATAGACTCCAACGAAATAGAATTTGTTGCTATTGCCCATCCAATTACTGGTGGTAAAGCTCCTGACGCTCCACCTATAACAATATTTTGTGGGGTTTTTCTTTTTAACCAGATTGTATAAACAAATACATAAAATAATATCGTAAACAATAATAGAGATGCTGATAAAGCATTTGTAACAAAGTATAAGCTTACAACTGAAAAAACTGACAGAGATGTTCCAAAATATAATGCTTGATTTCTGTTCAACTTTCCTCTTGGAATTGGACGTAAACATGTTCTAGTCATTAATTTATCTAAATCAGCTTCATACCACATGTTAAGTGCTCCTGCTGCTCCTGCACCAAAAGCTACAATTAATATCCCAATCACTGATTGTTGAAATGAAACTGAAGTAGGGGCTGTTAACAGACCAACTGCACAAGTGAAAATAACAAGAGACATTACTCTTGGTTTCATTAACTTTAATAATTCAGGAATAATACCTAGTTCGTAATATGATTTTTTTACTTTAGAATACGTCGTAGCCATTTTAATTTTTATATCTTAAGACTTTACTAACTACTAGATTTTTCAGTGCCTTCATAATCTTCAAACTTCGGCAATTCATCAAAAGTATGAAAATTCGGTGGTGATGGAACTGTCCACTCTAATGTTGTGGCCCCTTCTCCCCATGGGTTTTGTGCTGCTTTTTTCTTTTTTGCAAAAGCGTAGATTAAATTAGCGAAAAATACCACTAAGCCAACTACAGAAATATATGAACCGATTGAAGAAATGTAATTCCAATCAGCGAATGCATCCGGATAATCAGCATATCTTCTTGGCATTCCAGCTAATCCTAAGAAGTGTTGTGGAAAGAAAACTAAATTTACACCTATGAAAGTTAACCAAAAATGAAGTTGTCCCATCCACTCAGAATATTCATACCCTGACATTTTACCAAACCAATAATAGAAGCCTGCAAATATCGCAAAAACAGCTCCCAAAGATAATACATAGTGGAAGTGAGCTACAACATAATAAGTATCATGCAATGCAGTATCTACTCCAGCGTTTGCTAGAACAACGCCAGTTACTCCTCCAACTGTAAATAAAAATATAAATCCTAAAGCCCAAACCATTGGAGTTTTAAATGATATAGATCCTCCCCACATTGTAGCTATCCATGAAAATATTTTTATTCCTGTTGGAACAGCGATGATCATTGTTGCCGCTAAGAAATACGCTTTAGTATCAGTATCTAAACCAACTGTATACATGTGGTGAGCCCAAACAACAAAACCTACTATTCCAATTGCTACCATCGCGTAAGCCATTCCTAAATATCCAAAAACTGGCTTCTTTGAAAAAGTAGATACGATATGACTGATCATTCCAAATCCTGGTAAGATTAGAATGTAAACTTCTGGATGACCAAAAAACCAAAATAAATGCTGGAATAATGTTGGGTCTCCACCTGTTTGTGCATCAAAAAATGCTGTACCGAAATTTCTATCTGTTAGAAGCATGGTAATTGCTCCTGCTAATACTGGTAACGAAAGTAATAATAAAAAAGCTGTAACTAATATTGACCATGCAAATAATGGCATCTTGTGCAAAGTCATTCCAGGCGTTCTCATATTCAATATAGTTGTAATAAAATTAACTGCTCCTAAAATTGAAGAAGCTCCTGCAACGTGTAAACTTAAAATTGCTAAATCCATTGCTGGACCTGGTTGACCTGCAGTAGAAGATAGAGGTGGATAAATCGTCCAGCCACCACCAACACCTTGTGCACCTGGAGGTCCATCTACAAAAATTGATGAAAGTAATAAAATAAATGCAACAGGCAATAACCAAAAAGAAATATTATTCATTCTTGGAAATGCCATATCTGGTGCTCCAATCATTATCGGCACGAACCAGTTTCCAAAGCCACCAATCATCGCTGGCATCACCATAAAGAAAATCATTATTAATCCATGACCTGTAACCAAAACATTATAAAGATGGTAGTTACCACCTAAAACATCATCACCAGGATGCATTAATTCCATTCTCATCAAAACTGAAAAAGCTGTTCCTATAACTCCTGCAATGATTGCAAAAATTAAATACATTGTTCCAATATCTTTATGATTTGTAGAATATGCCCATCTCTTCCAACCTGTTGGAGTATGATGATCGTGAATATGTGCTGCTTCTGAACTCATTATTATTTACTCGCTACTAGTTTTTTATTAATTAAATTTTCATCTTTTGCAAATTTTATCTTCGCCTCTGAAAGCCAAATTTGGTAATCTTCTTCTGAGACTACTTTAACTTCAATTGGCATAAAAGCATGTTTAATTCCACATAACTCAGAACATTGTCCGTAATAAGTCCCAACTTTTTCAGCTTTGAACCAAGTTTCATTTACTCTTCCTGGCATCGCATCTCTTTTAACTCCAAATGCTGGTAATGCCCATGCGTGAAGCACATCATTTGCTGTAATTAAAACTTTAACTACTTTATTTACTGGAACAACGACTACATTATCTGTTGCTAACAATCTTGGCTGACCATCTTTTAAATCCTTCTCTTCGATCATATAAGCATCAAAAATTATATTTTCATCTGGGTACTCATATCCCCAATACCATTGATATCCAATTGCCTTTATAGTTACATCAGCTTTAGGAATTGCATCTTGTGAATATAAAACTTTAAATGACGGAACTGCCATCACGATCAAGATTAAACAAGGAACTAATGTCCAAACAATTTCAACTAAAACATTATGTGTTCTCTTAGATGGATTTGGATTTCTCGATGCTCTAAATCTTACCATCACATAAAGCATTAAAAATAAAACAAACGCACTTATAGCAACTATGATTGGTACTAACATATAGTCATGAAACCAAACTATATCTCTCATAGTTTGCGATGCAGGCTCCTGGAAACCTAATTGCCAATTCTTTGGTTGGTTTGCAAACGCCTCAACTGAGTAAATTAATGCTATAAAAACAAAAAATAGTTTTTTCATTTGTTTTCTATATAGATCGAAAATATTATAAAAAATACTAGAGAATTCGCGACAATTTATCAATTTTGCAAATAATTGATCACAGATAACGCGGATATAACCGCAGTTTCAGACCTTAAAATGTTATCACTTAGTTTTATCGATTGAGACCCTTTAAAGTTTAGAATCTTTTTTATTTCTTCAGCTGAATAATCTCCTTCAGGGCCAATTAAAAGACAATTTGGTTTTGAATTAGAAATCTTAATTTTTTTATTATTTGTATTTAAATCTCCAAAAATTAAATTGATATCCAAATTGTTAGACAGGAATTTATCTAATGATTGAGGTTTTTCAATTGAAGGAATATTTATTCTATTACTTTGTTCACACGACTCTATAATTATTTTATTTAATCTCTCATTATTTACTTTTCTAACAATTGTTCTTTCTGAAATAATTGGTACAAATTTTGTTACTCCAAGCTCAGTTGATTTTTGTATCATGAAGTTAAAATAATTTGATTTAATAGGTGAGAAGGCTAACCAGATTTCTTGCTCTTTATCTTTTTGTCTCAACTGTTCAACAACCTTGAAATTTAAACTGTTTTTAGAAATTTCAGTTACAATTGACTTCCATTCTCCAGATTTATTAAAAACAGAAAAGGTCTCTCCTTGTTTAATCCTCATTACTTTTAATAAATAATGTGATTGGGACTTAGTTAAATTAGTTTCTAAATTAATTGATAATTTTTCTGGATAAAATATTCTGATATTACTCATTATAATTAAATTAATTTATGAAAAATATTAAAGCAATCATATTTGATGCATACGGAACTTTATTTGATGTTAATTCTGCTGCCAAAAAATGCAAAGAAAGATTGGGCGATAAATGGGAAGGATTTGCTAATTATTGGAGAACTACACAGCTTGAATATACTTGGCTTAGAAGTTTAATGAGAAGACATAAGGACTTTTGGCAAATCACTGAAGATAGTTTGGACAAATCTATGAATTTTTACAATATTGATAATACAATGAGATCAGAACTATTGAATTTATATAAAGTGCTTTCACCATTTACAGAAGTAAGGGATGCTTTAAATAAATTAAAACAATCAAATTATAAATTAGCAATTCTATCAAATGGTACACCTGACATTTTAAATGAACTTGTTGTTAGTAATGATTTAAAAGATATTTTTGATGATATTTTTTCTGTAGAAGAAGTTGGTATTTTTAAACCAGATTCAAAAGTTTACGACCTTCCAATAAATAAATATAATATTGAAAAGAACGAAGTTTTATTCTTAAGTGCAAACACATGGGATGTATCTGGCGCAGGAAATTATGGATACAACACTGTTTGGGTGAATAGAAATAATAATATTTTTGATAAATTAGATTTTGAACCTAACAAACAAATAAGTAATTTATCAGAATTGCTTGATTTAATTTAGATATATCCTATATGAACAACATGATAAATATCGAAGTAGAAAAAATTATAGATCCAACACCAGCATCAGATGGTGCAGGAGTTAAATTAAAAAGAAGTATTGGTGTTGAACCAAATTATTATGATCCATTTTTAATGTTAGATGAATTTGGATCAGAAAATAAAGATGATTATATTGCAGGCTTTCCTCCTCATCCACACAGAGGAATTGAAACAGTTACATATATGTTAGCTGGGAGTTTTGAACATAAAGATAGTACAGGTGGTCAAGGAAAAATGACTGCAGGAGATGTGCAATGGATGAAAACTGGTAGTGGAATAATTCATTCTGAAATGCCAGCTATGAACGATGGAAAACTTCATGGTTTTCAATTATGGATTAATATGCCAGCCAGCGAGAAGATGAGTAAACCAGAATACCATTATATTGACTCAGATAAAATGAGCACACATAAGGATGAAGATAAATTTATAAAAGTAATTGCTGGAAAGTTTGAAAATTCAGAAGGTCCAATAAAAAAACACAATGTCGATCCAATTTATTTTGATGTAGAATTAAATGAAAGTAAAACTTTTAATCATCAAGTTCCATCCACACACAATTCATTCATATATTTAATTGAAGGTGAGATAAAAATTGGAAACAATAAACATGAAAATGTTAAAGACTCTACCTTAATTTTATTATCTAAAGGTGAAAACTTAAAAGTAACTGCTTTAACAAACGCTAAATTTTTACTAATATCTGGAAAACCGATAGGAGAACAGATTGCAAGAGGTGGTCCATTCGTCATGAATACAAAACAAGAAATACTTCAAGCAATTGATGATTACCATAATGGTAATTTCGTAAAGTAAATATGAAAGCTATAAGATTTGAAAAGTTTGGAGGTCCAGAAGTCTTAGAGTACAAGGATGTTGAAATTGGTAAACCTGGTCCAAAGGAAGTTCTAGTTAAAAATTTGTCAGTTGGACTTAATTATATTGACGTTTACCATCGAACAGGTTTGTATCCGATTGAATTACCTAGTGGACTTGGATTAGAATCATCTGGAATAGTAGAAGAAATTGGCTCAGAAGTGAGTCTTTTTAAAGTTGGAGATCGAGTAAGTCATGCATCTGCTCCAATAAGTGGATACTCGGAAAAACAAATAATGCCAGAAGAAAAGTTAATTACCGTGCCTGAAGGTATTTCAGATGAAATAGCCTCATGCATTTTATTAAAAGGCATAACATCAGAATATTTATTACATAGGTCATATGCTGTTAAAAAAGGAGATAAAGTTTTATTTCATGCTGCTGCTGGTGGTGTTGGCCAAATATTGTGCCAATGGGCTAATGCTTTAGGATGTGAAGTCATTGGAACAGTTGGATCTAAAGAAAAAGTTGAAATAGCAAAAAAAAATGGGTGCCATCATGTCATCAATTATACAGATCATAATTTTGTGGAAGAAGTTGAAAAAATAGTAGGTAAAAACGGAATAGATGTTGTCTATGATGGTGTTGGAGCAAAAACTTTTGAGGGATCAATAGAGTGTTTAAAAATTAGAGGAATGATGGTAGCATTTGGAAATGCATCTGGTTATGTTCACACTATAGATGTCAAAAAACATATAAATACAAAAGGTCTTTTTTTTACAAGACCGTCAATAATGCATTATACAATTACAAGAGATGAATTAGAAAAATCTGCTAAATTGGTTTTTGATGCAGTTCTATCAGGGAAAATAAAAATTGAGGTATCTAAAAAATACAAATTAAGTGAAGCTAAACAAGCTCACATAGATTTAGAGAATAGAGTTTTAACCGGACCAGCAGTTATTATTCCTTAAATTGATCATCCATATCTGAAAGATGAAGTCTCAAAGCTCTAGTTGAGATTTGTATTTCTCTTATAAAAAATATTATTGATACCATCATCGATAAACAACAAGAGCCAAAAATTATTCTTGCTAAAAAATATGTTTCTAAATAAAGAGCAAAAACAGTAAGCATATTAAATAAGAAACCAAATGCTGCAAAAAGTATGGTAATCCTTAAATTTTTTACTCTATCATTTAAATTAATTAGCTGCTGTTTCCACTCTGGTGGAGTATGCTTTTCAAATACATATTCGTCGTGTATTTTTCTAATCAAACCACTTAATGTATGAAATCTATTACTATAGACAGCCATAATTAAAGGAATAGCTGGAAACATTAATGCGGTAACAGTGTAATCAATATTCATGCGAATCAGTTTGATTATGAATCTACGCTTTGTTATTTACAAGTAAATTATGTCTGAAAAGGTTAAAATTTTTATTGAATTAACAAGACTTAATAAACCAATTGGTTTCATGCTTCTATTTTGGCCATGCGTTTGGGGTTTAACAATTTCATATGATTTTTCTCTTTCTCTAAATACTTATTTTATTTATGCTTTTTTATTTTTTTCAGGATCTGTTCTAATGAGATCAGCAGGATGTATTGTTAACGATATAAGTGATAGAAAAATTGATAAGTTAGTCGAGAGAACAAAAAATAGACCAATCGCTTCGGAAAAAATTTCAGTATTTAATGCTTCAATATATGCCGCAATTTTATGTTTAATCGCTTTTTTAGTTTTGATAAATTTTAATAAATTTACTATTTATATGGCTCTTCTCTCAATGCCATTAGCTTTTACATATCCATTGATGAAAAGATTTACTTACTGGCCTCAACTTTTTTTAGGTATTACTTTTAATTACGGTCTAGTTTTAGCATGGATATCCATTCAAAATGAAGTCTCTATAATACCAATTATATTTTATTTAGGAGCCACATTTTGGACATTAGGTTACGACACAATATATGGATATCAAGATATTAATGATGATGAAATAATTGGAGTTAAATCAACATCGATTAAATTTAAAAATAACCCAAAAAAATTTATATCGTTTTGTTACATTATATTTTTAATATCATTGTTTCTTGTTGGTTATAAAATGAATTTTAATATCTTATATTACATTTCTTTAATAGTGCCTTTAACTCATTTGTTAATTTTTCAATCTCTAAAATTAGAAACCGAAAATGGGAATGACTGCTTAGCAAAATTTAAAAGCAATAATCTTTTGGGACTTATTATTTTAATAATTTTGTTAGTAGGAAAATTAACTTAATGAAAAATATCGAAATTATAAAAAGATTGTATAATGATTATACAACGAAACATCTTAACAAAATAATACTTGCTATAGTTTTTTCTATTTTGGTTGCTGGTGCCACATCTGCAACAGCATGGTTACTTGATCCTGCAATAGAAAAAATTTTTATAAATAAAGATCAAAGTTTAATTTTCATAATTCCACTTTTAATTATCATAGCTTTTGCTACTAAAGGTATATCTCTATATTTAGCAAAAGTTTTAATGATAAAAACTGCAGAAGAGGTGAAAAAAAATATTCAAATTGATATGTTATCTTCTTTTATAAAGGCTGATACTGAAAAAATTGAAGATAAACATTCGGGTAGATATATTTCAAATTTAAATTTTGATGTAAATCAAATAACTGGAATGTTAAGTAATGCAGTTTTAAATTTTTTCAAGGATGGCTTAACTCTTATTGGCTTGTTATTTGTTATGTTCTTTCAAAATTGGAAACTTTCTCTTATAGCTTTAATTATGCTACCCATAGCAACAATAACTGCAAAAAAATTGGGAAAACGTATTATTAAAGTTGCAACAGAAGCACAAGAAAAATCAGGCGACTTAAATAAATATTTAATTGATCTTTTTAAAAATCACAAGATCATAAAAATTTTTCAAAGAGAAAGTTATGAACACGAAAGATCAGAAAAATTCATCAATGAACTTAAAGAAAAAAATATTAAAATTCATAGCGTATTTATAAGATCCACTCCAATAATGGAGGTTGTAACTGGAATAATGATTGCAATATTAATTTTTTACTCTGGAAAATTAATTATGAATGACCAGCTTAGTATAAACAATTTTTTCTCTTTTTTGGCTGCAATGATGCTTGCTTATCAACCAGTAAAATCTTTAGCAACAGTCAATGTTGCTTTTGGCCAAGGCCTTTCGGCTGGAAAAAGAATATTACCTATTATTGATCAACAAAATAAAATTTTTATAAATGAAAATGGGAAAGAATTAAATATAAGTAATGCTTCAATAAAATTTCATAATGTTAATTTTAGTTACAAATCAAATCTTAGTAATATAGTCCTGAAAGATATCAATATTGATATAGCTGGTAAGAAAATGACAGCTTTAGTGGGTCATAGTGGATCGGGTAAATCTACAATATTAAATTTGATACCACGAATTTATGATGCAGACTCTGGAGAAATTTTAATTGATAATCAAAAAATTCAAAACATTAACCTTAAATCACTAAGAAAAGAAATATCTATTGTTGATCAAAATACAACACTTTTTGATGACACTATTTTTAATAATATCAAATATGCAAAGCCCGAAGCAAGTGAAGAGGAAATTTTTAAAGCTGCAAAAATATCTATGTGTACAGATTTTATAGAAAAATTAGAAGATAAATTTCAGACTGTTATAGGAGAGAACGGAGTAAAATTATCAGGTGGTGAAAAGCAAAGACTTTCAATAGCAAGAGCATTACTAAAGGATAGCAAAATAATTCTTTTAGACGAAGCAACTTCATCTCTTGATTCTGAAACAGAAGAAAAAATACAAAAAGCTATCGAGGAATTAACAAAAAATAAAACTACAGTTGTAATTGCTCATAGACTATCAACTATTCTTAATTCAGAAAAAATTTATGTCGTTGACAAAGGTTCTGTGGGATCATCAGGAAAACATGATGATCTTATCAAAAATTCAGTGCTTTATAGAAACTTCTATGAGAGGCAAATAAAAAATAACTAATGTATATTTTGTATAATATATTAGGAATTGTTTTTCTTTTAATATCACCGTTTATATTATTTTTTAGAATAATTAATGGAAAGGAAGATTTGAGAAGAGTCTTAGAAAAATACGCTTATTATAATAAAAAAAAATCTGATACAACAGTATGGTTCCATGGTGCAAGTGTTGGTGAAATCATGACCATTCTACCTTTGGTAAATAAGTTTGAAAAAGATAATTCTATAAAAAAAATTTTACTTACTTCTTCAACATTGAGCTCTGCATCAATAATTGCAAAGAAACCATTTAGGAAAACAACTCATATTTACTATCCATTTGATATAGGATTTATATGTAATAACTTTTTAAATTATTGGAAACCAAAAATTGCAATATTTGTAGACTCTGAAATATGGCCCAATATGTATAAAAAAATAAATTCAAAAAAAATACCTCTTATTTTAATCAATGCTAGAATTACGATTAAAAGTTTTAATAGATGGCAAATCTTTCCATCTTTTGCAAAGAATGTTTTCAATAAAATTACTATCGCTTTACCTCAAAATCAAGAAACTAAAAATTATTTAAAAAGATTGGGTGTTAAAAAAATTAAATTTATAGGAAATTTAAAATATTTTAAAAATGATAAACAAAGTTTGAAAACAAATATTCAAAAATATTTTAAAAATAGAAAAGTGTTATGTGCAGCTAGTACTCATTATAATGAGGAGAAAATTATTGGTAAATTACATTTAAAATTAAAGAAAAAGTTTAAAAATTTGATCACAATATTGGTTCCACGTCATGTAAATAGATCAGATGAAATAAAGCAAGAGCTTAGAAAACTAAAACTAATAGTCACCAAAAGATCAAGTGGACATAAACCTTCTGACGAATGTGATATCTATATTGTTAACACATATGGCGAAATGTCAAAATTTTTAAAGCTTTCAAATGTGGCATTTATTGGAGGATCTATTGTTAACCATGGAGGACAAAACCCTTTAGAAGCTGTAAGAATGGGTAATTACGTAATGCATGGTAGAAAAGTGGATAATTTTAAAGAGATATATAAAGAGTTAAAGAGTTTAAAAATATCTTCAGAGGTTAAAAGTATCGATCAAATGGAAAAAGTATTTGCAAAAAACCATAATTATAAAGCATCAAATAATAAACTTAATAAAATTAATTATTTAGGTAATAAAATATTTGAAAATAACGTTGAAGAAATAAAAAATTATTTATAATGAAAGTAAAAAGACCCATTTTTTGGGATAGTTTCAATTTCATATCGTTATTACTTTTACCATTTAGTTTGATAACAATTATTTTTAACCTTTTTAAATCTTTAAGTCCTAAAAGATATTTCAAGATAAAAACAATCTGTGTAGGAAATATTTATATAGGCGGAACTGGAAAAACACCTTTAGTTTTAAAAATAAACGAAATATTAAAATATAAGTTTAAAACCGTATTTATAAAAAAAAAGTATTCTGATCAAATTGATGAACAAAATATTTTATCAAAATATGGAAATCTAATTTGCCTAAGTTTCAGAGACATCGCGCTAAGAGTTGCTAAGAAAAAAAATTACCAATTAGCTATTTTAGATGATGGTTTGCAAGATAAAAGTTTAAATTATGATATTTCTATTGCTTGCTTTAATAGTTCTGAATTAGTTGGCAATGGCCTAGTTTTACCTGCTGGACCTTTAAGGGAAAGAATTACGAATATTTTAAATTATGATCTTGCATTTCTCAATGGTGAAAAAAATAATAAAAGTTTTGAAAAAACTCTAAAGAGATTAAATCCAAATTTAAAAATATTTAGATCTAAATACACTCCTAGAAATCTCGAGTCTTTTAAATTTAAAAATAACTTTCTAGTTTTTTCAGGCATAGGTAATCCTTTAGAATTTCAACAAACTTTAAAAAAATACAATTTTAAGATAAAAAAAATAATGACTTTTCCAGACCATTATAAATATAAAAATTCTGATATAAATAATATAAAAAATATAGCTAAGAGTAATAATTTAAAAATTATAACAACCGAAAAAGACTACAATCGATTATCAAATATACAAAAAAAAAATATCCAATTTTTAAAAATAGGATTGAAAATTGAAAAAGAAAAAGAATTTAAAAATTTTTTATTAAAGAAATTATGAGAAAGTTTTTTTATTTAATTGAATTTATTTTAATAAAATTGTTTTTTTTTATACTAATTATAATTGGTTATAAAAATGGATCTAATTTGGGAGATTTTATTGGACGCTTGTTTGGACCAATATTTAGATCAAAAAAATTAATTGAGAACAATTTGGAAAAATCTGGCATTGTAGACAAAAAAAATTACAATAAAATTATCAGCAAAATATATGGAAATTATGGAAGAATACTTTCTGAATATCCTTTTCTTAAAGCATTTAGAAATAGCAAATTAAATAAATTTATTGAAATAGACGGGCTTGAAAACCTAAACAAAATTAAGAGAGAAAAAAGACGAGCTGTATTTATATCTGGTCATTTCAATAATTTTGAATTGATGGCGCTCCAAATTGAAAAAGCTGGTATTAATTTGTGCGCTATTTATAGACCACTAAATAACGTATTCCTTAACAAAACTATGGAAGAAATTAGAGAAAATTTTATATGCAAAAATCAAATTAAAAAAGGAAGATCAGGCACAAGACAAATTATTGAAAATATAAAGAAAGGTAACTCAGTAGCTCTAATGATAGACCAAAGAGTAAGAGAAGGTATAAAAATTAATTTTTTCGGTAAACCAGCTAGTACTACGACCATACCCGCACAATTAATTAAAAAATATAAATGTGATCTAGTGCCTATTTATATAGAGAGAAGAAAAAATAATTATTTTAAAATGTTTGTTTCAGAACCGATTAAAATCGGAAACAATAAATCAATCAAAGAAATCACTGAACATCTAAATAAGATACTTGAAAAAATGATTTTAAAAAATGTAGACCAGTGGATCTGGACTCATGATAGGTGGAAAACATAATCAGTTTTTATCTAATAAATCTCTTTTCATTGAGGCCTCAACATACGAAAAGTAGGCTTCCTGTTCTTCAACGTTCCAATAAGCTAAGTTTTCAAGTGGTATTTTTTTTTGTGAGATAGCACAAATCACATGATCACCATCTTCAATGATCTCAAAATTATTTGCTAAGTATTTTAATTTAGCTAACTTATTTAACATATTTAAGATATATATTTACTAAATGAAAATTGCAATTATTGGAAGTGGAGGACGAGAACATGCTCTAGTTCATCACTTAAGTAATTCAAAAAAAATAACAAAAATATATTCAATACCAGGTAATGCTGGTACCGAAGAAATATCTGTGAATATTGATTTAAATTTGGAAAATTTTCAAGATTTGTATAAATTTATTAAGAAAGAACAAATCGAATTAGTGATTGTTGGTCCAGAAAAACCATTAGTCGAAGGATTAGTAGATTTCCTAGAATCAAAAAATATTAAAGTTTTTGGTCCTAGAAAAAAAGTAGCTCAATTAGAAGGCTCAAAAATATTTACAAAACAAATTTGTGAAAAATTTAACATACCAACTGCTAAATTTAAAATTTGTAAATCCAAAGAAGACTCATTTATATTTTTATCGTCATCTAATTTTCCTCTTGTTGTAAAAGCAGATGTTCTTGCTGCAGGTAAAGGTGTTTACATTTGTCAAAATGTTGATGAGGCTAAAACTGCTGTTAATGAAATATTTGACGGTAAATTTGGGAAAGCAGATCAAGTATTAATCGAAGAATTCCTAGAAGGTGATGAGATGAGTTTTTTTATTATTTCAGATGGAATTAGTTATAAAACTTTTAATACAGCTCAAGACCATAAAAGAGTTGGTGAGGGTGATACTGGAAAAAATACAGGAGGAATGGGAGCATATTCA
Source organism: uncultured Pelagibacteraceae bacterium (assembly GCA_902615045.1). Classification (GTDB taxonomy): domain Bacteria; phylum Pseudomonadota; class Alphaproteobacteria; order Pelagibacterales; family Pelagibacteraceae; genus Pelagibacter. Next base: position 15,282 of record CACMNP010000004.1, on the reverse strand, counting down.
CCTTCAAGCTTAATTAATGATGATTTAGAAAGTAAAATTTTAAATAAAATAATTGAGCCAACGTTAAAAGCTATAAGTGAAATGAATGAGAAGTACGTCGGTTTTTTATATGCCGGCTTAATGATAAAAAGTAATGAACCATACCTAATTGAATATAATGTCAGGATGGGTGATCCTGAATGCCAAACTATATTACCTTTGGTTGACAGTGATTTATTGGAAATAATAAATTCTTGTTGTAATTCAAAATTAAAGACCCACGAAATAAAATGGAAAAATAAAAAAAGTATGTGCATTGCTTTATGCTCAAAAGGATATCCTGAAAAATATAATAAGAATATTGAAATTAAAAATTTAAAGGAATTCAAATCAACTAAAGATAATTTTATTTTTCATGCTGGAACAAAAAGTTCTGGAAACAAAATTGTAGCAGTTGGAGGTAGGGTAATAAATTTTGTGAATATCTCAGATAGTTATTTATCAAGTAGAAAAAAAATCATTAATGAGATTAATAAATTGAATTGGGAAGATGGTTTTTATAGATCAGATATAGGTCATAAAGTCATAGATAAATGAGAGTAATTGGTGGAAAACTAAGAGGGAAATTAATTCATAATCCTACTGATAAAACAACAAGACCTTTAAAAGATATGGTTAGAGAGTCGATATTTAATATTTTAGAGCATTCTAAAAATGAAAAAATTAAATTCAAAAATGACGTAGTTTTGGATTTATTTTCTGGTTCTGGTTCGTTTGGCATTGAATGTTTGTCTAGAGGAGTAAAAAAAGTTTTTTTTTTTGAAAATTACAAACCCTCTTTAAAAATTTTAGAAAAAAACATTAAGGAGTTAGAAATTGATAAAGATTCAGTCATCAAGGAAATAAACGCATATGAAATTTCTAAAGAAAATATAGATAATGAAAAAATTAATTTAATTTATTTGGATCCACCATTTAAAGATAAAAATATAAATAAATTACTAAAGAAAATTTTAGACTTAAAAATTGCTCACAAAAGTACATTAATAGTAATACATAGAAATAAGAAATTTAAAGAAAATTTTATAGAAGATTTTAAAGTTCTTAGAGAAAAAAAATATGGTTTATCAAAAATAATATTTGGTAAATTACTATTTTAGGATTTTTTTTGTTTCTATTTTAATCAATTCAACAGAAGGTTGGTTAATTGGATTTACATTTAACAAGGAGCTTAGCATTAGTGTTTCTAAAATAAAAAATGTAAATAGTTCACCTAATGTTTCCTCACTTTTATTTTTAATTTCAAAACTTCTAAATGATAATTTTTTCTTTTTAAATACATTTTGCGTAGCTTTTATTTGAGCATACAACACTTGATCTAAGTTGCTCTTTTTTAAGTGCTCCATTCCATCAATTAAATATGCATTATTAAATTTAAGTGTACTTCTCTCTCTAGTGAAAAAAAAACTAAAGAAATTATTTTTTGGACCATCTAAATAAAGTTGTAAAAGACTATGATTGTCCTTTGGCATTGTAGAGATTATAGGAAAAAAGCCCTTACCATTTTTTCCTAAACTTTCAGCAGATAATTGCTGATACCATTTCAAAAAGTTATTTAATTTTTTATCATAATTTAAAATTACACAATTTTTTTTTCCTTTAATAATATTTGAGTGAATTGAAGTAACATTTTCAATTAAAAAATTAATAAATGTTTTATTTTTTATTAGATAATTTAATCGTTTAAATTTTTTTTCATTTAAACCCATCAATTCTGCTGGAACCATTCCGACTTCAGATAATACTGAGTACCTACCCCCAATATAATTCTTATGGTCTATTACATCAGATTTCAGTTTATTCGCCATAGCTCTTAGGATATTATTTTTATTTTCAGTAATTATTAAATTTTTATTTTTTTTTTGTTTTGTTAAAACCAGATTTAAATTTGATATTGTTTCTAAAGTATTTCCAGATTTTGATATAATTATATTTAAACGTTTTTTATTTGATTTTGTAATATTATATTTCTGTAAGTTGTTAAAAAAGAAAAATTTTTTTTTGATTTTATAGTTAAGGAAATCGTATATAGCTTGTGCACCCAAAATAGATCCACCCATACCTATTAAATTAAACTCGTTAAATTTTTTAAAATTTAGTAAATATTTTTTTTTAAACGAATAATTATAACTATTTGTTAGGGATTTTAATAAAGGGTATTTTTGAATTAAAATTTTAAAATTTAGAAAATTATTTAATTTTTTTTTATTTAATTGTTTATTTTTATTATTGAAATTTTTGTAAATAATATGTTTTGTCTCCATTAATTACTGGATTTTCTTTTTCATATTATTTAATAAATCTGAGCCACTACTTGAATCCTCAGAATTATTATCGTCTTTTATTTTCAGTAAATCTTTGACTTCTTCATTATTTGGTTGACTACTTACTTCCAAATCATCTCCTGGCATAGGAAGTTTATTCATATCAGGTGGCATTTGAAGAGGATTTTTTTTTTTTACAAGAAATTCATCGCTTTGTTCAGATCTTTTATTACCTTCTAAAGCATCTCTAACTTCGCCACAAAAAGTTAATAATGGCACTAAAGCGATTAATAAGATTAAATTTAGTTTAATTTTTTTCATCTTTTTTTTTATAGAATATAAATTCAGATAAAATAAGGCATATAATACCAATTGTTATAAATATGTCAGCTACATTAAAAATAAACCAATGATATCCTGCATAATTTAAATCTATAAAGTCTGGAACAGCTCTGTAATAAACTCGGTCAAATAAGTTTCCTAAAGAGCCTCCTAATATTATCATTAAAAAAAATGATTTAATTTTTGACTCAATAAAAGCGAAATACAATATTACTAAGTTTATAATGACTATAATTGCAGTAAAGATATTATAGAAAAGTTTATCTTCTGATGAAAATAAACCAAATCCTATCCCTGTATTCCAAACTAAATAAATATTTAAAAATTGATTTATATAAAAATCAACTTGTCCTTCATTATTTAAAATATTTAGAACATAAATTTTTGATAGTCTATCTAGAGCAAAGCAAATAACTAGAAATATAAAACCAACAAGAAGTTTATTTATTTTTTCATTGCCCATTTAAATTAAGATGTCCGTGCCTTTCACAACTTGACTCAAAAATTTTCCAACAAACTGGGCATTTTGTTCCCCTGGCTTTTTTTGCAACTACATCAATGTTATTTTTTAAATTTTCTTCTTTAATTACTGAAGCAGATGAAGTTATACAAATTTCAGCAAAATTTATATTTTTTGCTTTATCATAAAATTCTTTATTTAACTTTATCTCAATCATTGCCTCTAAACTTGAGCCAATTGATTTTTCAGCTCTCATGTTCTCAATTGAAATATTTGCTATATCTCTAATTTTTTTAACATATTCCCAATCTGAGCTTATTTCTTCATTATTCCAAGAATTTGGAACGGAAACAAAATTTTGCAAATGCATACTTTGGCTGTCTTCTTCTTTTTTAACCAATTGATAAATTTCTTCAGTTGTAAATGATAATATTGGAGCAAACCATTTCAGGAGACATTGTAAAATAATATTTAAAAGAGTTATACAGTTCTTTCTTTTGTTGGAATTTAAAGCCTCACAATATAAAGTGTCCTTCCTGATATCAAAATAAAAGGCTGAAAGCTCAACTGTACAAAAATTTAGTAACTCTTTGTACAAATTATGAAAATTATAAACTTTAAAATTATTTTTAAAATTCTCATTTATTATATAAATTCTATGAAGCATAAATTTTTCAAGTGAATCAAAGTTTTCAAACCTAACTTTTTCAAAATCAAGATTTTCATACTGATCTTGAATATTTCCTAAAAGATATCTAAACGTGTTTCTAATTTTTCTATAAGACTCTGCATGTTGGTCTAAAATTGAATAATCTATTCTAAGATCCTCAGCATAATTTGAGGATGCTACCCAAATTCTTAATATATCAGCTCCGTATTTTTTAAGTATGTCTTGTGGAGCAATTACATTACCAGTTGATTTTGACATTTTTAGACCTTTTCCATCTACGACAAAACCATGAGAAAGAATGCTTTCAAATGGAGCAACACCTCTTGTTCCACATGACTCTAGTAATGAAGAGTGAAACCATCCTCTATGTTGATCTGAACCTTCTAAATACATGGATGCTGGCCATTTAAGATCATCTCTTTTTTCTAAGACAAACGAATGAGTGGATCCACTATCAAACCAAACTTCAACTATATCTGATAGTTTTTCATAATCTTCTGCTTTATACTTATCTCCAAGAAAGACCTGATAATCTTCATTAAACCAACAATCAGAACCTTCTTTCTCATAAATTTGTGCAATATTTTCAAAAACTTCATCATCAACTAAAACATCACCTGTTTTTTTTGAAATAAAAATTGGTAGTGGCACACCCCAAACTCTCTGTCTTGAAACACACCAATCAGGTCTAGTTTCAATCATTGATTTTATTCTCTCTTTTCCTTTGGAAGGATAAAAATCTGTATTATCAATGGCTTTTAATGCTTTATTTCTTAATCCATGGCTTTCCATAGAAATAAACCATTGCGGGGTTGCTCTGTGAACTAGTGGAGCTTTTGATCTCCAAGAATGGGGATAAGAGTGAGTAAGTTTTCCATTTATTACTAAATTTTTTTGCTCATCTAATTTTTTGATAATTAAGTTATTAGCCTTAAAAATATGTAAACCTTCAAAATGTTTAATTTCGTTTGTATATTTTCCATCACCATCAACTGTTTCAATTGCTTTAATATTATTATTTAAACAAAGATTGAAATCATCTGGTCCATGGCTTGGAGCGCAATGTACAATACCTGTGCCTTGTTCAGTAGTAACAAAATTAGCCTCAAGCATTGGGATATCATAAGCATATCCCATTTTAGAAAATGGATGACTGCAGATTGTTCCTTTTAAATCTTTTCCTAAAAATTCGTTTAAAACTTTTATATTTTCAATAGAAGTATCTTTTTTAAAAGGTTCTAGTAGGTCCTTCGCAATTACTATTTTTCTATCAATAAAATTTTTGTTATCGTTTATTTCAAGTAAAACATATTTTAGGCCAGCATTGTAAGCTAAAGCTTTATTTGCAGGAATAGTCCATGGGGTTGTCGTCCAAATTATTACATCAGCACCATTAATTATATCAAAAGTAGTAGCTTTTACTTTGAATGCTGCGTAAATCGTATCTGAAACATGATCCATGTATTCAACCTCTGCATCAGCTAAAGCTGTTTTTTCAACAGTTGACCAAAGAACTGGCTTGTAACCTCTATAAAGGCTTCCTTCTTTAAGAAATTTTCCAAGTTCTCTTACTATTTGAGCTTCAGCATCAAATGACATTGTTGAATAGTAATTTTCCCAATCACCGATTACACCAAGTCTTGTAAATTCTGCCTTGTGGACGTCTATCCATTTATTTGCAAATTCCCTACATTCTTTTCTGAATTCAATAATTGGAACGTCATTTTTATTTTTTTTATTTTTTTTGTATTGTTCTTCAATTTTCCACTCGATAGGCAAACCATGACAATCCCATCCAGGTACATAAACTGAATCCTTGCCATCCATTTGATGAAATTTTGTAATTATGTCTTTTAGAATTTTATTTAGAGCTGTTCCCATATGAATATTACCATTTGCGTAAGGAGGCCCGTCATGTAGAACAAATTTTTCTTGTCCTTTACTTTTTTGTCTTAATAGATTGTAGAGATCAATTTTCTTCCAGAAATCAATATAATTTGGCTCTTTATTTGGCAAATTTGCCTTCATTGAGAACTTTGTTTTAGGTAAATTAATATGTTCTTTGCTCATAAAATTTTATCTTTTGGCAACTTTGATATCTTTATTTATTTGTTTTTTCAAAGCATCAATATTTTTAAATTTTGTTTCTCCTCTAATAAATTTTGTAAAATTAATAGTTAGATTTTTATTATAAAGATTTCCAGAAAATTTAAATAAATTTACCTCTAATAATAATTTTTTTTGATTAAAAGTAGGCCTATACCCAATATTTGCTATTCCTTTGATCTTTTTTCTGTTTTTTTCGATATAAACATCAACTGCATAAACTCCTACTTTTGGTATTACATAATTTTTTATATTTATGTTGCATGTAGGAAAGCCAATTTTTCTTCCCATCATTCTACCCTTTTCTACAACACCTTCTATTGACCAATTTCTTGATAAAAGTTGATTTGCAATTTTTAAATTACCATTTTCAATTAATTTTCTAATTAATGTTGAGGAAATAATTTTTTTTTTTTTATATAACGGTTTTGGATTAATTAATTTGTAATTATATTTTTTTTGAAATCTTTTTAATAAATTTACGTCCCCCTCTCTCTTATTTCCAAATCTAAAATTATTACTAACAAAAATATAATCTGCACTTAATCTTTTGCATAAAATATTTTTAATAAAATTATGACAAGATATTTTGGAGAATTTTTTATCAAATTTTTTATTTATTAAAAAATCTACCTTATAATCACTAAAATATCTGCTCTTTTGATTAAGATTTGAAAGTCGATAATTCGTAATACTTTTATCAAAATACATTTTTGGTATTGGATCAAAAGTCACTACTCCAATTTTTGAATTATATTTTTTTTTATATTTTTTTGCTTCTTTAAATAATCTCTGATGACCCAAGTGTAACCCATCAAAATTACCAATTAATATCATGGCATTTTGATGTTTTCTCAAAATCTTAAAATTTTTGTAGATTTTAATTTTGTTCACCATTTCAATTTTGTTTGAATGTAATTAACGCTAGTTCCATATATTTTTTCTAATTTATTAATACCATAATTAGTAAACTCTTTATTGTGAATGCCACTCGTAATTAATAAGCTATCAAAGTTTTGATTATTCGCTCCTTTTATATCTGTATTCATATTATCTCCAATGCATAACACATTTTTATTACTAATGTTGGCTGATAGATTGTAAACAGGAGAGTAGGGTTTACCAAAATAAATTACTTTTCCTCCTATTTCTTCAAAAGCTTTTGCTACGGAACCTGCGCAATATTCTCTTACATTTCCTTTATCAACTATTAAATCAGGATTAGTACAAATGAATTTTTTTTCTAATTGCTCTTTTAAAGTATCTTTATAATAATTTAAATTTGTCATTTTGTTTTCGAACAACCCAGTACAAATAATATAATCAGATTCCTCGATTCTATTTACTTTATTTTGATTAAATTTTCTAAATAAATCAAAATCCTTAACTTGACCAATATGAAAAAACTTTTGATCGATAAAATTATTTAATAAAAATTTTAAAGATGCCTCACCTGAAGTATAAACATTTTCATGAAAATCTTTTAATCCAATTTTTTTCAAAAAATTAATTACTGTTAAATTTGGCCTAGGTGCATTTGTGAGTAAGACAAATTCTTTATTTTCATTTTTTAAATTTTGTAAAACTTCCAAAGAATCATTAAATATTTCAACTCCATTATGTATGACACCCCAAATATCGATGTAGAATAGGTTATATTGATTAAAGATTGATCTTAATCCAGGATTATCTAAGTTTTGAGACATCTCTGAGGTATAGCTTAAAAATATGCATAATTCTTGAGTTTTTTAGACCATAATTTTTATTCAAGATCTTGAAAATTATTAAATATGTCTCTATATGACTGCTAATTTAAAGGAGAATTCGTATGAAGTTTAAACCGTTACATGACCGTGTTTTAATAGAAGTTTTAGATAGCAGCGAAAAAACTGCCGGTGGAATAATTATTCCAGATACAGCTCAAGAAAAACCTCAAGAAGGTAAAGTTGTTGCTGTCGGCGGAGGTGCAAAAACTGAAGATGGAAAACTAATACCTATGGACGTTAAAGTAGGAGATAAAGTTTTATTTGGTAAGTGGTCAGGAACAGAAGTTAAAATTGATGGTAAAGAGTACAGCATAATGAAAGAGTCTGACATTATGGGTATTGCAACAGGTAAATAAATAATAAGGAGAGTTTAGAATGGCTAAAATAGTAAAATTTGATTCAGATGCTAGAGCATCAATGTTAAAGGGAGTTGATATACTTGCCAACACTGTAAAAGTTACTCTTGGACCAAAAGGAAGAAATGTTGTTATCGACAAATCTTATGGTGCACCAAGAACAACTAAAGACGGTGTTTCAGTTGCAAAAGAAATTGATCTTGATGATAAGTTTGAGAATATGGGAGCACAAATGGTTAAAGAAGTTGCTAGCAAAACTAACGATGAGGCTGGTGATGGAACAACAACTGCAACAATTTTAGCTCAAGCAATTGTTAAAGAAGGTTGTAAGTATGTAACAGCAGGGATGAACCCAATGGATGTAAAAAGAGGGATTGATGCTGCTGTAGATCATGTAAAAAATAAATTAATTTCATCTGCTAAAAAAGTAAAAGATAGTGACGAGATTGCACAAGTTGGTACAATTTCAGCAAACGGTGATAAAGAAATTGGTGCCATGATTTCAAAGGCTATGCAGAAGGTTGGTAACGAAGGTGTTATTACTGTTGAAGAAGCCAAAGGAATTGAAACAGAGCTTGATGTAGTTGAAGGTATGCAATTCGACAGAGGATATTTGTCTCCTTACTTTATTACAAATGGAGATAAAATGACTACTGAATTAGAAAATCCACTAATTCTTCTTCACGAGAAAAAATTAACAAATCTTCAACCGATGGTTCCATTGTTAGAAGCTGTTGTACAAGCGGGTAGACCATTAATGATAATTTCAGAAGATGTTGAGGGTGAGGCACTTGCAACACTTGTTGTAAACAAACTAAGAGGTGGTCTAAAAGTTGTAGCTGTTAAAGCTCCAGGTTTTGGAGATAGAAGAAAAGCAATGTTAGAAGATATTGCAATTCTTACAGGTGGACAAGTTATCTCTGAAGATTTAGGAATTAAACTTGAAAATGTTAAACTCAATGATCTTGGATCTGCAAAACGTGTAAAGGTTGATAAAGAAAATAGTACAATTGTGAGTGGAGCAGGTAAAAAATCTGATATTGAAGCAAGATGTGCTCAAATCAAAGCTCAAGTCGAAGAAACAACATCAGACTACGATAGAGAAAAACTTCAAGAGAGACTTGCTAAACTAGCAGGTGGTGTAGCTGTAATCAAAGTTGGTGGTGCTACAGAAGTTGAAGTTAAAGAAAGAAAAGACAGAGTTGAGGACGCATTAAACGCTACAAGAGCAGCAGTTGAAGAAGGAATTGTTGTTGGCGGTGGATGTGCCTTACTTTATGCTTCGAGAGAACTTGATAGTCTAAAAGTAAAAGGTGATGATCAAAAAGCTGGTGTAGAAATTGTCAAAAGCGCTTTACAAGCACCTATTAGACAAATCACAACAAATGCAGGTGTTGATGGATCAGTAGTTGTCGGTAAATTATTAGAAACCAACAAGCCTAGCAATGGTTACGATGCACAATCAGAGCAATATGTTGATATGTTTAAAGAAGGTATTATTGATCCAGTTAAAGTTGTAAGAACAGCACTTCAAGATGCTGCCTCTATATCTGGGTTGTTAGTAACAACTGAAGCAATGATTGCAGATAAACCAGATGAAAAAGACGCTGGTGCAGCTGGTATGCCTCCTGGAGGAATGGGTGGTATGGGTGGTATGGGTGGAATGGGAATGTAATCCCAATTTTACTCAAAAAAAATTCAAAAAGGGCAGTTTTTACTGCCCTTTTTTTTTGAATTGAAAAAAAATATTTTGAATATATAAGAACGCGCAAATGACAACATCAATACGTAACATCACCATAATTGCTCACGTTGACCATGGCAAAACTACTTTGATTGATAACTTAATGAAACAGAGTGGTTCTTTTAGAGAAAATGAAGTTGTTGACGAAAGACTTATGGACTCCGGTGAACTTGAAAAGGAAAGAGGTATTACAATTCTTGCCAAACCAGCTTCAATAAATTGGAAAGATTCAAGAATTAATATTATTGATACACCTGGACATAGAGATTTTGCTGCAGAAGTTGAAAGAGTTCTTAGTATGGCTGATGGTGCATTATTGTTAATAGATTCAGCCGAAGGAGTAATGCCTCAAACTAAATTTGTATTAGCTAAAGCACTTAAACAAGGCCTTAAACCAATAGTAGTTATTAATAAATTAGATAAAGCTGACCAAAGAGCAGATGAAGTTTTAAATGAGACTTTTGACTTGTTTGTCAGCTTAGATGCCAACGAAGAACAATTAGACTTTCCAGTTATTTATGCAAGTGGAAGATCTGGTTGGGCATCTAAAGAAATAGATGGCCCAAGAGAGAATTTAAACCCATTATTAGATTTAGTAATAGATCATGTGAATCCAGCAGAATTTGACAAATCCAAGCCGTTTGCAATGCTTTCGACTCTTTTATATGCAGATAGTTTTTTGGGTAGAAGTTTAGTTGGTAGAATTTCTCAAGGTACTGCAAAAGCAAACCAACAAATCAAGGCAATTAATCTGGATGGAGAAAAAGTCGATGAGGGAAGGTTGACTAAAATATTTAGATACGAGGGAACAAAAAAAGTACCGATAGAAGTTGGAGAAGCTGGAGATATTGTAGTTATCGCTGGATTAGAAAAAGCAAATGTTGCTGATACCATATGTGATACTGAGGTAGATACACCAATACAAGCAACCCCAATTGATCCACCAACGATGTCTATCAAAATAACAGTAAATAGTTCTCCATTAGCTGGTACAGAAGGTAAAAAACTTACAAGTACTCAAATCAGAGAGAGATTAGTTCAAGAAGCTCAAAATAATGTTGGAATTTCTTTTTCAGAAAATAATAACAAAGACTCATTTGAAATAAGTGGAAGAGGTGAATTAATGTTGGAAATATTACTAACACAAATGAGACGTGAAGGATTTGAAATGACAGTAAGCCCTCCTAGAGTTTTATTTCAAAAAAATGAAAATGGTGATAAATTAGAACCTATTGAAGAAATTACTATGGATCTAGATGAAGAGTTCTCTTCTAAAGTTATAGACTCCATGAATAAAAGAAAAGGAAAATTAATAGATCTTAAAGATACTGGAAAAAATAAAAAACGATTAATCTTTCATGCACCAACTAGAGGTTTAATGGGATACACTAGTAGATTTCTTACTCTAACTAAAGGAACAGGAGTAATAAACAGAATATTCCATTCATATGGAAAATTTGAGGGAGATATGGAAGGTAGAAGAAATGGTGCATTAATCTCTATGGAACAAGGAAAAGCAGTAGCATTTGCAATTTATAATCTACAGGCAAGAGGAGAAATGTTTGTTACTCATAACGACCCAGTTTATTCGGGTATGATTGTAGGATTGTCACCTAAACCTGGTGATATGATTATAAATGTCATGAAAGGTAAAAAACTTACAAATATGAGGACACAAGGAACAGATGAAAATGTTGTTTTAACTCCAGTAAGAAAGATGTCTATTGCTGAACAATTGAGCATGTTAAATTCTGATGAAGCACTAGAAATTACGCCAAATTCATGCAGATTAAGGAAAGCTGTGCTTGATCCTCACGAGAGAAAAAAGCTCTCTAAATTATCAGAAGCTTCTTAAAAATTATTATTCAGATTTATTTTTAGTAAAAGGCAGCCACTTTTCAAATGCTGATTTACTAGGTCCGTCATATGGAATTGAGTAAGAGTTTGTTCTTGTCAATACTTCAATTCCTTTTGAGAAAACAAAAATAAAAACTATGACAAAAACAATTGTCATTATTTTAAATGGATCAAAATTTTTTGTCTTAAAAACACTAACAGCTTTTGCTTCAGCTCTATGAAATTGTTTAAAAGTATAATAAACAGCAAATATTAAACCTATATGAGCAACATATGTCCCTGCCCAACCAAATGCAAAAGTGGCATATGAAAATACGTATAAACTAAATACTGTTGTCCATATAAAACTCAAAACTAATAATATTTGTAGTCTCACAGTTTTAGGAAGTGCTCTTAAATCATTTTTACTGTCGTCAAATAGTATATTCGCAGATTCTTTCATCCAATTTTTTATAGACATGATTTATACTTACAATTTTTATTCAGTATTAACAATCGACTAATTGTCCACTAAAAGCATTTACTTCGTAACTTTATCCACAATATAGATTCCTAAAGCTACAGCAGGGCCTATCCCAAATGCAAATATTATAGTGCCCAAACCAACAGTTCCTCCTAAATACCAACCAGATATAACAGCTGAAATTTCTAAAGTAGCTCGAATTAAAGCAATAGGAAGTTGAGTTTTTTTTGTTAGACCCGTCATCAATCCATCTCTAGGACCAGGACCTAAATTTGCAATTAAGTATATGCCACTTCCTAGACCGACAAGCAAAACAGAAAATACAGCAAGAATATATTTTGAAAAAGTAGTCAAAGGTGGATCAAAGAGAAAAAGGGTCAAATCGATTATCGCTGCTATAATTAGAATATTTAGAATTGTACCAATTCCTGGTTTTTGTTTTAGTGGAAACCAAAACCCTAAAACAACAATACTTATTATGAATGTAGATAAACCGATCGAAATATTTAATATGTTTGATAAACCCTCAGCAAGAACAGACCATGGAGAATTACCAGTAGTAGAAACTAATAAAAGACCCTCTCCCAACCCAAATAAAGATAAACCAACACATAAAAGTAAAAAAGTTGTAAATTTAGGTTTTAAATTTAAAGGTTTTTCTGAGCTCCAAGATTTTGAGGGGATATTTTTAATGGTTAAAAACATAATTCTTTAGACTATTTATCTTTTAAACATAAAAATTCTAGATAAAGTTCAAATAAGTTAATTAAAATAATATGAAATAATGAGAAAATTCTTAGTAATATTGTTAGTTTTATCTCCTCTTTTTTTGCAAGCACATACTGATCACTATAAAAATTATTCAAACATAGAAATGGAGATATTTAAAGATGATGAAAAAATTGGAGAAAGTATTTTTACTTTTAAAAAAGAAGAAAATAAATTTATTGTTAAAAACAAGACTAATTTCAATGTAAAATTATTGGGTGTTACAGTGTTCTCTGTAAATAGCAGAGGAACCGAGGAGTATATTGGAGATCAATTAATTTCATTTAACTCAGAAACATTTCAAAATGATAAAAGAAAATATGTAAATTTAATTTTTGACGAAAAAAAAGAGAAGTTTATAATTAATGGGTCATCATATAAAGGAGAGGCTGATAAAGAAAATATAATTGGTCATTGGTGGAATCATAGAATTTTACAAACCGAAACACAAATAAGTCCCTTATCTGGAAGTGTAAAAAAACAAAACATAGAATTTTTGGGGAAAAAAAAAATAAAACTTTATAATAAAGAATATGATGTTGAACATTTTAGACTGTTTTCTACGAACCCAAATCTACCCGATAATAAAAAATTAAATTTTGAAATATGGTACGATAAGAAAAAAGCATTGATTATAAAAGTAGCTTATAAAAGATTGGGTCTATGGGAATATAGGCTAAAAGAAATTCAATAATTATTTTCCAGCCACTGTCATTTGATTAATCAAAAGTGTAGGTGCATTTGTAGAGTACTTCATCTCTAAATCATTTGCCAAAGTAATATTCTTAAACATTTCCTTAAAATTTCCAGCTATAGTTATTTCACTTACTGGGTAAGTTAATTCTCCATCCTCAACCATAAATCCTGAAGCTCCAACTGAGTAATCTCCTGTAATAATATTACCTCCATGGCCTATAGTCTCTGTTATGTATAGAAACTTTTTTTCTGAATTTAGCAAATTCTTAAAACTTAAGGTACCGTTTTCAAAGTATAAGTTTGTTGTTCCTCCAGACCTTCCATTAGATTTTAAATTTAATTTTTTACCATAATAAGTATCAATTAAATAATTTTTTAAAATACCATTCTCAACTAGTTTCAAAGAATTGGTCTCAACACCTTCGCTATCAAAGTTTTGGGAGCCTAATCCTTTTTCAATTTTTGGATCATCGATGATATTAATTGAATTTGGAAAAACTTCAGAATTGATTTGATCTTTTAAAAAAGAAGTCCCTCTTGCAATAGCACTCGCACTTATTGCACTTGCTAGTGTGCTTAATATTCCTTTGGAAATTCTTTTATCGAATATAACGCCAATTTTTTCACTCTTGATTTTTTTTGGACCTAACTTTTTTATTGCTTTGTCGGCAGCTATTTTTCCAATTTCTTCTGGTTTCATCATATCTTGCAAGAATCTTGTGCTACCAAACTCATAATCTCTTTCCATTGCGCCATTAATTCTTGATACAGCTACACATGAAGATGAAAAATTTGAGGTTTTGTATCCACCTAAAAAACCATTGCTGTTTGCGAGTATAAAATTATTTTTATTTTCGGTAAAACCAGCTTCAGTATTAACTATTTTTTCATCCGTTGATGCTGTTTCTTCAACTTTTTTTAAAAATTCAATCTTTTTATCATTTGGATAATGTGTTTCATCATAGAGATTAAGGTCTCTTATCTCTTTAGACATTAAATCTTTATCTGGTAACGAATTATTTTCATCTGATGGGGTAATTTTTGTAGCATCAATACAACGTTCTATTAGTTTTTCTAAGTTTGATTTAGATAAATCTGATGAATTAATGCTTGATTTTTTTTTCTCTATATAAGTAGTTAAATTGACAGCAAAACTATCTGCTCTATTTGACTCGTCTAATTTTTTATTTCTAAAACTAACATTTTCTGAAACAGAGTGAATTACTTTTACACCCACATCCGTGGCTCCTAGTTTTTTAGAGTTTTCAATACAATAAGATGCTATATCTCTTAAAAATTCCTGATCCCTTATCATTTAGATTAAAGTTTTGTTCCACCAACAGTCATCTTATTTATAAGAATTGATGGCTGAGCTACTCCTACTGGAACACCCTGTCCAGCTTTCCCACATGTTCCAATACCTGGATCTAATTTCATGTCATTACCCACTAATGAAACTTCTTTTAAAATTGATGGTCCATCTCCAATTAATGTAGCACCTTTAATTGGTGATCCAATTTTACCATTATTGATTTCGTATGCTTCCGTGCAGTTAAAGACAAATTTTCCTGAAGTTATGTCTACTTGTCCTCCCCCAAAACTTACAGCGAAAATACCTTTATCAACTGAACTTATCATTTCATCTTGCGAATATTTACCTGACAACATCATTGTATTTCTCATTCTTGGTAAAACGACATGTTTATAACTTTCTCTTCTTCCGCTACCTGTTGACTTAGTTCCCATCAAAC
>CACMNP010000003.1:45000-59696 GCA_902615045.1 uncultured Pelagibacteraceae bacterium | reverse complement strand
GATGCATGGCAGACAACATTGGTCGCAAGACACGAGGATAGACCTAAATCAAAATTCTTTATTGATAATTTATTTGATGAATTTATTTCACTTTCTGGGGATAGATTTTATGGAGAGGATAAATCTGTAATATGTGGTTTTGGTAAATTTAATTCTAAGTCAGTTTTGGTAATAGGACAGGAAAAGGGTGAAAATTTAGATACAAGGATTGAGAGAAATTTTGGGATGATGAGACCAGAAGGTTATAGAAAAACAATAAGGTTAATGAATTTAGCTAATAAATTCAAAATACCAATAATTAACTTTGTTGATACGCCAGGTGCATACCCTGGAGTTGGTGCTGAAGAAAGAGGACAGGCCGAAGCAATTGCAAAGTCTATTGAATGTTCTATGCAATTGGCTGTTCCAACTTTATCTATAATTATAGGCGAAGGGGGTTCTGGTGGTGCTATTGCATTAGCTTCTTCAAGTAAAGTATTGATGTTAGAGAATGCAATATATTCAGTAATATCTCCAGAGGGATGTGCAACTATACTTTGGCGAGATCCAACAAAGACTTTGGAAGCCGCAAAAGCAATGAAACTTTCAGCGAAAGATCTTTTAAAACTAGAAATAATTGACGAGATAATACCCGAACCTTTAGGGGGTGCCCATCGGGATAAAGACCTTATTTTAGATAATGTACGTAATGCTATTGATAGAAATCTAAGTAAGTTTCTTACATTAAATGAAGAAGAAATATTAAATCAAAGAAAGAAGAAGTTTTTAGATATTGGAAGGAATAAAGGTTTCAGTACTAATACAGCGCATCAAGATAAACTTACTATTAAACATAATCTCCTTCAAAATTTGATTTCGAATATTAAATTGAATAAAAAATTGTTTGTTTCAATTACATCAATTATTCTATTATTAATTTTATTAACAGTGATTTTTTAATTTATAAGGCACCGCAGCAGTGTTTATATTTTTTCCCAGATCCACATGGGCAAGGTTCATTTCTTCCAATTTTACTTTTTGCAATAGATTTTAAGTTTTCTTTCACTTTGTTTTGAGAATTATCTTCCTCTTCTTTTTGTATTATTTTTAAATTTAAAAGCATTGTTACAAGATCAGTTTTTAATTTTCCCAGTAAATTTTCAAACAATATAAAAGCTTCCTTTTTGTACTCCACCAAAGGATCTCTTTGCCCATAAGATCTTAAACCAATTACTTGTCTTAATTGCTCAAGGTATTGAATATGTGATTTCCAGTTTTGATCTATAATTTGTACCAATATTCTTTTTTCAATTTCTTTTCCTTGTTCAACGCCTAATAAATTATTTCTTTCATCTCTATTACTTATAAATTTATCTTTTATTTTTTTTTCCATTGTTTTTAGATCTGAATTTAAAATTTCACCTAATTCATCATCAGTTATTGATTTACCTAAAGTCTGCTTTAAAGCATTTGGAAATTCTTTAGAATTTGGAGATTTTTCGTATACTATTTTTTGCCTTTTTAAATTTTCTAAGACCTCTTCAAGAAAAATATCTGAATAATTCTCTTTTTCTTTGTCATTTATTACATTTTTTCGCTGTTCAAAAATTACATGTCTTTGGTCATTAAGAACATTATCAAATTTGATAAGCGTTTTCCTTATATCAAAGTTTCTTGCCTCAACTTTTTGTTGCGCTCTTTCAATTGCTTTATTTATCCAAGGATGATCAATACTTTCACCATCTTTAAGACCAAGCTTTTCTAGCATTGAATTCATTGTTTCTGAGCCAAACAATCTCATTAAATCATCTTCTAAACTGACAAAAAATATTGAACTTCCTTCATCCCCCTGTCTTCCAGATCGTCCTCTTGCTTGATTATCTACTCTCCTACTTTCCATTCTTTCTGTTCCGATTACAAATAAACCTCCCTTTTTTTTTACATCCTCCTTTTCAGATTGATCCTGTCCTCCCAATTTAATATCAACACCTCTCCCTGATATACTTGTTGTAATAATTACAGAATTTATTCTGCCTGCGTTTGCAATAATTTCTGCTTCTTTCTCGTGATTTTTGGCATTTAAAACAATATGTTTTATTTTCTCTTTTCCTAACAAATTAGAGTAATGTTCAGATTTATTTATGCTAGATGTAAAAACCAATAGTGGTTGTCCTATTTCATTACATTCTTTTATTTTTTGAATGATTGCATTATCTTTTTCTAAACTTGTTCTAAAGATTTGGTCGTTAAGATCATTTCTTATCATATCTTTGTTAGTAGGTATCTGTAAAACCGGCAAGTTATAAATTTCAAAAAATTCTGCAGACTCTGTTTGCGCTGTTCCTGTGCAACCTGCCAATTTATCATACAACTTAAAAAAATTTTGATAGGTTATTGACGCCAGTGTTTGATTTTCAGCTTTAACTTCTATTTTTTCTTTAGCTTCTAAGCTTTGATGAAGTCCATCACCAAATCTTCTACCTGGCAATTGCCTACCTGTTTGTTCGTCAATTATAATTATTTCGTTATCTTTGACTATGTAATCTTTTCCATTCTCAAATAAATAATTTGCCCTTAATGCTTGGTTTACATGATGAACTAAATGTAAATTTTCTGGGTCATAAAAATTGTTATTTTTTAAAATACCAGCATCAGAAAATATTTTTTCAACATTATCTATTCCTTCATTTGTTAAGAGTATGTTTTTTTCTTTTTCATCTAAGTCAAAGTCTGTTTTTTTCAAATTTTTAATTAATCTATCTACAGCAATGTATTGCATAGTTTTATCTTCTGCTGCTCCAGAAATAACTAAAGGAGTTCTAGCTTCATCTATTAAACAAGAGTCAATCTCATCAACTATCGCGAAGTTATGTTTCCTTAATACCATCTCATTTTTTGAATATTTCATGTTGTCTCTTAAAAAATCAAACCCTAGTTCACTATTAGTTGCATAAGTTATATCTTTATTATAATTTTCTTTGCGTTCCTCATCTGACTGGTTTGAGTTTATATATCCACAACTCAAACCCAAAAAATTGTAAATTTTACCCATATTTATACTATCTCTTTTTGCTAGATAATCATTTACAGTAACTATATGAACACCTTTTTTTTCTAAAGCGTTAAGGTAAGCAGCAAGAACAATAGTGAGTGTTTTGCCTTCACCCGTTTTCATCTCTGCAATCTTATTCTCATGTAACGCAATACCTCCAATTAGCTGAACATTGAAGTGTCTCTCATTGTTAATTCTTTTCGAAGCTTCTCTTACCATTGCAAATGCCTCAGGTAATATATCGTTTAATTTTTCTCCCTCTTTTAATCTAGAAATAAATTCTTTTGTTCTTAAAGGAAATTCATTATCCTCAAATTTACTAACCTTGCTTTCTTTAAGATTAATCTCTTTTACAATTTTCTGAATTCTGTCTAATTCTTTTTGATTGCCACTTTTTATAAATTTACTAATAATGTTTAATGGATTAAGCATATTTTTGATGTTTTAATAGTTATAAATTATATAGTTATTTATTTAAAAAATTAAATAGCATGGATTTTGGTATAAACAACTTTTTTGACAAGAAACACAAGGACTCTAAAATAGGACATTTTCAAGATCTCGAACATATTGATGGATTATCTATCTCAACAATTAGTTGCGGTCTTTATAATAAAAAAAGAGACGATTTAGTTTTATTTTATTTTAGGGATGGTGCAAATTATGCAAATGTATATACAAAATCTAGTTTAGTTTCTGAAAATATTAAATGGAATAAAAAAATAAAAGATAAAAAAATTTATGGCATTTTAATAAATACAAGAAACGCAAATGCCTTAACAGGAAATGATGGCTATAACTCTCTTAAAAAAATTTCCTTAAATTTGTCAAAATTATTATCATCAAAACAAATAGAAGATGAGGAAAAGCCAAGAGAAATTAAACCAAACCAAATATTATTTGCTTGCACAGGTACCATCGGAGAAAAATTTCCTGAAAATGAAATTTTAAGTAACACTAAAAACTTAGTTGATAAAATAAAATACAATCAAAATAAACTGATTTGGATCAAAGCAGCTCTTGGGATTATGACAACAGACACTAAACCAAAATTATCAATGGCAGAATGTAAGATAGCTGGTTCCGATGTAAAAATATATGGAGTTGCAAAAGGATCAGGTATGATCTTTCCAAACATGGCAACAACTTTAGGATTTATTTTTACTGATGCCAATATTTCTTCATCAATTTTGAAACAGATACTTAATCTAAATATTAAGACAACTTTTAATGCTATAACATGCGATGGGGATACTAGTACAAATGACATGGTTTCAATATTTTCTACAGGCAAAGCAAAAAACAAAGAGATAAAAAGTTTTAAAGATCCAAAATTAAAGCAATTCATTAGCAGTGTTCATCAGGTCATGCTAAACTTAGCAAAAAGAGTTGCAAGTGATGGAGAGGGAGCAACAAAATTTGTTACCATTAAATGCATTAATAGCAAAACTGAGAAAGATGCAAAAAATATTTGTTTCTCAATAGCTAACTCACCATTAGTTAAAACAGCAATCTTTGGAGAAGATCCTAATTGGGGTAGAATTGCGATGGCAATCGGAAAAAGCGGTGTTACTGTTAAACAAGAAAAATTATCTATATTAATGGGATCTAATATGATCCTTAAAGATGGAAAATTACATAAAAATTATAATGAAGATATATTAAGTGATTATATGAAAAATGAAAAAATAGAGATAACAATTGATCTATCTATTGGAAGTAAAAAATTTACAGCGTATACTATGGACTTATCTAAGGAATATATTGAAATTAATTCTGATTACAGATCTTAGGTATTGAAATCTTATAAAATATAATTAAGTCATCTTAGTGATTAAATATTTATTAAATTGTAAAAATTGTAGTCTTGAGTTTGAAAGCTGGTTTGCTAGCTCAAAAGAATTTGATAAATTAAAAAAACTAAAGCTTCTTAGTTGTCAGCAGTGTAATTCTCAAAAAATTGAAAAGTCTTTGATGAAGCCAAATTTAGCTAATTCTAACTTCAAACAAGATAAAGCTTACGAAAATTATAAAAATGTTAAAAAAAAATTAAGAGAATATCAAAAATTTGTAAAAGAAAACTTTGAATATGTTGGAGAAAATTTTGCTTATGAGGCTAGATCTATTCATTACAGCAAAAAAAAGAATAAAAAAAATATTTTTGGCAAAGCATCAATTGAAGACGTTAAGGAACTAAAAGAAGAAGGTATAGAGACATCAACCATTCCATGGATTGAAGATAAGGAAAATTAACTCTTTTTGTACTTTGTTATATAATTTACAGATTTGTCATTTGAAAGTTTCCACTTATTTAAAAGTGGATTAAATTTGAATCCATCAATACTTTTTAATACAAGTGAATTTTTATTGCAGATATTTTCTAGATTTTCAGGTTTTACAAATTTATTCCAATCATGTGTTCCGATTGGAAGCCATCTTAAAATATATTCAGCTCCTATTATTGCAAATACATAAGATTTTAATGTTTGGTTTAAGGTGGCAATAAACATTAAACCGTTGTTTTTTAAAAATTTTGTACTTTGATTTATAAATTTAGGAATATCTTCGACATGTTCAACTATTTCCATATTAAGAATTACATCAAATCTTTTTCCATAATTAAAATTCTCTGGAGACTTATCATAATATTCAATGTTTAAATTACTTTTTTTTAAATGATGTTTTGCAATATCAATATTTTTTTTGGACGCATCGATACCTACAACTTCTGCCCCAAGTCTTGCTAAAGGCTCAGATAATAAACCTCCTCCACATCCAATATCAAGAATACTTATTCCTTTTAGTGGTTTGTGATTTGATGAAATGTTAAAATCTTTAATAATATTGTTTTTTATGTACTCTATTCTAATAGGATTAAATTTGTGAAGTGGTTTAAATTTTCCATTAGGATTCCACCATTCTTCAGCAATTTTGCTAAATTTTTCTACTTCTTCTTTGTTTATAGTATTATTGCTCATTCTTTATTGACATTATAAATAAGATGTATTTTATCAATATTATAAAGCTTGTAAATAAAACTACCAATGAAAATTATTGTATTAAAATTTGGCGGTACTTCAGTTGGGTCAATTAAAAGAATTAAAAAAGTATCAAAAATAATTAAATCTTACTCAAAAAAATATAGAGTAATAGTTTTGTCATCTGCAATGAGTGGTACTACCAATAAGTTGATCAATATGTCAAAAAAAATCAGTGAAAAATTTCCTGATAATGAATATGATGCTCTAGTTTCTGCTGGTGAGCAGATTTCGTGTTCGTTGTTAGCAGGCCATCTATCAGCAAATGGTTTAAATTCTAGATCTTGGATGGCTTGGCAAATACCGATTATAACAGAGGGTAAACATAAATATTCAAGAATTAAATATATAAATAAAACTAAAATTTTAAAATTTTTAAAATTTGGAGGAATTCCTATTATCGCTGGATTTCAGGGCGTGGATAAAAATTCAAATATTACAACTATTGGCAGGGGTGGATCTGATTCAAGCGCAATTATGGTTGCAAAGTTTTTTAAAGCTGTTCGGTGTGTCATTTACACAGATGTTGAGGGAGTATATACAACAGATCCAAATAAACTTAATTCTGCAAAAAAAATTAAAAATATATCTTATGAAGAAATGTTAGAAATGGCTTCATTAGGATCAAAAGTAATGCAACCAGATTCTATACAAGATGCAAGATTAAATAGGATAAATATTGAGGTAAAATCATCATTTATAAACAAATCTGGCACATTAATTACAAAAAGAAAAAATATAATTAATAATAAAATTATTACAGGAATTTCCTCCACAGATAATGATGCAAAAGTAACTTTATTAGGAGTTAAAGATAGACCAGGTATAGCAGCCTCTATATTTAAACCACTTTCAAAAAATTCGATAAATGTAGATATGGTAGTTCAAAATATATCTGCTGATGGAAAGCAAACAGATCTTACATTTACAATCAAGTCAAATGATTTAAATAAAACAAAAAAAATTATAAACAAAAATGAAAATATTGTTTTTAAAAAATTAATATTTGATAAAAATGTATCGAAAGTATCAATAATAGGTGTTGGAATGATTACTACTCCAGGAGTTACATTTAGAATGTTTCAAGCACTTGCGAGAAAAAATATAAATATACAGGTTATTTCAACCTCAGAGATTAAAATATCAGTTTTAATAAAAAGCACAAATGCTTCAAAAGCTGTAAAATGTTTGCATAAGGAATTTAAGTTAGACAAATGACATCTGAAATTAGACCATTTAGAAAAATTAATAGAAAGAAGACTAAAGAGATAAGTATTGGCAAAATTAAAGTTGGAGGAAATAATCCAATCTCTGTTCAGACAATGACCAATACATTGACAACTGATCATAAATCTACAATAGAACAAATTCATAAAGTTACTGAAGCTGGTGCAGATATCGTCAGAGTTTCATGTCCTGACAGCAAATCAACAGAGTCATTAAAAACTATAATTAAAAATGTAGATGTTCCAATAGTTGCTGATATTCATTTTCATTACAAGAGAGCAATTGAGGCTGCCGAGAATGGAGCAGATTGTCTAAGAATAAATCCAGGTAATATTGGAGATAATAAAAGAGTAGCGGAAGTAGTTTCAGCAGCAAAAAATAATGATTGCTCTATTAGAATTGGAGTGAATGCCGGTTCACTTGAAAAAGATATTTTAGAAAAATATAAAGAACCTTGCCCAGAAGCTTTGGTAGAAAGCGCTTTAAGAAACATTCAAATAATTGAAGATATGGATTTTTCAAATTTTAAAATAAGTGTCAAATCCTCTGATGTTTTTTTGTCAATAGCTGCATATAAATTGTTATCAGATAAAACAGATTATCCACTTCACCTAGGTATTACAGAAGCTGGAAGCTATTTGCCTGGTAGTATTAAAACATCAATAGGATTTGGAAGTTTACTATTAGATGGCATTGGAGATACTATTAGAGTATCACTTTCTGATGATCCAATTGAAGAAATTAAAGTTGGAAACGAGATTTTAAAATCACTAAATTTAAGAAATAGAGGTGTAAAGATAATTTCATGCCCATCATGTGCTAGACAAGCTTTTCAAGTAATTGAAACTGTTAAAACATTAGAAAAAAGATTATCTCATATAAAAAAACCAATAACCTTATCGATTATAGGATGTGTAGTTAATGGTCCAGGTGAGGCTAAACAAACAGAAATTGGAATTACAGGTGGTGGAAAAGATAATCATATGTTGTATTTAAATGGTTTGGAAACTGAAAAAGTAATGACAAAAGATATGGTAAATAAAATTGTTTCCTTAGTAGAAGAAAAAGTATCTAACTTATAACATATATACAAATGCTCCCTCTAGATAAAGTTCAAAGTTTAATTGATAGACATTCAAAGCTTGAAAATAAACTTTCGTCAGGTGAGATTGAGACAAAAAAATATGCTGAAATTTCAAAAGAGTATTCTGATTTAAATGAAATAGTTAATAATGCAAAAGATTATTTAAGCTTTAAAAAAGAAACCGAAGATTTGAATAACATAATCAGCGACCTTAATACAGATATAGAGATGAAAGAGTTTGCAAAAAGAGAACTAGAAAATTTAAAAAAAAATTTTTTGATAAATGAGAAAAAAATCAAATTATATCTACTTCCAAAAGATAAAGCAGATAGCAAAAATGCCATTATTGAAGTCAGAGCTGGAACAGGAGGTCTCGAAGCTAGTCTTTTTGCTTCAGATTTATACAAAATGTATGAAAAGGTATGTCAGAAAAAAAAATGGAATTTAGAGATAATCTCAATATCTAAAAGTGACGCCGGAGGTCTCAAAGAGGTAATTGCTTTAATCAAAGGTAAAAATATTTATTCATCTTTAAAATATGAGAGTGGCGTTCATAGGGTGCAGAGAGTTCCAGACACGGAAACACAGGGGAGAGTCCATACATCTGCTGCAACAGTCGCAGTTTTGCCAGAAGCTGAAGATTTGGATATAAAGTTGGATGAAAAAGATTTAAGAATTGACGTTTTCAGAAGCAGTGGCCCTGGTGGTCAAAGTGTCAATACAACTGACTCAGCAGTGAGAATAACTCATATACCAACTGGAATAGTAGTCAGTCAGCAGGATGAAAAATCACAAATAAGAAATAAAGAAAAGGGGTTAAAAATTTTGAGATCGAGGATATATGATTATGAAAGACAAAAAATAGATCTAGAAAGATCTAAAGATAGAAAAAATAAAATTGGAACTGGTGACAGATCAGAGCGAATAAGAACTTACAATTTCCCCCAAGGTAGAGTTACTGATCATAGAATTAATTTAACATTACATAAATTGGAAGAATTTATGGAAGGTGAAATATTTGACGAAATGGTAGAAAACTTAAATTTAAAGGCTCAACAAGAAGAAATTAGTAAAATAAATTAATGAATTATTTAGATGCACTTCATTATGGAAATCAAATATTAAAATTAAGTAAGATTAAAAATTATAATTTAGATACAGAAATACTTTTATCAAAAGTTTTAAATTTAAAAAGAGAAAGTTTACTAATTAATCTACAAAATCCAATAGACAAAAAAAATTTCAATAGATTTAAAAAATTAGTCTTAAGAAGAGGAAAATATGAACCCATTGCATATATATTAAGAAAAAAAGAATTTTGGAAAAATACTTTCAAAATAAAGAGAGGGGTTCTTATACCAAGGCCAGAAACTGAAATTATAGTAAATGAAGTATTAAAGTTGACCTGTTCAAAATCTTCTAAAAACTTTTTAGATATTGGAACAGGATCAGGATGTATATTGTTGTCAATAATCAAGGAAAGACCATATTCTTATGGCACAGCGATAGATATAAGTAAAAAGGCAATAAATATAGCAATATGTAATGCAAAAATGCATCACTTAGAAAATAAAATTAAATTCATTAACATCGATATTGACAAATTAAATCATAATAAATATGATTTTATTGTTTCTAATCCACCTTACATCTGTAATTTCGATATAAATAGATTAGAAAATGATATCAGATTGTACGAGCCTATTGTGGCTTTAAGAGCTGGTTTAGACGGATTAAGTGAAATAAAAAAATTAATAATAAAAAGTAAAAATTTGCTAAAGCATAACGGTAAACTAATATTTGAGATAGGATTTGATCAAGTGAATGATGTAAAAAGATTATTGTTTAATAACAACTTTTACCTAAATAAAATTTGTAAAGATTATCAAAATCTTCCAAGAGTAATAATATCCACAAAGCAATTTTAATGAGTAATTATCGAAATAATAGAAAAAATAGATTTAAATCTAATTCAGATCGTAATTTTAGAAAAAGAACGATAAATGGTATTAAAAATCAGAATGATTTTAATTCAAGCTCAGACTTTAAACATAGAAATCCGGGGAGAAATAATCAAAACGCTGCTAAGCTGATTGATAAATACAACAATCTAGCTCGGGAAGCTTTATCATCAGGTGACAAAGTATTGTCTGAAAATTATCTACAACATGCTGATCATTTTTCACGAGTTTTAAGTATGCAAATTTTAAATAAATCACAAAATGAAAATAATAACGTTATAGAGCAAAATTTCAAAAAGGATATTGAAGATTTAAACACAGAAAGCAAAAAAGATATTACAATTAATCCGCTAGATAAAACAGATTAGTTTAATTTAGAAATTAAATTTGATCTTAATACATCAATTTTAATTTTTGAGATTTCAAATCCTTTTCTCTCATCACCTTTTAATACTTTTCCTGATGGTAACTTTAATTTTTGTGAATTTACTTTTCTACCATTTTCAATGACTTCATAATGTAAATGAGGGCCAGTTGATAAACCAGTTGAACCTACATAGCCAATAATTTGCCCCTGTTTAACTCTTGCACCTTTTTTGATGCCTCTTCCAAATTTAGACATGTGTGCATAAACAGTTTGATAAGTGCTGTTATGTTTTATTTTAACACAATTTCCTCCGCCACCACACCATCCAGCTTTTGTGACTTTTCCATCACCTGATGCCATTATTGGAGTTCCTGTTGGTGCTGCAAAATCAGTCCCGGTATGCATTTTCGTATAACCTAAAATAGGATGTTTCCTTTTACCATATGACGAAGATAGACGAGCACCGTTTATTGGAGTTTTCATTAAAGTTTTTTTTATACTTTTGCCGTTTTCATCAAAGTAATCAATTTTATTTTTTTCATATTCGTATTTATAAAGTTGCAAATCTGTCTCTTGGATATTTAAATTTGCAAAGATAATTTCACCCGTATCTACTACTTGATTGTTTTCATTCACAAACTCTTCATATATGATTTGAAAGCTATCATTTTTCCAAATGTCTCTTTGAAAATCAACCTGAAAACCATATAGTCTTGCAAATTCAATTATTATGTTTGCTTTTATACCTAGACTAAGAGCACTATTGTATAAACTATCTGTTATGACTGTTTCCTTATAAGTTAACTTTTTTGAATAATTTTTTTTAATTTTTTTTGCTAAAAATGTATCTTTTTGATTAATTTTTGAAAATTGTATTTCATTTTTTTTGTCAGTTTCTATGGTGAATTCTTTAATTTTTAGATCTGATAAATTATCGAATTTAAACTTAAATTTTTGGTTAACTCTAAGTATTTTTAAACTTTTTTCTTTTAAAATTGAGTCTAGTAAAATTTTTTTTTCTTCACTGCTAATTTTTAGATTAGCAATTATATTTTCATAAGTATCACCTGATTTAGAAATATAAATTAATTCAGTAAATCTTGGTTCAAGCCCTTCAGTTATACTTTCAATAGTTTTTTTTAAATAGATATTATCTAAGGACGACTTTATTTGTTCAACTTGAACAACTTTGTTCTTGGAATGTATAGCTGACGTTAAAATTGCTAAAATCGCCACAAAAATAAGCCAAAAAAAAATTGAATATTCTCTAAAATTATTACCTATAAAATATTTCATCTAAACTATCAAAAAAGGGTTGATTTTATTGGTTTTTTTAATCATTCTAAATTTATCTAATAACTTGATTTATTAATAATATTATTTATAAGCGGTCCACTCAACATTTAAAAATGTTATTTATTGGGTAAAACCAATTAGCTATTTTAAAAGTTTATATTTTAAGAAGAGAAGTGTGGACGGTTAAGGTTACCAAAATTTGTCGTACACACTTCAACATTGCATAAATATTATTCTTAGTATTTATGTAGAAGCTAGTGTGCGCCGTTTTTAAACTTGAGAGTTTGATCATGGCTCAGAACGTACGCTGGCGGCACGCCTTATACATGCAAGTCGAACGAAGTAGTAATACTTAGTGGCAGACGGGTGAGTAACATGTAGGTATCTTCCCTTTGGTGAGGAATAACACGAGGAAACTTGTGCTAATACCTCATAAGTCTTTACGGAGAAAGCTTTATGCGCCAAAGGATGAGCCTGCACTTGATTAGTTTGTTGGTGGGGTAACGGCCTACCAAGACTTTGATCAATAGCTGATCTGAGAGGATGATCAGCCACATTGGGACTGAGACACGGCCCAAACTCCTACGGGAGGCAGCAGTAGGGAATATTGCACAATGGAGGAAACTCTGATGCAGCGATGCCGCGTGAGTGAAGAAGGCCTTTGGGTTGTAAAGCTCTTTCGTCGGGGAAGAAAATGACTGTACCCGAATAAGAAGGTCCGGCTAACTTCGTGCCAGCAGCCGCGGTAATACGAAGGGACCTAGCGTAGTTCGGAATTACTGGGCTTAAAGAGTTCGTAGGTGGTTAAAAAAGTTGGTGGTGAAATCCCAGAGCTTAACTCTGGAACTGCCATCAAAACTTTTTAGCTAGAGTATGATAGAGGAAAGCAGAATTTCTAGTGTAGAGGTGAAATTCGTAGATATTAGAAAGAATACCAATTGCGAAGGCAGCTTTCTGGATCATTACTGACGCTGAGGAACGAAAGCATGGGTAGCGAAGAGGATTAGATACCCTCGTAGTCCATGCCGTAAACGATGTGTGTTAGACGTTGGAAATTTATTTTCAGTGTCGCAGCGAAAGCATTAAACACACCGCCTGGGGAGTACGACCGCAAGGTTAAAACTCAAATGAATTGACGGGGACCCGCACAAGTAGTGGAGCATGTGGTTTAA
This sequence comes from uncultured Pelagibacteraceae bacterium, assembly GCA_902615045.1. Taxonomy (GTDB): domain Bacteria; phylum Pseudomonadota; class Alphaproteobacteria; order Pelagibacterales; family Pelagibacteraceae; genus Pelagibacter. The sequence continues at coordinate 46,520 of CACMNP010000003.1, read as the reverse complement.
TTCGAAGATACGCGCAGAACCTTACCAACACTTGACATGTTCGTCGCGACTTTAAGAGATTAAAGTTTTCGGTTCGGCCGGACGAAACACAGGTGCTGCATGGCTGTCGTCAGCTCGTGTCGTGAGATGTTGGGTTAAGTCCCGCAACGAGCGCAACCCTCACTTTTAGTTGCCATCATTAAGTTGGGCACTCTGAAAGAACTGCCAGTGATAAGCTGGAGGAAGGTGGGGATGACGTCAAGTCCTCATGGCCCTTACGTGTTGGGCTACACACGTGCTACAATGGCATTTACAATAGGAAGCAAGATGGCGACGTCAAGCAAATCCTAAAAAGATGCCTCAGTTCGGATTGTACTCTGCAACTCGAGTACATGAAGCTGGAATTACTAGTAATCGCGGATCAGCGCGCCGCGGTGAATACGTTCCCGGGTCTTGTACACACCGCCCGTCACACCATGGGAGTTGGTTCTACCTTAAGGCAAGGTTTTAAACCCTTGACCACGGTATAGTCAGCGACTGGGGTGAAGTCGTAACAAGGTAGCCGTAGGGGAACCTGCGGCTGGATTACCTCCTTTCTAAGGATGATTAAAATTTTTTTTAATCTAAAAAATATAACAGGATAATGTTGACCGTCCTCATTTCTCTTCTTAAAATTTGTGTTTCACTCTTCTGCATAAGGGCCGGTAGCTCAGTTGGTTAGAGCACACCCTTGATAAGGGTGGGGTCGAAAGTTCGAGTCTTTCTCGGCCCACCACTATAACTGGGGGATTAGCTCAGCTGGGAGAGCGCCTGATTTGCATTCAGGAGGTCAGCGGTTCGATCCCGCTATCCTCCACCATGAAACATTTAGTTATTTAAACATGTGAAGAAATTTTTATATTATCAATATCTATATCCGATTGTTCGAATAGATGAACAATCATGAAAAAATTTAATTCAACACAGAAATTTTTTTCTGTGCATAAATTAAGCGTTTAAGGGCGTGTGGCGGATGCCTTGGCACTGAAAGCCGACGAAGGACGTGGTATACTGCGATAAGTTGCGGGGAGCTGTATGCAAGTTTTGATCCGTAAATTTCCGAATGGGGAAACCCAACACTTTATGTGTTACTTTAAACTGAATACATAGGTTTAAAGAGATAACCCGGAGAACTGAAACATCTAAGTAACCGGAGGAAAAGAAATCAATTGAGATTCCGTTAGTAGTGGCGAGCGAAAACGGAACAGGCCAGTAGATTTGTTAAAAAAATTTGAATAGTTTGGAAAAGCTAACCAGAGAGGGTGATAGTCCCGTATGAGTAATGTTTAACAAGTTTCTTGAGTAAAGCGGGACACGTGAAATCCTGCTCGAATGTAGGGGGACCACCCTCTAAGCCTAAATACTCTTCAGTGACCGATAGTGAACTAGTACCGTGAGGGAAAGGTGAAAAGAACCCCTATTAGGGGAGTGAAATAGAACCTGAAACTGCATGCCTACAATCAGTCGAAGCTCTTTTTAGAGTGACGGCGTACCTTTTGTAT
>CACMNP010000003.1:0-42500 GCA_902615045.1 uncultured Pelagibacteraceae bacterium | reverse complement strand
AAGTTGGTTTATAATGGGTCGAAATAAAATTATTGCGATTATTCCAGCAAGATCTGGTTCAAAGTCTGTGAAAGACAAAAATATAAGAGAGCTTGGAAAAAAACCTCTTATTGCCTGGTCTATTGAATCTTGTTTTAAATCTAAGCATATTTCAAAGGTTTATGTTTCAACAGACTCAATAAAATATGCAAAAATAGCAAAACAGTTTGGTCCTGTAGAAATCTTATTAAGACCAAAAAGAATAAGTGGTGATTTTTCTACAGATTATCAAATGATTGTTCATGCTATAGAGAATATAAAATTTAATTATGATTATATTGCACATATAAGACCTACTACACCATTTAGAAAAAAAAATGATTTAAATAAAGCTATTAAAACTTTTATTAAATCAAAGTATAATTCTTTAAGATCTGTTCATGAAATGTCTGAAACATCGTATAAATCATTAGAGATAAATAATGGATCTTTAAAATCATTAAAAAATTTGAAATTTACCATGGATGAACTAAATGCCCCAAGACAAAAATTTAATAAAACTTATTATCCAAACGGAGTAATAGATATTTTCAAAAAAAATTTTATTATTAGAAATAAGTTGTTATTTGGAAATAAAGTTAAAGCTTTTAAAACTTCTTATACACACGAGATTGATAACAAAGATGATTTTAATTACTTAGAATACTTATGCAAAAAAAAATTATAAAAACAAAAAATATATCAATATCCACAGCTATACCAGCACCCGGTACATCTAAATTGATGAAAAAATTAAGTAAATATGAGTCTAGATCCATGCATGGTCAGCTACCAATTGCATGGTCAAAAGCTAAAAATTTTAATATTTATGACATCGCGGGAAATAAATTTATTGATTTTACCTCAACAATATTTGTCGCAAATGTAGGACACTCTAATAGTAGAATTAAAAAGTATATTAGTAGAACTTTAAAATCTAATTTAATTCATAGTTATGCTTATATTAATAAAATAAGAGCTAAGTATATCGAAGAGTTAATCAAATTTTGTGGTAAAGGGTTTGAAAAAGCATTCTTAATGTCTGCTGGAACAGAAGCAACAGAGGCAGCATTTAAGTTAATGAGAATGTATGGTCAAAAAAGAAAAAAAAGAAAACTAGGAATTATTTGTTTAGAGGGTAATTGGCATGGTAGAACAATGGCCGCTCAAATGATGAGTGGAAGTGTTCAACAAAAGAAATGGATAGGTTACCATGACAAGGATATTCATCATATTCAATTTCCATACCCTTGGTTAATAAAAGATAATAACGAGGAGAAATTTTTAAATCACTCTATTAGTAAATTAAAAAAAAAAATTGATTTAAAAAAAGATGTATGTGGTTTTATGCTTGAAACATTTCAAGGTTGGGGAGCGTTATTTTATCCAAAAAAATATATAAAACTTTTGACTAAAATTTGCAAACAGAATGATATTTTGTTGACCTTTGATGAAATGCAATCTGGATTTGGAAGAACAGGAAAAAATTTTGGATTTCAACATTATGATATAGTGCCTGATTTAATATGTTGTGGAAAAGGAATGGGAGGCGGTGTTGCGTTGTCAGGAGTAATAGGAAAAAAAAAAATTATGGACTTACCAGAAGTAGGCAACATGAGTAGCACCAATTCAGCTAACCCTATAGCTTGTAACGCTGGGCTCGCAGTTTTAGAGGAAATAAAAATTAATAAATTAACTCATAAAGCCAAAATCAATGGACAATTAATGCAAAATGAACTTTTAAAAATTAAAAAAAAACATCCCAATTTATTTGAAGTTTATGGAAAAGGTCTTATTGCTGCAATTATTTTTAATAATAATGAAAAAAATATTCAAATAAAATTAAAAAAATTTGTAGAAAGTTGCATTAAAGATGGGTTGCTACTAGTTTATACTGGAAGAGAGTCAGTCAAAATTGGACCACCATTAATTATAACTAAAGATGCAATTATAGAAGGCGTTAGGATTATTGAAAAAAATATTGATTTAATTTTTAACAAATGATCAAAATTAGACACACAGGACTAGTAACAAATAATCTTAAATCATCATTATTATTTTGGATTAAATATTTAAAATTTAAAATTAAAATAGAAATGAACGAAGATGGTAATTTGATTGATAAAATAATGTTATATCCAAATGCAAAAGTTAAGACTTATAAACTTATAGATAGTAATAAAATGATATTAGAGTTACTATATTTTATAAATCCACCAAAAATAAAAAAAAATAAAATCAAACCATATACCAATGGATTTACCCATATATCAGTAACTGTAAAAGATTTAGATAAGTTGTATAAATTTTTAAGGAAAAAAAAAATTAAATTTAATTCAAAACCACAGTTATCATCCGATGGTAATGTGCTTATGACATATTGTAGAACACCTGAGGGCGCCTTTTTAGAACTAGTTCAGGAGTTGAAAAAATGAAATTTAACTATGGTGTTATGCAAGGAAGGTTGTCAAAAAAAATTGGAAATAAAATACAAGCATTTCCAGAAAAAAATTGGAAAATAGAATTTTCAAAAGCTAAATCGTTAGGTCTTAAGTCAATAGAATGGACACTTGACTATAAAAATCTTAAAAAAAATCCAATCTTAACTAAACAAGGTCAATCTCAAATTAAAAAATTATCCAAAAAAAATTCTATAAAAATAAATTCTATTACTGGTGATTGTTTTATGCAAAATCCATTTTGGAAGAAAAAAAATAATCAAAAACTTCTAAATGATTTAATAAAAATTATTCAAAGTTGTAAAAAACTTGGAATAAAATTTATAGTGGTGCCTTTAGTAGATAATGGTTCTATTAAGAACAAAAATGATGAATATAATTTCATAAAGTCATGCAAACATGTTTTAAAATACTTAAAAAAAACTAATGTAAAATTAATTTTTGAATCTGATTTTAGACCTAAAAGATTAAAAAGATTTATTAATAAATTTGACAAAAAATATTTTGGAATAAATTATGACGTAGGTAATAGTGCTGGACTTAATTATAAAATTGATGATGAGTTTAGATCTTATGGAAAATACATTTGCAATGTTCATATTAAAGATAGATTAAAATATGGAAAAACTGTTAGATTGGGCAACGGAAACGCAAATTTTTTGAAATTGTTTAAAAACTTAAAAAAAATAAAATATGATAGAGAATTAATTTTACAAACTGCAAGATCTAAAAATAATAGACATTTAGAAGAAGTTAAAATTAATCTAAATTATTTAAAAAAAATTCACAATGTATAAAAAAAAAACTATATTCATTTCTGCTTCTTCTTCTGGAATAGGATATCATCTTGCAAAACAATATAAATCAGTGGGATATAATGTAATTATAAACGGAAGAAATATTTCTAAATTGAAAAAAGCATCTGAAAGTTTGGGTAAATGCAAATATTTTTTGGGTGACTTAACTGAAAAAAAAAAAACTAAAACAATTATTAAAATGATAAAAAAGCAATATAAATATGTTGATGTTTTAATTTGTAATCTAGGTAATAGTAATTACAAAAAAAATAATGATAATTTTGAACATGCTTTGAAATACAATTTTTTTTCTACAACTAATTTAATTGATTATTCTAAAGCTATTTTAAAGAAGGATGTTAGCAAAATTATATGCATTTCGTCTATATGTGGTATAGAATATATTGAAGGTGCTCCAATTGGTTACTCGATTGCAAAATCAGCTTTAAATTTTTATATAAAATTAATCTCTAAAGAGTTGGCAAATAAAAATATTACGATAAATGGAATCGTCCCAGGCAATATAATTTTTGAAGGCTCAACATGGGATTTAAAGATAAAACAAAATCCTATAAAGACTAAAAAGTATATTAAAGATAATGTTCCAATGAATAAATTTGGGTCGGCACAAAATATTTTTGAAATCTGTAAAATGCTTACTGAAAATACAGATAATTTTATAACAGGATCATTATTTAAATTAGATGGAGGTCAAACTAAGAGTGTTTGATTTATCCTATGTGTAACTTACAAAAGTTGATAAATGTATTTATTTAAGAAATTAAAATCTTATAAAAATTATTTACAAAAATATTCTTTGCATAATTTGATTGATGTAGATATAAAAAATTACGGACCTATTGATAAAAAAGTTGTTAGATCAGCTTATTACTCAGTCAACCCAAGTTTTCAGGAACCTTACTCGGCAGAATTAGATGATCTAATTAGACTGCATCACCTTGTAATTTCAAGGAAGGTTACAAAAATTTTAGAATTTGGAGTTGGTAAGAGCTCAGTAATATTCGATGATGCTTTGAAAATAAATAAAAAAAAACATGGGGACTTTGTTAAAAAAAATTTAAGAAACTCAAACCCCTTTGAATGCTTTTCTGTCGATAATAATAAAAAATGGATTTCAGTTTGTAAGAAAAATGCTAAAACAAAACTTGTTAAGTATCATTATTCTAAGTGCACTGTTTCAACTTTTAATAATAGAATTTGTACTTATTATGATAAGTTGCCTAATATATGTCCTGATCTAATATATCTAGATGGACCTGATCAATTTTCTCCAAAAGGTAATATTAGAGGAATTAACACACGCGATCCAGATAGACTACCAATGTCTGCAGATATTTTGGCAATTGAGCATTTTTTACTTCCCGGGACGCTAATTGTTGTAGATGGAAGAACTGCCAATGCTAGATTTTTAAAAACTAATTTACAAAGAAATTGGTGTTACAATTATTCCAAAGATTATGATCAACATTTTTTTGAACTTACAGAAAAACCATTAGGTATTTATAATAAAAAGCAAATAGATTATTGTCTTGGAAAAGAGTTTTACTTAAGATTATCTCAAAAAAATATAAATTTTTAAGCAGGCGAAAAAAATAAAATTATTAATTAAAAAATTTTCTAGTACTTATTTTAACACATTTATTTAAAATTTATTAAGAATAAAGTAAATATGATTTATTTAATCTTAAATTTATATTAAAGTATTTATATCTTAAATTATATAAAGTTTGAAATTAAATGATTAAATATTCGTTAATTACAGGTTCAGCTGGATTGTTAGGGAGACAACATGCTACGGCGTTGCTTGAGCTTAATTATAATATCGTAATAACCGATATAGATAAAGCAGGTCTAGAAAAAACATTTATCTATCTTAAAAAATTACATCCTACAAAAAAAATTATAAAATCTTTAATGGATGTATCATCTAGTAATTCAATTAAGAAAAATATTAAAAATTTAAGAAAAAAAAAAATTATTATTAATAATTTGATTAATAATGCAGCTATAGACTCAAAAGTTAGTAAAAAAAATAAAAAAAAAAACAATAAATTTGAAAATTTTGATTTAAATATCTGGAATAAGGAAATTAAAGTCGGATTAACAGGAGCTATGCTATGTAGTAAAATTGTTGGTAGCGATATGGTAAAAAATAAAATAAAAGGAAATATTGTTAATATTGCGTCTGATTTATCTGTAATTTCTCCAAATCAAAATATTTATAAATATAAAAATAATAAATTTACTAAACCGGTCACATATTCAGTTATAAAACATGGGATTGTCGGCTTGACAAAATACCTATCTACATATTGGGCACAAAGCAATATTAAAGTAAACTCTTTATCTCCAGGTTCAGTCCTAAATAATCAACCTAAAGAATTTCAAAAGAGAATTAAAAAATTAATTCCCATGAATAGACTTGCTAATAGTAATGAGTATAAAGGAGCAATAAAATTTTTATGCTGTGATGACTCAAGTTATATGACAGGTCAAAATTTAGTGATTGATGGTGGACGATCGGTTTGGTAAAGAAGAATATGAATATAACTAGAAAACCTTTTTTAATAGCAGAGATAGGCATAAATCATAATGGAAGTGTTGAAATTGCAAAAAAATTAATTGATGTAGCCAAAAAGGCAAATTTTGATGCAGTTAAATTTCAAAAAAGAGATGTAAATTTGGTATATTCTAAACAGATCTTAGATATACCAAGAGAAAGTCCCTGGGGTACCACAACTAGAGAACAGAAATTTGGTTTAGAGTTTGACGAAAAACAATATGATGAGATTGATAAATATTGTAAAAAAAATAAAATAGAGTGGTTTTGTTCGGCTTGGGATCTAAATAGTTTAAACTTTCTTGATAAATATGAGCTTAATTATCACAAAGTGGCTTCGGCAATGATTATTGACGATGATTTACTTGACGAAATAGCAAAACGAAAAAAGCACACATTTATTTCCACTGGTATGTCAACTAAAGCGAACATTGATAATGCTGTAAAAATTTTTCAAAGAAATAACTGTAGTTACGAACTAATGCATTGTATTTCTACTTACCCTATGAAGGCAGAAGATGCCAATTTATCAACAATTGAGGAATTGAAAAAAGAATACAAGTGTGATGTTGGTTATAGTGGTCACGAAAGTGGTACAGTAATTTCTTTCGCTGCAGTTATGTTTGGAATATCCTCATTAGAAAGGCATATAACTTTAGATAGAACAATGTATGGATCAGATCAAGCTGCTTCATTAGAGCCAAACGGCGTAGAGTTTCTAGCTGAAGGGATTGAAAAAATTATTCATTCAATTGGGAAGCCTAGCTTGGGTAATATTTTAGAAGCTGAGATACCTATTGCAGAAAAATTAAGAGCACATATTAAAAAATAGCAATGAAATTAAGGAAATCTTTTGAAAATCAATTATCTCAAAATATAGATACACATAAAAGGTTGATATAAATTATAAGAACCAGTACTTAATGTTAAAAAAATGTATATTGACTTGTATAAAAAAAATAAATTTTTTACAATTAATGACGCAATCAATTGGGTGGATAAATTTAATCTGAAAAAAAATGAAAAATTTAGATAAAGTAAAAAACAATCTGGCTTTTGATTTGAGAGAGTCTATTGAGGCAAAAAAAAAAATTATTTTTGACGTAAATAAAATACAAAAAATTATTACGTCTATTACAGAAAAAATGAAAAATAATGGAAAATTGCTTATTTGTGGAAATGGTGGTTCAGCTGCAGACGCACAACATTTGGTCGCAGAATTTTTAGTGAGGCTTAATCCAAAAAAAAACAGAAAACCTTTTCCAGCTATATCACTTGCTATGGACACATCGACTATAACTGCTTGTGGAAATGATTATAAATTTGAAAATATTTTTGAAAGAAATTTTAAAGCTCTAGCATTTAAACATGATGTATTGTTAATTATTTCTACCTCTGGTAATTCAAAAAATATAATTAAAGTTTTAAAGGAGGCAAATAAGCAAAAAGTATTATCAATTGGATTCCTTGGGTCTGGAGGTGGTAAAGCCAAGAAATATTGCGATTTATCTATAATAATAAGAAGTAAGAATGTTGCAAGAATTCAAGAATGTCATATTTTTCTTGGCCATTTTATACTTTCTCAAGTTGAAAATCATTTATTGAATTGATGAGATTTAAAGAAGAGGTATTTTTAGAGCTAACGAGTTTAAGTTCTGGAAATAAAAAAAAAAAAAAAAATTATCTTGGTCCTTGGTGTATGGATTTTGATAAATTTATAGAACATAAAAACAAAATATTAAATTACCCTTACGATGATGTGAATTTAAAAAAAATTCATAATCAGTATATACATGCTTTATATGAAAGAATTGAAAAACCATTATTTTTAAAATTAAATAAGATAAATAAAGTTGATAGAGATATTAAATATTGGAGGCTAATTTTAAAAAGTTATTTAATAAATATATTAAGTGAATTATATGAAAAATGGGTATGTATTCAAAATACAAAAAAATTGAATAAAAAATTTGTTACCAATTCTCTTTATTTAAATTTTGAAGACTTTATTTTTAATGATCATTATGAATACGATGATATAAAAGATAAATATCAGGTAAATATCTGGGATCATTTTTGCTATTCTCTTATACTAAAAGAATTTACACATATAAAAATAAAATCACAAATTTCAAAAAAAATAAATAATAAAGAATTAAAAATTACACGAAGCAAGTATAAGAAATATATTGATTTTTTTTCACAAATAATTTTTTTATTTAAAAAGAACTTTAAAATATTATTTTTAGATATTTATAATATTAGGCATGATATTGTTTTATCTACAAAGTTAAAAAAACCTTACATACATTTAAAGCTTCCCAATATTATTAAAGCTTCTTACAATAAAAGTTTACGTGATTGGAATATAGAATTTAAAAAAAAGAATAAATTTGAAAATTTTATTTCAAAAAATTTACCAAAATTACTACCTTTAATTTTTATTGAAGGATTTAATGAAAATTTGAAAAAAATTCAAAATTTAAACAAGATTAAATCTAAATATTATTTTTATATTCCTTCAATAAATTCATTAAAGAATATTTTTTTAGCTGAAAAATATAGAAGCGGATCTAAGCTAATAACCACACAACATGGTGGCAACTATGGCCAACTTGAAATATATCCAAATGAAAATTTAGAAATTGATAATTCAGACTATTTTTTAACTTTTGGTTGGAATAGTAAATTTCGATTAAATAATTCTGATCATAAAAATAAAATAATACCAACAAGTGCCTTAAATTTGGGGAAAGACAGTTTTTCTAGAAAAAAATCTAGCAATATAATTATAATTGTAAACGGTTTTCGTTATGGCTTTCAACATTATCAGTCTATCCCATCTATCAGTCAAAATTATAAACAATTAAATGAAATATATAATTTAATAAATAATCTTAAACCTGAGTTAAAAAAAAAAGTTATACTAAAATTTAGGCAAAAAGATGAAATTTTATTCAAAAAATTTTCATTTCCTTTTAGGAAAAATTTTAAAGAAATTAAAATTATAAATACTGAAAAATCTGTTTTTGAATTATTTAAAAATGCAAAATTAGTAGTTACAACTTATTCTGGCACAGCTTATTTAGAGGCAATAAAATGTAATATTCCAAGTGTCATTTTCTGGAATAAAAAACATACAGTCTTCAGGAGAGCAACCAATAAATATTTTAATCACTTTAAAAAAAAAAATTTTTTATATTATAATCATTCTTCTCTTTCAAAATTTATTAATTCTAATCATAAATCTATAGATATATGGTGGACAAAAATGCAGAAAGATAAATTATTTAATAAATTTAAATTAAATTTTATATCTGATGATTATGAGAGATATTATAAACAATTTATGAAAATCATAAAAAATTGATACACATTAATAAATACATTTGTTATAAAAAAATATGAACATCAATATAGGCACCCATAAAAATAAAGAATTAGAAATTTTAACAAAAAAAATTGAAATTTATGTAAAAAATATATTCTTAAGTATTGATTTAAAATCAAATTGGGAAAAAAATGAAGCTTTAGATTATGAAATTAAAAAATCTTTTACAAGAGGACTAATTAGATACTCTGAACATACTAATGAATTAGTTGATTTAATCAAAAATGATTTTAAATCAAAGTTTCCCAACAAAAAAAATATTGAATGGATTTCACTTCCCTACCCAATGATACATTTATCTTATGATTATTCTGAAGATGGAGGATTCCATAAAGATGGTCATCAAAATGATTTTTATACATGTTGGCTGCCGGTTACAGATTATAAGTATGATGCACTTTCTATTTATAAATTTCAAAATAAAATAATTGATAAATTCTCGTCTCTAATAATTAAAATTGGTATGCCTAAATTCTTACAAGATAGAATTAAAGCAAGTCAAGGAAATGTATTTTACTGGAATGCTAAGAGAGTACACAAGGGAAATTTAAATATATCTAATCAAATTTCAGTCGCAATTCAATTGAAAATCACTTCTGAAATCTATGAACTTGAACAAACAAGAAATTTTAATAAAAGCCAAAATACAAATCTCAAAAGTCAATTCACAAATTTTGATGACGAGCAAATATATAAAAACTTCAATTTATATAATAATATTGTTAGATTTATATTGGAAAATATTGATCGTTATGACGAATTTCATATTATTAAACATGTTTCAAGCATGCTTGATACTAAATCTATGCCTTTCTCATTTGCACTATCTGTGTTATCGCAAAGAATAATTACTAATAGAAAAATTTTTCAAATAAAAAATAATGAAAAGTTTGTGAATATATTAGATTTGATATCTTTATTAGTTGGATCTGCAAACTTAATATCTTTAAAAAGATTAATAAAAAAAAAATACATGAATACAGATTTATTAGATTTTTTAAAAAAAAATGATGTGTTTAACACAATACCTTTTGATACTTATCAATTCTTAAGTATAACAGAAATTCCTAAAACTTTTAAAATCAATAACAACTTTTCGTATTAATTTGCAAACCTTAGAAAAAATTTGGTCTATTAGTTCGGTCAATCTAAGGTTAAGTTATTTTTATTTTGCTATTATATCAATTTTTAATTCAATAATTGAAATAGCTGCTATTTCTTCAATATTGCCACTATTGGATCTTTTTATCAATCAGAATGGCGTATTTATCACAAAATTAAATGATATCTTAGGTAACTTTATTTCGATTGAAGAAAATAATGTTACTCAAATTTTATACTTCATGATTGGGATATTTGTATTAAAATTTTTTATTAATTATACAACTATTCACTTTTACCAAAAAATTATTTTTGATCTAAGAGTATATTTGGCAAAAAAAAAATTAAATGAATATTTAAATCAAGATTATCAATTCTTTATTAAAAATAATTCTTCAATATTACTCAGAAATATTTCTCAAGAAGTGCCAAGAATAATCATGGGTGTTATTGCTATGATTCTATCTCTTTTTTCAGAACTAGTAATGATTTTATCAATTGTAACTTTACTGATTTTTATCGATTTAAAATCTGCAATTTTCATTTTTGGTCTACTTGTAGTGATTGGTTCCATTTATATGAATCTTTCAAAAAAATATATTAATAGATTAGGAGAATTAAGAATAGATTTTGAGGGGAATAATATGAAAAATCTTCGTGAAATTTTCGATAACATAAAGTTATTAAAATTATATAGTAGAGAAAGTTTCTTTTTCCAAAAATTTAATTTTAATAATAAAATTTCATCGAAATCCCATATGAAATTTAATATAGCTGCTCAAACACCAAGACTATTTTATGAATTTATATTAATTTCAATTTTATTGTTATTCTGTATTTTTTTTTCAGAAAATTTACAAAATTTAATTTATATCTTGGCAATATATGCTGCTGGCACTATTAGGTTAATTCCATCATTAAGTAAATTGTTGAGTGCATTACAAAATATAAGATTTGAAATTCCAGCTCTTGATGAAATTACAAAAAATAGATATGAAATAAAAAAAAATTTAGACATTCCAAAAAATAATATAGATAAAGAAGTTATTTTTAGAGATTCAATAGAGTTTAAAAATATAAATTTTACACATTTTGAAAGCGAGAAAATTATTTTTAATCAACTTAATCTTAAAATTTATAAAAATAGTTTTGTTGGAATATTTGGTAGTTCAGGTCTTGGGAAAAGTACTTTTTTTGATTTGTTTTCAGGTATATTACCACCTACAAATGGAGAAATTATTATAGATAAAAAATATATCTTGAATAAACAAAATACAAAAAGTTGGCAAAATATGATTGGATACATGCCACAAGATGCTATGATTTTGGAAGGATCATTATTAGAAAATATTGCATTTGGTGAAGACTCTAAAAATGTTAATTTTAAAAATTTTGAAACCTCAATAAACGCAGCAAATTTAAACCATTTTGTGTCGAATTTAAAAGATGCAGGAAATTTACAATTGGGTGAACGAGGATTAAAAATTTCTGGAGGTGAGCGTCAGAGAATTTCTTTAGCTAGAACATTGTACATGAAGCCAAAAATTTTGTTATTAGATGAAGTTACAAGTGCACTTGATCTAAAAAATGAAAACGAAATATTAAAAACAATATATAATTTAAAAAATACTACAAAAATTTTGATTTCCCACAATAAAGAAGCATTAAAATATTGTGACATAATATATGAGTTAAGAGATAAAAACTTATTGGAGACAAACATAATTAACAATAAATAAATGTGTGGATTTACAGGAATAGTTGATCATAACAAAAATTATCTTTCTAACATTGGATCTATCGAGCACAGAGGTCCAGATAACACTACGATAAAAGAAGGAGTAAATTGGACAATAAAATTTCATAGATTGTCAATAAATGATCTTTCATCAAACGGAAATCAACCTTTTACATTTAAAAAAATCACAGCATTTATAAATGGTGAAATATATAATCATAAAGATTTAAAGGAAAAGTATTTTAAAAATAAAAATTTTATTTCTAATTCTGACTGTGAAATAGTTCCGAGATTATATCATAAGTTTGGCATTGAATTTGTAAAAAATTTAGATGGCATGTTTTCAATGGCCATAATAGACGACGAGAAAAAGAAAGTTTTCTTAATTAAAGATGCGTTTGGAAAAAAACCACTGTATTATAACAATGAACCATTTTGTTTTTCATCTGAGGCCAGGTTTGTCAATAATTTTGAAATTAGAAAAGAAAATATTCAATTTTTATTAAGTGCACATTACAGATTTTTTGACAGAACAGTTTATAAAAATATTAAGGCATTACCACCAGGCTACTATTTAGAATATTATAATAAATCTATAAAGTTAAAGCAGTGGTATAAACCTAATATAAATTTGATCGAAAAAAAAAATAACCAAATAAATCAGATAAATTCACTACTTCAAAATTCTGTGAAAAAAAGGCTTATGGCTGATGTTGATATAGGCGTTTTTCTTAGTGGTGGCCTAGATTCAAATATAATACTTCAGATATTGAGTAATATTTGTAAAAAAAGAATTAATACATTTACTGCAATATTAAAATTTGACAATAAAAATGAAAATACAACAGATGATAAAGAAAAAATAGTAGAGAATACAAAAAATCTAAATGTCGAAAATAATTTTGTAATTATTGATAAAAAATTTCTGAATAACAATTTAATTAAAATAATTTGTGGAATGGATCAACCAATTTTAGATACTGGATATATAATTGCTTATGCATTGTCTAATGAGGCAAAAAAAAAAAATTGTAAAGTAATTCTCTCTGGAATTGGAGGTGATGAGTGTTTTGGAGGTTATGAATGGCAATCTAGATATATTGGAAAAAATTTTATTAAAAATAGAATTGTTTCATTGTTTAGTAAAACCAATTTCTTTTTTAAAAATTTTGAAAATAAAATAGTTAATTATTTATTCTTTCCATATTATTTACATTTAACCTCCTTAGGTCATCAATTTTTTAAAAAAAAAAAATTAAAAATTCAACAAAACAGCAAAATTTTAGTAAATGAATCAATGAATAAAATAATAAGAAATTACAAAAAAACTTTTTCCAATGATTTTCGAAACATGTTAGATTTTTTAAATATATTTGGAGTTATGAATCATCAATTAACTATTTTCGATTTAGCTTGTATGAAAAACTCAATAGAAAATAGGTCACCATTTCTTGATAAAAGTTTTTTTGAACACTGCTTATCTATTTCATCAAAGAAAAAAGATATAAATAAAGATCTACTAAGAAAAATTTTAAAAAAACATTACCCAAATTATGTGAGCAGCGACTCACCAAAAAAAGGACCAGTTATTAGATTTAATTATTTATTTGATGACGAAAAAACTTTAATCGGAGCAAAAAATTTTTTAGTAAAAAATAAATATATAATAGAAAAATATATATCGAAAGAGTTAGCATTCGATATAGAGAATAACTTTTTAGACTGTACAAAAGAAAATTATGGACCACTAATTTCCATCATTATTTTAGTGATATGGTTAAGATACAATTCGTCGGGTGACATTAACGAATCAACAAAACTAGAGAGTTTATTTGAATAAATGTACTTGTTTTAAACAAGTGTTAATATATTAATTATTTTAATGATAAGAGTTGGAATTAATGGCTTTGGGCGAATAGGTAGAGCATTAACAAGAATAGCTTCTACTATGGAGGACCTAAAGATTGTAGCTATCAATGATATAGACGAGGACAAAAAAAATTTAGCCTACTTATTAAAATACGATTCAATTTATGGACAATTTGAAAAAGATATCGTTTTAAAAAAAAAAAAATTATCTGTTAACAATAATAGCATTAAGCTTTACACATTAGATAAAATTGAGAAAGTTCCTTGGAGTAAAGACAAAATCGATATCTTGATAGATGCAACTGGTCTTTCTAGAAACATAAAAAAATCAAAATCTATCTTAAGGAGTGGTGTAAAAAAAGTGTTACTAACACACTCACCAAATAGTGGTCCTGATTTCTATATGGTATTAGGTGCTAACGAAAACAAATATAATAGTAAAAAGCATAACATTATAAGCACAAGTATTTGTGATGCTTCAGCACTTTCTCCAATTTTAAAAGAAATTGATGAAAAATATAAAATAGAAAATGGTTTCATAACCACTTTACACTCAATACTTTCTTATCAGAATTTATTAGATGGATCTCTAAAGTCAGTTTCTAATCCTACCCACAAGTGGAAAGATTACTCTTTAGGCAGAAATTCCACATTAAGTCTTATACCAAAAAATACGACCTCAGTGAGTGCTGTAGAAAAAATATTGCCGAATATTAAAAATAAATTATCTGGTATCTCTTTTAGAGTACCCACAAATATTGTTTGTGGATCTGACATTTCAATTAAAGTAAGAAAAAATTTAAATGTAAAAGAACTTAAAACTTTTTTAAAAAATTTGTCAAAAAATAACAAAAACATATACAAATATGAGGAGGAAAAACTAGTTTCAATAGACCATTTAGGAACTACAAAATCGTTAGTTATAGACTCTAATTATTTAAATGTTCTTCAATCAAAATATATAAAAATTATTATTTGGTATGATAATGAATGGGGATACAGTAATAGAGTTTTAGATATAGCAAAAAAAATATTAAAATAATTTAATGAAGAACATTTTTATTACTGATTATTTTAGGGACTCAAAAATTGAGAGTAAAATATTTAAAAACTTTGCCAAAGTTCATATACTAAATTGCCCCATTGAGAAAAATTTGCCTAGAATTATAAATAAAGCAGATGGACTATTAGTCTGGCATACTAATATTTCTGCAAAAACAATTAAAAATCTAAAAAATTGTAAAGCTATAGTAAGGTATGGTGTAGGATATGATAATATAGATCATTTGGCAGCAAGAAAATACGGAATAGATTGTGCTAACACTCCAGACTATGGGACAGAGGAAGTTGCAGATACTGCTGCAGCAATGATTTTATCGTTATCAAGAAAAATTTTTCATTTGAATCAAAGTAGCAAAAACTACAAAAAAGGATGGCAACAAAACGTACTAAACGAAAATTTAGAATTTCCAATTAAAAGATCTAATGAACTTAGAGTTGGTATTATCGGCTTAGGAAGAATTGGATCATCTTTATCTCTAAGACTAAAAAACTTTAATATGGAAATAGGTTTTTATGATCCTTATGTTCAGACTGGAGTAGAAAAAATTCTAGGTATTAAAAAATTTAATAGTTTGAATGAACTAATTTCGAAGACTAATATAATATCTATTAATTGTGTATTAACAAAAGAGACACTAAATTTAATAGATAGAAAATTTATAAATAAATTAAACAGAGGCACAATAATCATTAATACAGCTAGAGGCAAGATCATAAATAGTTTAGATGATATCTACTATGGTATAAAAAATAAAATAATTGCTGGTGTAGGTCTAGATGTGCTTCCTGAAGAACCTCCTTCGTTTAATTCAAAGTTAATTAAATTATGGAAAAACCAAAAATCATCTTTAAATACAAGAATATTAATCAATCCACATTCTGGATATTATTCATCAAGATCTGTAATTGAAATGAGAGAAAAAGCATCAGTCAATTTATTAAATGCTTTAAAAGGAAAAAAAATTTATAACTTAATAAATTAATCGTAAGGTGTTTGAGTTTTACTAAAACCATGCGATTTTAACCAAAACTCAACAATTGGTATTTGCCAATTATAATCAATGTCAAGTCCTCCCCATTGCTTAATTGGATGAATATTTCTACCAAGCCATGTAAAAGGTACATCTCCATTTTTTTTTAACATACATTTTGGTCTTACAACAAACGTAGAGCAATCTGCGTACCAAGTTTGCCCTTGTGAACCTCTATCGCAAGTTACATTATCACCAAAAATTTCAAGAGGTACAAAGGGCACAAGTTTGCCGTTATCGTCAATTTTTTTCGCTCTAAGTGGACTCCACATGTCATAAGAACTTACAGTGCAAGCAGAGTCTAATTTTTCATCTTTTCTTAAAACTTCAACCGCCTCATCTATATGGGCTGATAGAACAGTTGCACCATTACAAAAAAGTAAAATAATAAACTCAGGCTCTTCATTTATTATTTTTTTAATTTCATTATATCCGTGAATATAAGCGTCCTCTGCTAGAGCTTCTTTAGTAGCTAGAAATTCAGGTCTTTTTATTAATTCAACATTATTTTGTTTTCCTATCTCTTTAATTTCTTCGCTGTCAGTAGACAAAAAGATTTTATTACAATATTTACTATTTTTGGCAGCCATTATGGGGTAAGTCATTAATGGTCTACCTAAAATATTCATTGTATTTTTGCCCGGTAACCCTGTACTGCCACCTCTACCTATAATTAAACTTACTATCATATATAATTCTATTTTTTTTGGATATATTTCTTTTCTTTTTTATGTAAGTCAATATAATTTTCAAGAATTCCAAGTTTATTGTTATATATAATGACTTTATCTTTTTTTTTTAATGTAAAATTATGATCTATCACACAAGCTGTTCCAGTATATAGTATTGAACCTGCTGAAACTTTATTGCTTAAATTCATAAAATGACATAATTCCTCAAACTTTCTTTTTAAATCTTTTGTACTTCCTGAACTTTTTAAAACAATTTTTTTATTTCTTATGATTTTACACGATAACTCTAAATCATATGGATCCTTTATGGTTTCAATAGGAATTATCCATGGTCCAAAGGAGCCTGATCCTGACCAAATTTTAGCCTGATTTAAATATAGAGGACACTCCTTTTCAATATCCCAAGCAGTTAGATCATTACCAAGGGTTAAAGCAATAGGTAGACCATTATTACCAATAATCAGTACCAATTCTGGCTCAGGCATAATCAATTTAGAGTCTGATCTTAAGTAAAGTTTTTCATTTGGACCCACAATAGATCTTGGCAAGCCTTTAAAAAAAACTTCTGCTCTATAATTTTTATATACATAATAATATAAATCTACTTTTTTACTTTTTTTACTAAGATCTTTGTCATGCTCTAAAGCTTGTCTTTTGTATGTAACTCCTACAGCCCAAGCTTCTGGCGCATCTACTGGTTTTGTAATTAATTTTTTATTTAAAATGAGACTTCTACTTTTAACTTCTACCAATTTATTATTCTTTATTAGTCTAGTAACCTTTTTTGAAAGATTTTCATCTTTTTTAAGAGAAACAATTAAATCTAAAACGTTAAGTTTATATTTTTTTGAATTCGAATAGAAAGTATCATTTATATTAACTATAATTTTTTTTTGATCTCCATGTTTAATTTGTCCGATTCTCATAATTGTCCACCATTAACATCAAATATAGCACCGTTTACATAAGAGGAATTCTTTGAAGCTAAAAAATATATAACCTCAGCTTGTTCATCTGCTGTACTAAGTCTTTTTAAAGGTATTTTCTCTACTAATTTTTTTTTACCCATTTCAGTTAAAGATTTTTTTAACATTGGTGTTAAGGTTTGACTAGGTGCTACACAATTAACTCTTATTTTATACATCGATAATTCCATTGCTAGATGTCTAGTCATTCCTATAAGAGCAGACTTGGAAGTTGTGTAGTGACAACCTAAGCTTATACTTCTAAGTCTACCAGCAATACTTGAAATATTAATGATCGAAGCATTTTTTGATTTTGTAAGGTTTTTTATTAGCTTTTTAGACATCAAAAAAGGAATTGTTACGTTTACATACATTAAATTATTCCACTCGTTTAAGTTTATTCGCTCAACCTTTGTTTTTGCTGATAATCCAGCAGAGTTTATTAAAGTATCAATTTTTTTTAATTTTTTTAATTTATTTATTAAATTATTTAACTCCTTAGGATTAAAAAAATTACACTTAATTCCTATAAATTTTGATTTTTTTGTCTTTGATACTATTTTATTAATATAATTCAGTCTCATAATACTTCTACCAGTACCAACTATTAAGCAATCATCTTTTATGAATTTTTTTACACAAGCTAAGCCTATACCTGATGTAGCACCTGTAATAACAATAGTTTTCATATTGAAATTACTTTTAATTGTTAATTATTATAATACAATAAATTTATTTTAAGATTTTATAATTTAGAAATTCGAGCTATTTTGATAATAAATAATATTACAAATGAAAGAAAAAAATTAGTAAAATTTTACTCAATTAAGTCTAAATCTAAAAATTTAAATTTAATAAGAAATACTTTGAGTTATCCATGCACATGGTATGATAATCTGGGTTATTACAAAATATTAAATCATCTAAACAAAAGTAGTATAAAATTTTATATTTCATTTCTTAAAGAGATTTCATTAATATCAAATTTACATAATTACGAGGAAATAATAATAGAGAAAAATATAAAAAAAAATTATAAAAATTTAGTACTTTCATGGTCTAATTCTTTTAGCAGCAAAAATTATACTTACAAAGATAGTTATTTACCTAAAATAGATAACTGCATTAATTTTATATTAAATGTTGGGCCCAGTTATAAAAATAAAAATAACTTAAAAAATACGATAATATTCCAAAAAAAAAATCAAAATTTAAATTACATATTTTTAATAAAAAAAATATTTTCCATTTTAATAAATTTTCGATTTAATTTTAAAGATTCACTTTTAAAATTGAATTGGAGTCATCTTTTTAGTGATATGATTTATAATAAAATTCATAAATTGATAAAAGAAAAAAAAATACAGAACTTGTATCTACCGTACGAGGCACAACCATTCCAAAAATATTTGATTATAATGCTTAGAAAAAAATTTCCACATATTAAAATTATTGGTTATTTAAATGCAATTCAACCATTTCCTATTCATCTTTATAACAAGAATATTATTCCAGATTTAAGCTACTCAATGAGTAGAACTCAAATTTATCAACTAACTAAAATATTTAAATGGAGAAAAGAAAAAATAAGATTGACAAAATCTAATAGATTTAAAATTAAAAATAGAAAAAAATATTTAAATAAATTTATTTTACCATACAATATCTCAAACAAATCTAAATTATTAAATCAAATAGATTATTTATTACAAATATTACCTGATCGTATTTTCATAAAACCATCAATACTACCACACCCTGTTGGAAAAACTGATAATAAATACCAAAATTTTTTAAAAAAAATGAAAATTCTGATAGATAAATATGAAACAAAATTCACTAGTAAATCAAAAAAAAATTTTGCTGTTGTAATTGGAAGCACAACAACAGTATTGGAATGTTTAGAACACCATCTAGCAGTATATCATGTTACACCTGTTCCTGTGCTAGAAGCTTTAGATCCTTTGTTCTGGCCAAAAGTTAAAATAAATAGTCTCGATAATGGAATTTTTTTATATTCATACTATTTAAAAAAAAAATTGATAAACTATTAATATGATTGTTTATGCTATTATTCCATCAAGGTCAGGTTCAAAGAGATTTAAAAATAAGAATATTTCTATATTAAATAAGAAATATCTTTTTTCTTATACGATAAATTTTGCAAAAAAATTGAAATTTGTAAAAAAAATTATTTTTACTAGTGATAGTCAAGATTATTTAGACAAAGCAAGTAAATTTGAAAACGTTTTGCTTCATAAAAGATCTATATTTGCCTCAAGAGATAATTCAATGGAAGAACATATTTTAAAAGATTTAAAGAAGTTTTTCTTAAATAATAAGATTAAAATTCCTGATGCTATTTTGTGGCTAAGACCCACTCATCCTCTAAGATGTTTGAATTCGTTTAACAAAGTTTACAGAATTTTTAAAAAAAACAATAAAACAAGCGTTTTAGTTGTCCACAAACAAGATTCTAGATTATTTAGGGTCAAAGGAAAATATATTTATCCAGTAAATAATAATTTAAAAAATAGATCAATGATTAGGGGACAGGATTGTGAGCCGTTTTACAGTATTTTTTCTGGAGAATTGTTTAAGTTTCCAAAAAAAATAAATAAGAACTTTCTTGGCAATAAAAAATTATTTTTAGAGACAACTAAATACACAAATTTTGATATAGACAATTATTATGATCTTAAAATTTTGGAAAATTTGATTAATTCAAATAAGAAAGTTTACAAAAAGTATTTACATGATTAAAAATTTAATTTTTAATAAAATAAAAAAAAACGGAAACATTCATATACTTGGAAGAGGCCCATCGTTAAAATTTTTTCAAAGTAGCAAATCAAAAATAACACTCGGTATAAATGTGCAAAAAGTAAATAACAGAAATGTTGATATATTTTATAATAAAAAAAAATTATTACCTACAAAATTGAGAGTAAAAGTTGGATCTGTATACTTTGTATTATTCGAAATATTATATTATCTAAATAAAAAATTAAGTAATAAAAAAATCAAAGTTTTTCTTTATGGTTTTGATTTTAAAAAAACTAATCTTGATGATGATTACCAAAAAAAAATTATAAAAAAAAAAAAATTACAACAGGAGATTGATGTTCAAAGCCAACTAATAGCTTATAAAAAAATAAAAAAAAGCTTTACTAATCTTAAGATATATAGAGTTGGTTTCGATATAGAGTCTGATCTTAATCCACATCAAAAAAAAATAAATAATATAAAATCAAAACAATCTGAGCCCATAGAGATTGTTGCAGAGCTTACTACAAATCACAGGGGAGATACTAAAACATTGAAAAAGTTAATTGAGGGCTGTATTAAAGCAGATATAAAAGCTATCAAATTTCAGAAGAGAGATATCGAAAAAATATATTCTTTAAAAAAACTTAATTCTGAGCATATTACACCAATAAGTAAAACTTTTAGAGAATATAGAGAAAAGTTAGAATTAACGGATCATCAAATAAATATTATTAAGAAGTATCAGAAAAAATATAATTTAAAAATTATTTTTAGTATTCTTGATATAAAAAGTTACATTTATTTAAAAAAAAAGGGATTTAAATATTTTAAAATACCTTCAACAGTTTCTATGCATAATCAATTACTATCTTATTTATCAAAAGAGCAATTAAGTGAAATCATTATTTCAACTGGTATGACTAATGAAAATTATATAAAAAAAATTCTTAAATTATATTCAAATGTAAAAAAACTTTATCTATTGCATGCAATATCTTCTTATCCAACATTTTATAAAACCATGAACCTCAACATTATAAAAAAATATGCAAATTTGAGTAAAACATATAAAAATATTTTACCAGGATATTCATCACATGATTCAGGCAATATAGGTTGTATGCTTGCTATTGCTGCTGGTGCTAAAATGATAGAAAAACATGTAAAACTCGGAGATAATACCTGGATGCATTATGATGATGTGGCTTTAGATGTGAATGAAGAACTCCCAGAATTTGTAAATTATCTTAAGAAAACTGTGGGTATTATGGGAGGAGAAAAAAAAATTATATATTCCGATGAATTTCATAAATATATACCTAATAAAAAATAAAATAATATATGAAAGTAGGCATTATTATTCCGACTTATCAGGAGCAAGATAATATAAAGAAAATTAAGGAAACTTTTTCAAAAATAAAAAATATAAACTTTTTTTTTTGTTTTATAGATGGAAGTTATTCAAATGATACCTCAAAAGAAATAAAAAAAAACTTTAAAAAAAATTTTAAAATTATTCGTCAAAAACAACAAAAAATAGGATACTTCAAGGTTTCTAGAAGATGTGAAGCATCTTTAATGGGTTTTAAATGGATTATTAAAAATAAAAATGTTGATATTATTACAGATATGGATGCTGATTTATCATCTGATCCAAAGGATATATTAAAAGCAATTAAAATATATAAGAATAATAATTCAGACTTAATTATTGGATCAAAGTATCTATTAAAATCAAGGGTTATTAAAAGGAAGATTATTAGAATTCTATGCAGTAAAATTTATACAAGTGTGTGTAGAGTATTAATTTCAAATACAATAAGCGACTATAGTGCTGGATTTAGATTTTATTCACCAAATTCCCTTAAGTATTTAATATTAAAAAAACCAAGATACAAATCACCAGCACAACATTTGGAAAATTTGTTATTTTATTACGAAAACAATCTAAAAATATCAGAGTTCCCCGCGCGATATACAGATACAGATGAAAATAGTAAAAGTATACCGTTAGTTCATATATTTATATTTGTCTATCAGTTATCTAACATTTTGATAAGGTACTATTTTCGTAAATTAAAATAGTTTTTAAAATAAGAAAATATTATAAGAATAACAAATAAAAGCGAAAAATATATTCCATATTTATAAACAGAATTATCAAAATAAACTTTGACTTTGTAATTACCAGGTTCCATTATAATTCCAGTAAAATAATAATTTGCCTTTATAATATCTAAATCTTTTTCTGATTTTGTCTTCCATCTTTTACTAAAATTGTTAGATATTATTAAAATATTTTCATAATTAGAATCATATTCAATCTCAAAATATGAGTTATCAACTATTTTAGCTTTGTATTTTGCTGGACCAGTATTCAAATTTTCTACTTTAGCTAAATCTTCATCAAAAAAAAAAGAATTTTCTTTAGTTATTTTTTGTTTATGAAATTTTCTTGTAATTTTTGTATAATATTTAGGTATATAGAAATAAGGTAAAGCATCTTTTACTCTATAAATAAACAAATTATTATCATTCCATACAAAATTTAGATTAAATTTCTTTAAATCAATTTCCTTAATCTTAATAAATGAGTATGCATGACTTATTGATAAATTATTTATAAAATTATTATCGTAAATCCCCTCTTGTAGTATTTCAAAGCTAATTTCTGAAGTAAAATTTGATTTTACTTTATCTGGAACTAGTTTAAATATTTCAGTATTATCGTTTAATAAGTTCTTATCCACAAAGCTTGCATTACTCGAGAATGATAAAAATGGTGGAGACATATTTCCATAAAACTTAGTTTTTTTTTTAATTGGATTACCTTTAATCCAATCATTTATATTTTTTTTATTTAAATTCTTAATATCAATTTTATTTGTTTCTTTGTTATATATATAATTTTGTGTTAAAGAAATTAATCTATCTGAACTCTTTAATACTTTTTGATCTAGAGCATTTTCCCATAAATTAATATTATCTTTATCAAGAGGAGTAAAATAAGATGCACTGGTATAATTATTGCCAAAAATTACTATAATAAAAATATATTTTGAAATGTCATTTTTTTTTAAATTATTCCATAAAAATACGAATAAAAGTAAAATTAAAGATGATAAATGTATGAGCAAAAACTTATAATTAATTAAAAAACCTAATCTATTATAAAAATCAGTAATAAATAAATTTAGACTATTTGAGTCAATAAAATTATAAAAGTTTGTAAACGCAAATAAATTTAATAAATATGTTGCTATATTTTTTGAAAAATTTACATCAAAAATAATATCAAATGCAAAAAATATGAGCAAAGTCGTATAAAAAAATAATATAAAAAAGTAATTTCGAATTAGTTTATTTTTTGAACAGTTGAAATCACTATTTATAAAAAAACTTAATAATATTAATTGAAAGATATAAACTTCGATATTAACTTTCGACCAACTCATTGTATTTAAAATGAAAAGGTTAAAAGAATAATAAATTGGACTGACTTCAGACAAAAATATGTGTATTATGTAAAATAAAAGTATGTATTTCGAAAGATAAACCCAAAAATTTTTACTTTTTTCAACCAATAAATAGAAAAAAAATATTAAATTAAAAAAAATAGAGAGTGAATTGTTCCAACTAAAACCAGGTATAACTCCTCTATCAGGAAGATTTATATCTCCGAAATTAATAAATGAACCTAAAAAAGTATTATATATTAATTTAAAAAATGTTAATTCAAACTTAACTAAATCAAATTTTCTGTAATCAGCAGTTCTTTCAAATAATTCGTTTGAAAATAAAACTTCATATAAATATGGAAATATAATCCAACTACTTGTTATTAATAACAGGAATAAACTTAAAAAAATTATTTTTATATATTTAATAAATATTTTTTCTTTAAAAAAAAATGAATAAAAAATAAAAAATAAAAAACTAAAGAATAAACTTTGTTGAATAGGAAAAATCGACCCAAAGTTAAAACCTATGAAAAAAATGATAAATTGATAGAAAATATACTTATTTTTGTTTGTTTTGAAATAGTTATACAAATTTAATATTGATAAAGTAATAGTTGGAAATACTAGAGCCCAAGAAAATACATAATTAAATTCTAATCTTAAAATAGATATAAAAACTATCGATGAAAGTATTGACGCAATTATTTTACTTAAGTTTGGATTTATAAAAGTTAATAAATAAAATAAAGAAAAAGCAGCATAAAAATTAATTAATATAAAAATTATATTATGAAGAAGTATCTTATTTTGTAAGGGAATATTAAATAAAAGGCTCAAAAAAGACCATGCATTGAAACTTGGGTCTCCTATAAGCATATTTGACCCTATAATTTTATCCAATCTCCAACCTGATAGATTTGATCTATAAAGATAATCAAACATGACATGTATATCTAGCTCATAATGATTGAACAAGTTGTATCCAAGAAATAATTGTATGTATGATAAAATAATAATAATAGATATTAGAATATAAAATCTTATATTATAAATTAATATTCTCATAAACTAATAAAAATAAAACATAATATGATTAGAAATTTTTTACCATACTTTATTTATAGAAGGTTATTTGGAGATAGAATAAAATATAAAACAAGAATTAAGACTAATGATAAAGATTGGAAATTATGGATGAAGCATATTGAAAAAATTTATTCTATAAGAGAAACTAGTCTACCTGGGATAATTGTAAATTATTTTTCCTACAATATATTAAAATCAATCAACTTAAAAAATAAAACTATTTTAGAAATAGGTCCAGGGAATTTACTTCATTCTAAATTTTGGCTGAATAAACCAAAAAAGTATTTTCTACTTGACAGTAATTTAAAGTATTTAGAAATTTCAAATAATAAATTGAACAAAAGAGACATAAAAGCAATTAAATTAAAAGTTAATAATAATAATTTTAAAATAAAGCAAAAATCTAATTCTGTAGATATAGTAATATCTTTTTTCTCCCTAGAGCATATTTATAATTTAAATACTTGCATAAAAGAAATTAGTAGAATTTTAAAAAAAAACGGTTTGTTAATATTTGCAATACCAAATGAAGGGTCATTTGCTTGGGGGTTTTCTAGATATCTTATTTCTAGAAGATGGATGAAAAAAAATACAAATATAAATTACGATAAAGTTATTTGCTGGGAACACCCTAATTTTGCAACAAGAATTATACAATCACTGGACAAAAATCTTGTAAGAATAAAAGTTAATAAAGTTCCTAATTTATATTTTGATGATTTTTCATTAATAATAAAAGGTGTTTATAAAAAAAAATCATTTAACTGATAGTATTCCTATACTTGCAGATGTATCTAGAAACATAATAATTTTATTGTTTTTTTTATCATAAATTAAGTCTCTAATCCTCTCTCCTATAGGCAAAATGTCGTAAATTATCAATTCATTATTCACATATTTAAAATGAAACAAATTTATTTTTTCTCCATAATCTTTATTGATTTTCATTGATGCTAAAAATAAAGAATCCTCATCATCATTTAAAAATTGTTTCGGAACTTTTAATATTTGACTTATGGCAATTGCATTTTTAAAATATTTTACAGGGTTTTCAAAATTATTATGAGAGTTTGGAAGAGGATAAAATTTATCCATAAATTTTTGTCCTTTATAATTACTTCCATATGAAGCAATTGGCCAACCGTAATTTTTATCTTCTTTAATTATATTTATTTCATCTCCACCTTTAGGACCATGTTCAGTTTCAAAAATAATATTATCATTGAATATTTCTAATCCTTGTGGATTTCTGTGTCCTTTAGAGTAAATTTTAATTAATTTTCCATTTTTATTTATAAATAAAATTTTTCCAAAGATACTTTTTGAATTTTGTACCTCATCAAATTCGGAATAACTTCCGTGGCTTAAAAGATATCCATCTTTAAACTTAACAATTCTACCACCAGCTTGACCCACAGAGAATGTTTTATATTTTGAACTTTTGGCAGATATACACTCTGTATGGTCAAAAAATCTACTAAATTCAAAAAATTTTTTATCAATTTTTGCCTTTAATATACCTGTATTAAAACATCCATCTTTTATTTCATTATTGAATGAGATAAATATGTTGTCATTATCGATCAGTATATCTTTTAAACCATAGTAAGAATTTAAAAAGAATCTTTTATCATAAATAAAATTTTTAATATTAGATTTTATTAATTTAGGTTTTACTATTGAATTTTGATAATCTCTAATATCTATTTTAAAAAATAATCCGGTAGCTGATGCAATATATAATTCGTATTCTTTAATATCAATATAAGCACTACTTTTACCAATTTGTTTTGAGAAATATAAATTAGTTTCTATTTTATTTAAAAAATAATTAACTTTATTTTTACTAACAATTTCGTTTTTTTTTGTTTTGAAAGTAAATTTTTCATTATTGTGATAATAATAACTTAATATCTCTTCAATATTTTTTATTTCTTTATTTTTACTTGTAAATAGCTCATTGTATTGATTTATTTTTCTTTTCTTATAAAAATCAAAAAACAATAAGGTAAAAACAATTAATAAAACATTCAATATAATTGATAATTTTAAAATTATTTTTTTTTTGTTTTTTAATGCTGAAAACATGATTGATTTAATATATAAAATGTTTAGCAATTAACAATTAATAATTAATTTAATCACAACAGATTATATCTTTTAATTTGATGCTTTTAAGAAATATTAATATTGAACACTTTTTCTTATTTTCATTAATTATTTGGTTTTTTGTTGGATATTCAGGTTTTCTAAATATTTTATTAATTTTACAGTTTGTCTTAATTTTTTTTTTTTTAGATTTTAAAATTAATTACGTAAAATTTATCATCAATTTAGTAATAATTGGATTGTTTATTTTTTTGTCAGGAAATTTGGATGCTATAAAAATTTATTTTATTTTTTTGGTTTTTATTTTTTCATTCGATTTTAAAAACAAAATTAAAAATAATATTAAAAAAGGTGAATATTATTTATTCATAGTTTTGTTTTTGTCAATATTTTTTTTTAAACATTCTCCACATACAATTGCTTATGCAACTAAGTATAAATTAAATATAGAGAATTTTATAGAAAATAAAAAAAAAAATCATGTTGAGTTGATTTCCGAGGAAGACTTGGAAAGCTATATTGATGAATTAAAAAAAACTGAAACTATCCATGGCAGTAGCTTGTTTAGTCCAGTTGTTTGTTTAAATAATGATCATTTATTTGATAAAAATTTATGTTCTAAAAATTACAATTATTTACAAAATAGATTCACAATAAATGGAGTAGACGTAAACTTTGTGTCTATAATTTTATTAAGTTTATTATATTTATCGTTTTTTAGCGCAAATAGTAAAAACAAATTTTTATTAGCCACATATATTATTTTAGGAATTGCAGTTTTATTTTTAACCAAAAGTAGAGCTGGTTTAATTTTTTTATTAATGAGTTTAATAATTTTATTTTTTAATAATTTGAATTTAAAAAAAATATTATTAATATTTATATTACTTCATATAACTATAATTTTTGTTGGTTACGTAATGGTCAATTCCGTTTCTGATCCAATGATGATGTCTGATCCAAAAATTTCAGATAATGGTCTAATTAATTTTCCAATTGCTAAAAGTCATGGTGGTATTGAACTTTTTAGATTATTTACGGCTTTCGACTCTTCAAACTTCATTAGATTCTCATCTTTTTTTCAAGCTTTCTTAATATATATTAATGAACTTAATATTATATTATTTCCCGATCATACAAATTTAGTTTCTGAAATAAATTATAAAACTTATGTAGGAGAAAATTTTATAATTAAAAGTGCAGATTATGATCCTCACAATTTTACAATGGGTATGATTAAGGAATTGGGATTATTGGCAACCATTTACTTATACATTCTTCTTTTTAATTTTTTAAAACATAGTTGCTTTAAAGTTTTAATCTTTCCGTTATTATTTAGCTCAATATTTCTTGGGACAGTTACAATATATATTATACCCACGATACTTATATTCAGTTGTATACCAAAAAATAATTTTATAAATATTGTTAAAAAGTTAAAAACGTGAAATTAAAAAGTCCAATATTATATTGTTGCTATAACAGACTCGATTTAATTAACAAATCCTTAAAGATATTGCAGGATATTTCTTGTAGTAATTTATA
The DNA here is from genome assembly GCA_902615045.1 of uncultured Pelagibacteraceae bacterium. Classification (GTDB taxonomy): domain Bacteria; phylum Pseudomonadota; class Alphaproteobacteria; order Pelagibacterales; family Pelagibacteraceae; genus Pelagibacter. The sequence continues at coordinate 13,826 of CACMNP010000003.1, read as the reverse complement.
TATTGCCATTGACGGTTCAAAAAATCAACAGGATAAAATAATTATAGATGAAGTAATTAAAAATATTAAAAAAATTAAATTTAAATCTAATGTAAAATTTTTAATAAGAAATAAAAATCTTGGATGTAAAATGGCAATATCAAGTGCGATAGATTGGTTTTTCTCTAATGAAGAAGAGGGAATTATTCTTGAGGAGGATATACTTCCTTCGCAAAATTTTTTCTATTTCTGTGAATATGCTTTAAACAAATATAGAAATAATGAAAAAATTTTTATGATAAATGGAACAAATTATTTGGGTCTAAATAAATCAAATAAATATTTTTATTCACAACATTTTCTTATTTGGGGGTGGGCTACGTGGAAAAGAGCATGGAAACATTATGATGTAGAGATGAAAGAATGGCATAATGAAGTAGTAAAAAATAAATTAAAAGAGAGATACTCTAAACAGGAATTTGATTTTTTGAATAAAAGATTTAATTCTTTATTCCAAAATTACAAAGATACTTGGGATATACAATGGTATTTTACTTGTGTTTTAAATAATAAATTAGCAATTATGCCAGAGGTAAACCTGGTATCTAATATAGGAATTCAGGGAACACATTCTAATGAATTTTATAAAACACTTTTCTTAAAAATAGGTGAAATACAAATTAAAGAAATTATCCCACCAATTAAAATTGAGAGGAATGAAGAATTTGACTTAAAATTGCATAAAAAATTCAATTTCAAGAAGCCATTTAAAGAATTTTTAAAAAAAATTTACCTATATTTATTAAATTTTAGGAAATAGATTTTCCAAGAGGAATATATTTTACATTCTTCTTTAAATTTAAATATCTAAAAGGGTCAATTATAATAGAATTTTTTGCAAATTTAAATTTTTTAAAATAATTATGCTTAGTACCAACAAAATAAAGAGATGGTTGTTTATTTAATTTAAATTTTGTCTTAAATTGACTTTCGTTACCATCAACATATGGATCCCAAATAACAACTTTTTGACCAAATTCTTCCAAAATATTTTTGAGTAAAATTGCAGGACTACCAACAATCAAATTTGTTTCTGGTTTAAAACATTTACCTAATATAAAAATTTTATCAGACTTTTTCTTTTTATTTTTTATGATTTCTTTTGCTAACCATACAGTATGAAATTCCCTTTGTTTCATAATATTATCATACCAATTGTAAGAAAGATTTAATTTGTTGGCTAACCATGATAATGCAATATTATCCCTTGGGTGACATCCTCCACCATCACCCATTCCGCCAATTAAATATTTATTGCTGATTATTCTATCTTTACACAAGAATAAAGCTTTAGAAATTTCATCAATATTAGTATTTGGCAAATATTGGCAAGTTTCCATAACACTATTAATAAAGGATATTTTTGTCGAAATAAAAGTATTATAGACAACTTTAATCAATTCAGCGTTTTCAATGTTTGTTTTAAATATTGGCGAATTATTAATACTTTTGTAGAACTTTGTTAATTTTTTCCTGCTCTCTTTTTTGTCAGTTCCCATTAATATCATTTCGGATTGTAGGAAATTTTCAATTGTTGTTCCCATTGCTATAAAAAATGGATTATAAGTTAAATTAATATATTTCGAAATTATTGGTTTAATATATTTTTTTATGGTACCTGGTAAAACAGTACTTATAACAATTACATCCTTCTTTTTTTTTTGAAGATCAATACATTTGCTCAATTCGCTTAAACCTTTAATGAGATATCGATAATTAAAGTCTTTTCTTGTCTTGGGTATTCTAGTAATCCCCTCATATTTATTTTCATGTGGTGTTTGTATAGCGACAAATATTAAATCACTATTTTTAGCAACAGATAACAAACTTGTAAATTTGATCTTGCTTTTTTTTAGAAGTACATCGGCACCTTTTTCTTTATATGGAATTTTTTTTTTTTCCAAAATTTTTTTTACATTAGGGTCAATATCATATCCAAGAACTGTATGACCTTTATCTTCAATTGCTAATGCAACAGGTAGCCCTAATTTTCCTAGTCCTACAAATCCAATTTTCATTCTTAAAGTATTATTTTTTCCATCTTTTAGGCACACAATTTATATTCATAAATTTCCTCGATGCAATAATTTTAATTTTTTTTTTGAAATCCGCAAGATAGGCACCCCACCAATAAAAGCTGCTATTTGAGATAATGAAGTTATTGAATTTTGAAAAAAAAATTAAATATTCAATATCTTGAGTGTAATTATTATCTTTTTTTTCAAATGTTATAAATTCTTCGTTTATTTTTTTTTTTAAATAATTTATTTTTTTAAAAGTGGTAAATAATATTAGTTTTAGTCTTGAATTATTTTTTTTAAGTTGTTTTATCGAATTATTATAAAAATTAATTTTTTCTATCCCCCCAAAATTATTTCTTATCAATTCCGGCGCTTCCTCAAACATTCGAACTCCTAATAATACAGAATTTTTATTAATTAATTTCTCATGTTTTTTTAAAAACTTGCTTTTTATTTTATTCTTTAATATTTGATTAATAATTATATTTTTATTTTTCTTAAAATACAATTCGGATTGAAAAAAACCTAGAAGATATATTTTATTAAAATTAATAAATTCTTTTTCTAGACTTTTAACATATCTATTATAGTTACTTTCATCAAATAATACTGATTTTCCAAGAATTAGAAATTTGTTCCGAGTTAAAAAAATTTTTTTTATAATCGTTAAAATATAAAAATTTATCAATTCAATTGTTTTAATTTTTTTATATTTAAAATTTTTTGGTAGACTTTTTTTTCTATTAAATATTTTATCAAAAAAAAAACCAGATCTATCATCAATTATCAATTCAGCATTTAGTTCAATCGACAAACTTTTAGCAAATGAATACTGAAATAATTGATTACCAATCCCACCAATGAGTTTTATATAAATTTTTCTTTTCATAATAAATTATTAGTTTATAAGATAAATTTACTAATTTCATGTAATGAAAAAAATTGCTCTAATTTCAGGAATAACTGGTCAGGATGGTGCATACCTTGCTGAATTCCTTCTTAAAAAAAATTACATAGTACATGGGATAAAACGTCGATCTTCAAGTGTAAATAATTATAGAATAGATGATATCTATGAAAAATTTTATGAAAATTCAAAAAATCCGAGCTTTTATCTTCATTATGGAGATGTTACTGATAGTTTAAATATATCAGAACTCGTAAATAAAATTGGACCAGATGAAATATATAACCTTGCAGCACAAAGTCATGTTAAAGTAAGTTTTGAGACACCAGAATATACTGCTAATGCAGATGGGCTAGGTGTACTCAGGTTCCTTGAGTCTATTAGAAGATACAAAAAAAAGAAAATAAAGTTTTATCAAGCGTCTACCTCGGAAATGTTTGGAGGTAGCAAGCCCCCGCAATCTGAAACAACTGTGTTTGCCCCAAAAAGTCCATACGGCGCTGCAAAGTTGTATGGTCACTGGATTACAAAAATTTATAGAGAAAGTTATAATATTTTTGCCTGCAGTGGAATATTATTTAATCACGAAAGTCCACTGAGGGGGGAAACTTTTGTGACAAAAAAAGTTGTAAGAGCTGCAGTTAAATACTCATTAGATAAAAAAGAAATTTTACAAATTGGGAATCTAAATGCAACAAGGGATTGGGGTCATGCAAAAGATTATGTAAAAAATATGTGGATGATGTTACAAAAAAAAAATGCTGATGATTATGTAATTGCTACTAATACTAGTTATAGTGTAAAAAAATTCATAGAGCTAACTTATAAATATTTAGGTTTTAATATTAAATGGACTGGCAAAGGTTTGAATGAAAAGGGAATAGATTTAAAATCTGGCAAAATAATTGTTAAAGTTAACTCAAAATATTTTAGGCCTAACGAAGTCGATAACTTAAGGGGAAATTCAAATAAGGCAAAAAACAGTTTAAAATGGAAACCTAAAATAAATTTTAAACATTTAGTTAAAGAAATGATCAAATATGAGCTTGAATTACAAACCAAGAAAAATAGATAAAGTTGTAATTTTTGGCCACAAAGGATTAATTGGATCAGCTCTTATTAATGAATTGGAAAATAGAAGTTACAAAAATATAATTTCTGTAACAAAAAAAAAATTAAATCTTTTAAATCACAGAAAAGTAAACGAATTTTTTTTAAAAAAAAAACCAGATATAGTAATTATCGCAGCAGCACGTGTTGGTGGAATATATGCAAACAAAACTTTTCCTTTTAATTTTCTTTATGAAAACTTAATGATCCAAAATAATATAATTGGAGCAAGTATTAAGCATAATTGTAAAAAACTCATTTTCTTAGGTTCTAGTTGTATTTACCCAAAAAGTTGGAAACGACCATTTACTGAGAGTGATTTAAATTTGTCAAATCTAGAAAAGACTAATGAACCATATGCAATAGCAAAAATCTCAGGATTAAAACTTTGTGAAACATTTAATAGACAGTTTAACAATAATTATCCAAAATTTATAACAGTAATACCTCCAAATTTATTTGGACCAAATGATAATTATGACAACAAAAATAGCCATGTTCTTGCCGCTTTGATCAGAAAATTTAAGATTGCAAAATTAAAAAATCAAAAAAAAATTGAAATCTGGGGAACAGGAAAACCTTTGAGAGAATTTTTATATTCCAGAGATGCTGCTAGAATTATTATTGATTTAATGGAGCTATCTGAAAAAGATATTTACAAACATACCAAAGGTAAATTTTCTCATATAAATATAGGTATTGGAAAAGATTATAAGATTTCTGATTTAGTTAAAAAGCTCGTAAAAGTATCAAATTTTAAAGGAAAAATAATTTATAATTCCAAATATCCAAATGGTGTTAAAAGAAAATTATTAAATATAAAACTTCTAAAAAAAATTTTACCTAATTCTATTTCAAAAATAACTTCAAATAAAGGAAAATTTGATTATTATTTGGAAAAAGAATATTTAAATCTCACTGAAAGCACATTAAAAAAATTTGAAAAAGACAGCTCATATAATTTATCCATTTGATTTAAAAAAAAAAATAAACCCATGGTCAATTGGAAATAATTTATATCATGCCCTTAACAAAAATTATAAAATTAAGACCTATACATGGACTTCATTAAAAAAAATTTATCCTAACAAAAATGATTTATTAATTGGCCATTGCCATTCAAATCCATATACAATTTTTAGAAGATCTGTTTCAAATAACAATTGGTACAAAAAAATTCTAGTACAACCATTCAATGGAGATGTTAAACAAATGAGCCATCTTTATGATATTATACCAAAGTGCGATGATTTTATTGCAATTTGTGGAACGTATTGGATGAAAAATTTAGAAAAAAGTCTATTTAAAATTTGGAAGAAAAAAATTACTCAAATAGATCTTGGACTAGATATAAATCAGTATCCTTTTGTTAAAGAAAAATTTAACAAAAAAGGGGATAGGAAGTTTTTATATATTGGTAACGATTATGCGTATAATAATTACGCAAAAAATGTAAATTATTTAGGTAAAATTATAAATAAAGTTGGACATAAAAAATTTGCTACAATTGGTAATAAATATATACATAACGTTAAACATTATGGATGGGTAGATTTTAAATTAAAAAAAAATCACAAATTAGTAAAAAAATATGATTTTTTGTTACATACAAGTAAGTTTGATGCAAATCCATCCACTGTATTAGAAGGCATTTCTTGGGGTATTATGCCTATATTAACAAAACAGTGTGGCTATGAGGGTTTTAACAAGATTATGTATATACCTCTAAATAACGTATCTAAGGCTGCTAAGAAAATAAATTATCTTCAAAATTTAAATCAAAAAAAATTAAAATATTTACAAAAAATTAATCTTCGAATTTTAAAAAAAAAATATAATTGGAAAAATTTTAGACTTAAAATTTTAAAAGTTATAAATAAAAAGAAAGATAATTTTGCTATTAAGTATAATAAAAAACAAATAGAAAAATTTGAAAATTATAGAAAATTATCCCCAAATTATTATTTAAGATATGATAATATTATATCTATAATAAAATCTAATTTAAAAATTTTTATTAAAAGAATTGATTAAAACATGTACGATATAGCAATTATTGGTTCAGGATTATCATCAAATTTTTTTTTGAGCACATTAAAAAAAAAAGGAAAAAAAATAGCACTTATATCCACAGAAAACACAAAGTTTGAAAGTAAATCAGCTTACAAAAATTTAAATAAATACATTAATGAATCTTTACCACCAAGATTTAAGAAAAAAGAACACATTTCAAGTGTTATAAATTTTTATAAAGGAAATAAAATTATACCAAATAATGATTCCTCAATTTTTGGATATCTTAATAATGGCGGTGTATCAAATTATTGGGGTGGTAGTTGCGAATTTTTATCTGAAAAAAGTATTAACTTTTTAAATAAAAAAGAAAAAAAACAATTAATTAATTCCTTTAAATCTATTTACTCAAAATACAAATTTACTGGTGAAATGTTCGGTGAAGAAACTGCTAACAAATCAAATAGTTTAAATCATTTAAAATTAGATCCTCTTTTTAAAGAAATTATTAAAAACCAATCAAACAAGAAAATAAGATTTTTTCAAAATTGTATTGCAAGTAATTTTAAGAATAACAAAATATTAAAACCAAAAGATATAAATTTTAATTCCGGAGGAATAAAAAAATTTAACTATTTTGTGAATAGTATAGAGAAAATAGATAATATTTATAATTTAAATTGTATAAATAATAAAAAAAAAATATCTATAAAAGCAAAAAAAATAGTTATTGCAGCCGGAACAATATCGACAACAAGATTAATTTGCCAGGTTTTAAATCATACAACATCTGTTACTCTAGACCATAATCCAATGATGTTTGGATTATTTTTTCTAAAAAAAAAAATAAAAAATGAAAATTTCTCATCATCTAAACTAGCTGCAAAAATCTTTTCTAAAAACAAAAATAATTACTGCACTGTTAACTTTAGAAGCTCTAATTCTGTAATAAGAAAAAAAATATTTAGTATTTTTCCACAAATAAAAAATTCATTATCTAAAAGTCTTTACAAAATTTTAGAAAATAGAATGATTTTTTTAAATTTATATTTAGACAGCAAATATGGAAATTTAAGTTTTACTTTAAATAACAAGAATGAAATTAATTTAAAAGTAAACAAAAAAAAAATGCATATAATTAAAAAAGAACTAAATAATAATTTTAGGTTACTTAAAAATTATATGGTAAAAAATAATCTAATTTATCCATTTTCGTTTAAACTTTTTCCTAAAATGGGAAGTGATAATCACTATACAGGAACAATTCCTATAAATAGTAAAAATAAAAAACTTAGTCTTAATTCAAATTGTGAACTAAAAGGATTAAAAAATATATTTGTAATTGATGGAAGTGCTATTCCAAAAAATAAATCAAAATTTCCAACAGCTTTAATAATTTCAAATGCCTATAGAATAGGATCAAATTTCAAATGAAAATACCAAGAGTTAAAATTTATTTAAAATTCAGAATTTTTTAAAATCTATATTTAGCAGTCTTGAAATATCAAAAAAAGAATTAAGCGATTATTTAAAAATTAAATTGAATAAAAGTTATATAAATTTTTTTGGAATGTGTAGAACTTGCTTCATTGTAATATTAGAATTTTTGAAAGAGAAAAATTTAAAGAAAAATGAAATTCTTATTTGTGCCTATAACCTAGAAGAAATGGTAGAAATAGCAAAATTATTGAAATTTGAAACTAAATTTATTGATATAAATGCTAATAGTGGGGTAATTGATTTTAACTTAATTAAAAATAATATAAGCGAAAAAACATCCGCAATACTCTTTACAAATATGTTTAATAGGTATGAGGATTTAATAGAGCTTAAAAACTTTTGTAAAAATCAAGATATTTTATTAATTGAGGATTTGGCCATTTATTTTGGTAACTTTAGTTTAGTTGAAAATAAGAAAATATATGCTGGCTCTATAGCAGATGTCTCGATTTTAAGCTTCGGTATAATGAAGAATGTGTCCGCAATTTATGGGGGTGCCATGCTTACATCTAATTTAGAAATATATAACTTTGCGTCTAATTTAGAAAAAAATTACAAAAATTTTCCAAAATATTTATATGTTAAAAAATTTTTCCTGTTTATAATACTCAAAATTTTCTTGTCTAAACTAATATACAATTTCTTCTTTTTTTACGTTATCAAAATAGCTAAATTGAAAGAAATAAAAAAACTTTTAAATATTATTTATCCAGCTTTTGCTTTTAAAGTAAAATCCGACATACCCATAGAATATTTTTCAAAAATACCAAATCTCAGTATTAAAATTATAAATAATATTATAAAAGATAACGATTTTGAAACTGATAAGGAAAAAAGAAAAATTAACAATTTATATTATTCAAAATTATTAAAAAATAATTTAAATGTTAAAATAATTAATATAATTGATCCTGACTTTCAAAACTTTCTAGATTATCCAATACTAATTAAAAATAAGAAAGAATTAGTCAATTATCTTATGATTAAAGGTTTAGAAACTAGATATCATTTTTATTCTAATTGTGAAAAAAATTATAATTTAAATGATTGTAAAAACTCTGAATTGTTCGAAAAAGAATTGATTTGTCTTCCTTCTCATTCTGATATTAGCAAGGATAAAATAGAATATTATTGTCGTGAAATAAATAAATTTTATGAAGGTTAATTTTACACAAGTAACAAAATATAAAGGTTTTAAAAAAATTTATTTTGATAAAATTATTAATGAAATCATCAAAATTGGCAATTTACAGTCAACAAATAGTATAATTTTAGACTATGGATGTGGAGAAAAGAGATTAGAAAAAAAATCTAAATAAAAAAATTCTGAATTATGATATTAACGAAAAATATAGCGAAATGTCTAATTTTTTAGATAAAGATTTTGATATTATTATTATTAATCATGTACTTATGTATATGTCTATAAATGAAATTAACAGTTTATTTGATAAAATTTATTCTACAAATTCTAATTGTCACTTTATTATAGGTATAGGCAAACAAAATTTAATAAGCAAATTTGCAAAAAATATTACTTTTAATTTCAATGCACATCATGGGACAATGTCTTCCCATAAAGAACAGTATAAAATAATTAAAGAAAGAATGAAAATTATAAAAAAAAACAAAATATTTTTTTTATGACTGATATATTTTTTACTCAGTTTAAGCTATAAATGTTTCTTTACCAATAAGAGACAGCCAATTTGCATTAATTATTTTTTTTTTATTACATTTCCTATAGAATCTGTATCCCAAAATTTCTTTACTCACTTGGCCAATAGTTTTTGGCTTACCGGAACATACATGATAAATTTTTTTTTTCTTTTTTGATAACGCTATAGCAATTATTTTTTTTGCGATAACTTTAGATTCTAAAAAGTCTCGTTGTATATTTACACCATATATTGTTGAATAATCTTTTTTTTTCTTTTTTTTTAGTAAATTATTCACTAAAAAATCTTCTCTTGCATTTTTTGATAACACGCTAAAAACTCTTACAATTACCAAATTTGGAAAACCATTTATTATTGATAAATACTTTAATTTTTTTTCGGCTATAAGTTTTGATTTGCCATAAATATTGTCTGGTTTTGTGTCAAAACCATAGTTTATTACTACATTTTTAGTTTTTATTGACTTGTAGACATGTGACGTTGAAATAAATATAAAATTTTTTATACCTGTAAATTTTGAAGCTTCATACCATTTTGTTGCACCTAAAATATTTAATTCATACGCTTTTTTTGGATTTAATTTACATTTTTTTGTGCTCACTAATGCAGCTAAATGTATTAATGTTTCTGGCTTAACCTTTAATCTATTAATTTCAGATATCATTTTATAAGTAGAAGCTTCTAGTCGCGTGTATAATTTCGAACATTTTTTTGGAAATTCTAATCCAATACTTCCAGTAGATCCTGTCAGTGCAATTTTATTTAAACTTTCCATTTTTTATAATTCCTGTGAATTTTTATTATGCCTTTAAGAGAATTAAATATTTCTATAAGATTTGTATTACTTTTACCTCTGATTCTATTTTTAAATATTATGGGAAATGATTTAATTTTAAGACCTTTTATTAAAAAAAAACATAAAGTTTCACTTAAATAAATAAATCCTTTATTTATAGGTTTTTTTTCTAAAATTATATCTATGGCTTTTTTGTTATAAAATCTAAATCCATTTGTATAATCATGGATTGATTTATCAATTAATGTTCTGATTAGCATATTTGAAATAAAACTAAAAATTCTTCTATTTATTGGCCAGTTAATGATTGTACCGTCTGGATATCTAGACCCCAGTAGGACATCACAATTTGAATCATTTTTTAGCTGAATTCCTTTTCTCAAATCTTCAATAGAATGTGAAAAAATCACAGTCCATCTCAACATAAATATTAATATTTTTAGATAGTGAATTTAGAAATTTAAAACCATCCCATACCGCACTTCCTCTTCCATCTTTTTTTTCTCTTTTTATAATATGGACATTTTCAATATTTTTAAAATTTTCACTAACAATCTTGAATGTTTCGTCGGGGCTATTATCATCTACTACACATACAATAATATTTTTACTTATACTTAAAATGTTATTAATTAAGTTATTTATGTTATCTGACTCATTATATGACGGTAAACAGATGCCTATAATGGTTTCTAGATGTTTTTGCATTCAGAAACTGCTTTTTTCAAAGAGTTTATAGCTTTTAAACTTATATTCGGATGACACCCTATCATAAATCCATATTTGAATATTTCATTGGAAACACTTAATTTATTTCCTATTCTAAATTTCATTTTTTTCAAAGCCGGGTGATGAACTATGTTGCCAGCAATAATCGATCTTGTTTCTATATTATTCTTTTTAAAAATTTTTAAGATCTTTAAAAATTTTGGTCTTGATTTAACTTTATATAATAATGGCAAGTTCATCCATGAATGTTCTCTATTTTTCTTCTGTTTTTTATCATTATTTAATTTTTTAAGACCAATGATTTCTAGATGCGGAAATTTTAATAATATTCTCGAAATTTTCTTAACAACTGCATCTCTTCTATTAAGATAATAATCTAACCTTTTAAGTTGGCTTAATCCCATTGCGGCATTAATCTCTGTAGGTCTTACATTGTATCCAGTAGTAACAAAAAGAAACTTTTCGTCTAATAATTTGTATTTTTTTGCAAAATTTGCTCTATCTGATCTATTTCTAATCCAGCCATGTGCTCTAAAACTTTTCAAATCATTTGCTAAATTTTTATCATTAGTACATATTGCTCCACCCTCAATAGTACATATATGATGCGCGAAATAAAAAGAAAACGAACCTGCCAAGCCAAAGTTGCCAATGTGTTTCTTTTTGAAGTGAGATCCAAGACTTTCACAACAATCTTCTATTAATATAAGATTAAATTTTTTACAAAACTTTATGGCTTCATCCATATTTGCGGAATTACCCAAGACATGTATCATAAAAATAGCTTTTGTTTTTTTTTGTTACAGCTCTTTTAGCTTTCTTAAAATCTATTGATAAATCATCAATATTGGAGTCAACAAAAACTGGAACAAATCCAAGTTGTATAATAGGCCAAACTGTTGTGGGCCATGAAAGTGCTGGTACAATTATTTCATCTCCCTTTTTTAACTTTTTTGTTTTTCTTTGGCCTCTAAGTAAACTTTCTACCATAAGTAAGTTTGCTGATGAGCCAGAATTAACCATAACTGAATATTTTGATCCCACCCATTTTGCAAAATTTCTCTCAAACTTCTCAACATTTTTGCCCATTGTAAATTTTTTGGATTTTAAAATTTTGTTTACAGATTTTTCCTCTTCTGTTCCAATGCTATTGAATGTTAAGGGATATTTATGCAATTTTGTATCCGATTTTATGTAATATTTTTTAAAGTATTATTTGTTATAATTTTTTTAAGCAATATGTCGATCAATGTCAATGTTACTAGAAAAAATAAAATAATTTTAAAAAAGGTATTTATTACCCCACCAAAAAACCCAAATATAAATAAAAGTCTATTCAGCTCAAGACATAGAATAATAGTAGATAAAAAAGTAATTTTTAGTGTTTTTAAGTTAAGTTGTAAAATTAAAGGAATCATTAGTAATAAAAAAATCAACCTATAATCATGATTACTATTAATAAGAAAAGTTGCTGAGTAAATAGCTCCCCCACTTAAAAAAACATTTCTTCATTTGTATATTTTAAATTTTTAAAATAATTTTTAAAAAAAAAAAAATATAAAACTAATGTTAGAATTATGAGCACAAAACTTATTAGGTAATGATTAATAAAAATATTAAAATGTTTTATTAAATTACTTGATATAGATTTTGTCCCATAACTTATGTCTCCCGTGTCTGGAGTATTTTCAAAAATAAAAGCTAGATCGTTATAAATGTATAGTAGATAAATAACTGAAAAAAATAAACAAATAGTAAAAACATATTTATATTTTGGCAATTGAGAGATTAATGAAAAAATTGGAAATAGTTTTAGAGATATTACTGAGCAAAGAAGTGTAATTCTTATAAGATTTTTACTTAAAAATGCAAAAAATATTAATATAAATATTAAAATTTCAATGTTGCCTCTCTCCAACATTAACATGCTAGCCCCACTTAAATAAAAATAAATAAAAAATTTAGATTTATAATTTTTTATTAAGTAAAAATATATTAAATTATAAATAATAAAATTACTCAAAACATAAAGATAAAATATTTTATCAACTAGCAAGTATTTTGAAAAAAAAATCCAAATTTTTGGATAATTAAGCTTACATGCAGAGCTATCATTATAAATAAATTCACTATTTTTGAAGTCAGTATAAAGTCTATCCCAGGATTTAACACACCTTAAGTCAGTAAAATCAATAGTATAATTACCTACGGGTACTAAAAAAAAATCCCAAAAAGAATTACCAAATATAATATAAAAGATAGATAGTGTGATTACTATTAGAAGAAAAATGTATTCTAATTTAAAGATACTATGCATTGATAAAATTTGTTATATCTTAATTTATTATTATAGTCTTTATATGCTAAAAAAAAAGTTTAACAGAAATTTTAATAATGTTTAAAAAAGCAAAAATTAATCATAACATATATAATAATAACAATTATAATAAAGCTACTTATACTGGAATCTCAAAATTATTATATTCAATAAATCATAAACTATTAGATTTTAATATAAGTAAACAATTTAATGAGCATATAATTGAAATTGGTGGTGGAGCTGAACCACATATTAAATATATGGATACAAAAAATATTAAAACTTATACAATAGTAGATGATAAATTTTTTAAAAAGAAATGTGAAACGCTTAATAAAAAATACAAAAATATAAATATTAAATTTGTAAATTATAAAAAAATTACATTACATAAGCCAACTGTAAAATATACCAGAATGATATCTTCGCACTCATTTGAGCATTTTTTATTTTTCGAAGATGATTTTATAAATTTTTTAAAATTTATGAGTAAAAAATCTCGTTTATCTATAGCCTTACCTTGTGATCCCGGTTTGATGTGGAGATTTTTGCAATATTTTTCGTATTTCAAACAAAAAGATGTTTATAAGTGGTCAAATCTATCTGAAAAAGATTTAGATGACTCCAGAGATCATGTAACGCCTGTGCAAAATATTTTAAAAATATTAAGATATTATTTTCCTAATCTAAAAAAAATACTATTTCCATTTTT
>CACMNP010000002.1 GCA_902615045.1 uncultured Pelagibacteraceae bacterium | reverse complement strand
AAGGCTCTGTGATAGTTACTTCATTTTTATTATCTATGCATGGAAAAGTAAAAGCAGATCCCATTGCGCCACCGCCTATTATTAAAATTTTTTTCATTTAAGATTAAGCAATTCCTAGATGTTTTTTTCTTTTTTCTACCCAAGTTCTTATCAAATTATCAAAGATTAAACCTATAAATGCTACACAAATACCTAAAGTTAATCCAATACCAGCACCATTTTTATCTGATAAAGCTTTTAAAATATATTGCCCTAAATCTTCAGTGCCTATAAATGCCCCTATAATTACCATAAATAATGCAAACACTATTGTTTGATTTATACCAAGCATCATATGAGGGAATGCTAAAGGAAATTCAATTTTTGTTAATCTTTGAAATTTATTTACACCAGACATCGTCGCTGCATCATGTAAACCTGCTGGAACACTTCTAAGCCCTTCAATTGTGTATCTTGTTGCTGGTATAGTTGCATAAACAATGACAGCAATAAGAACAGAAGTGTCAGTTATTCCAAAAAGCATCATAACAGGAATAAGATAAACAAATGATGGAAATGTTTGAAATATATCACATACCCCTAGCATAAATTTTGCAGAATGTTTATTTTGAAAACATAATGTGCCTACTGTAAAACCAATTATACAAGAAACGATTACCCCAAATGTTGCCATATAAGCCGTTACTAAAGCTCTATCCCACCAAGGACTTAGAGCTATGAATAATGTCAAACCACAAACTACTAATGCAGATCTAATCCCACCGATTAAATATCCAGCTCCAACAACTAAAACTAATGTAGCAACAGCTGGCATCCTTAAATACAAAGCCCTCATTGGTTGTAACACATCTTGAATTAACCATGTATTAAATGCTTTTATATAAACAAAGAAGGTATCAAAAATCCAATCGACACCTTTATTCCAAAAATCAGCAGTTGATATTCCTTTATTGTGTGGAACTTCAAATAAATAATTGTAACCACCTTTAAAATAAACAGATCCAAAGTAAGCGAGTAAAATTCCAATTATGACTGTAATACTAAAAAATAATAAATTTTTATTTCTTTGAAAAAAATTCAAATTGCCAAAATAATCGACTTGCTTGTTTGCCCATGCTAATGACATTTTATCTAATAAAATTGCAATTAGACTTATACAAAGACCAGCTTCTAATGCTAATCCGATATTAAGCTGATTTAGTGCTAACAATAAATTAAAACCTAGACCTTTCGCTCCAATGAAGGCTGAAATAACAGCCATAGAAAAGCACACCATGATAACCTGGTTTACGCCAATTAAAATATCTCGTCTGGCCGTTGGAATTAGCACTTTAGACATTAGTTGCCAATTATTACAACCACTCATTCTTCCAGCTTCAATTACTTCTGGAGGAATAGCTCTCAATCCTAGTAAAGTAAGTAATATCATGGGTGGAACAGCAACAACCATAGTTATAATTACTGCAGCGTGGTCACCGACTCCAAAAAGAACAAGTGCAGGGACTAATACTGCATATTGTGGCATTGTTTGCATAACTAATAGAATTGGATATAGAGCTTTTTCTACACGTTTACTTTTATAAGCTGCAATACCTAAACTTAACCCAAATATAAAAGATAGAGGCGCAGCAACTAAAATAAAAGAGAGTGTTTGCATCGATGGTTTCCATTGTCCAAATATAGAAATATAAACCATTGTTAAACCGGCAAATAAAGCGAGTCCAATACCACTTAATTTATAAGCAAGTATTGCAAAGCCAGCTGCAACTATTGTCCAAGGTAGACCTGGTAACTCTGCCCAAGGGTTCGCATCGATCCAATCCCAACTTGTAAAGGCAACAATTGTTTCAAGTCCACCTAATAGAATTTCTCTAATTAATTCTATTAAAAAGGTCATAAAAGCTGTTAAATTTCTGCTAATTTGCAAAACTATTGGTCTGGTTTTAAATTCTTGAGTGTCCTCATTCCAAAACTCCATTGGCATCCACTCATTCATTAAGAAAAACAAGGAGTCATTTATCCATATTGGTAACCATCCAAGTAATGGAGGAAGACGCCAGAAAACATCAAAGGCGTAATATCTTACTTCTTTGCCTAAAAATATATAACTACTTTGATTAGGGTCTTTTACGAATTCAGCTTGGCCTCTAATGAATTTATATGTTTCTGGAACATCAATAGCAAAACAAAGAGCAAAGAAAACAATTAATAGAAATAACCACTGAAATATTTTTGGATATTTTTTTAAAAATTCCATAATTTATTTTCCGTTCTTTCTTCCGCCAAAGACAGTATTTATTATTTTTGTCGGGTTGATTGACCCAACGGTTTTATTATTTTCATCTATAACTGCTACAGATTTTTCTTGCGTTAATATTTTTTCTGCAACATTTTCTATGATTTCATCTTTTGAAACTTTAACATCACCTAAATTATTAGATATAGATTCATCCATTACATCTTCAATTAATAAAACTTTTTCTCTAGGTACCTCTTCAGTAAATTTTCTTACATATTCTGTGGCTGGGTTTAGAACTATATTTGCAGGTGTATCTAGTTGTTCAATTATACCATCTTTCATAATTGCAATTCGATCAGCAAGTTTTAATGCTTCATCAAAATCATGAGTAATAAACATAATTGTTTTTTGTAATTTTTCTTGAAGTCTTAAAAATTCATCTTGCATTTCTTTTCTAATTAAAGGATCCAAAGCAGAAAAAGGTTCATCTAAAAACCATATATCAGGTTCAACTGCTAGAGATCTTGCAATACCCACTCTTTGTTGTTGTCCACCTGAAAGTTCTCTTGGAAAATAATTTTCTCTTCCATCAAGTCCAACTAATTTAACCATCTCCATTGCTTTATTAATGCTCTCCTCAGTTTTGATACCTTTGATTTGAAGAGGAAAAGCTATATTTTCTACAACGGTTTTGTGTGGAAGAAGAGCAAAGCTTTGGAAAACCATTCCCATTTTGTTTCTTCTAAGCTCAATTAACTCTTTATTATTTAAATTTAATAAATCTTGACCTTCAATGAAAATTTTTCCACCTGTTGCATCTGTTAATCTTGATATACACCTTAGTAAAGTTGACTTACCAGATCCAGATAAGCCCATTACAACAAGCATCTCCCCTTTTGCCACTTCAAAAGAGGCATTGTTAACACCTACTATACAACCATTTTCTTGAAATGTTTTAGCATCAACATTACCATTTGAATCTTGAAGCATTTTTTTGGCGTTTTCACCAAAAATTTTATAAACTGCTTCGCATTTGATTACTGCTTCAGACATAATTCTTATAAAAGTATACGAAAATTAATTAAATTAAAATCAATATAATTGAAGCTTATTTCCATTAAAAATTTTTAATAAAATAAACCCTTGTATCAATTCCAGTACTTAAAAAACTTAAGGCTTCACCGCTTACTTTAATTGTTTCGTCTACTCCTACGTTATTTCCACTAACTGTAAAACCTGCAAAACATTTCTTTTTTTCAGCATCCCATTCAACAAATGTTTCATCAATCTTATTGCCGTTAATAGTATAAATTTCGTGTGCTCTAAAATTTAAGAAATTTGCACCCATTATTGCTCTTTGAGGGATAAGCTTTGTTGCATTACACACTCCCTCATACAATTCATCTGATAATTTATAATGATCAGTACCATCAAAAGTTACTAATATACCCGAGGGAAGTTTTGAAATTAATGCACTTAGTTTTCTCTCTTTTGCAATTCTCTCTTCTTCCAATTTCATTTTCCTAACTAATTCATCACCCTCGCTAAATATATTATTTAAAATAGCAAAAGAAGAAATTATGACTATTGTTAAAACTATTAGTCCTATAAATTGTTTTAGGTTCTCGGGTAATCCTTTTAATTTATTAAATGAAGTTTCGTTCGACATTAATCTTGTAATTTACCGTTTTTCCAAATTCCTACTTTTTGGTCGCCATTAGCCCAAGTAAATGTTCCTTTGCCATTCATAAAACCATTAGCCCACTCTCCTTCATAAGTAGAACCATCTGGGAAAGTTAAAGTTCCAACTCCACTCCAAACACTGTTTTTAAACTCACCTTTATAGATATATCCGTTTGGCCATGTTTCTACACCTTGGCCATTTTTTTTTGTTCCTACCCACTCACCTTCATAAGTAGTTTTATCTGTATAAACCCATTTTCCATATCCATTTTCACAGTTACCTTCTTTACATCCGGTGCTTCGAGCAAAAACTGATGAGCTTATTAATAAACTTAAAAAAAAGTAAAAAAGATATTTTTTCATAAATATATTTTACACAAATCTTTATAAAAAAAAATCCCCCCCAACAGAATTGGGGGAGATCTTAATTTTTTAACTTTTATCCTTATTTAAGGAAAGCTTTCCAAGTTGACTCGTTATCAGCTAACCATTTTTTAGCTGCATCTTCGTGAGTCATTTTGTCAACGTCTACTAAAGCTGCCATTGCACCAATTTGACTTGTTGAAAATGACAATTTTTTAAACGCTGCTGCTGCATCTGGATGAGTTTTTGGAAAATCTTCGTGTACTGCTTTTTTCAAATAACCATCCGGAGAACCACATTTTCCGTCACCACCATCTGCTGGTCTGCAACCAGCTGTGTATGGAGGGAAGTCGATAAATGTAAAACCAGCACCATCAGTAAAGTTTGGTGTCCAGTTGAAAATTATAGTTCCTCTTCCTTCTTTTTCAGCAGCTGCTAATTCTGCCCAAAGTGCATCAGCACCTCCAGCAAACTTAACCCACCATAAATCACCTAAGCCTAGTGCGTCAATCCTTTGAGGGATTAAGTCACCATGCCAAGTTTGTGGTCCTTCCAACATTCTTCCTTTTCCATCTGGAGAGTCAGGTGTTGTAAAGTTTTTTGCACAGTCTGGATTTTTTAGAGCTGTCCAATCTGGTAGACCTGGACATAGACCTTTTTCAACAACCCAGTTTGGATATCCCATATCCTCAAGAGTTCTTGCTTCATGATCACCCCAGTCTAACAAACCACCTTTGTCTAAAGCTGTTGTAAATGACTTACCGAAAGCAGATTCCCATACCTCATGAGATATAGTTACATCACCAATTCTAATTGACTCGTAAACCGCTTGAGAGTCAGCATTTACATATTTAACATTGTTACCCATGCTTTCAAAGATTCCACCAATAACATAGGCCATAACAATTTGACTTGACCAGTTATGAGTTGGGATCACTATGGGTTTTTTACTGTCAGCGTTAGATATTCCTGCAAAGCTTACTACAGTAATTACTATAGCTGAGAGTAAAGATAGTATTTTCTTCATTTATTTCTCCTCTCTTAATATATTAAGTAAGTAAGTATCCTTAAATTTAATCTCACAGTCAACAAAAGTTGGTACTAAAATTTATATATACAATTAATCAGTACTGATTTATTCTTAAACATAAGTAATCATTGATTTAAAATGTTAGAAGAAAATTTAAGAATAAATGAACCTGGTTTAAATGTTTTGCCACCTGGGGTTGAAAGATATGTAGTTAATGGCGGTGGATTAACAGGAGTTCAGGTTTTTCCGGATGATGAAATTGAAATTATTAATAATGAAGGAAATCAAATTTGTGAAATAGTTGTTTTTAATTCTGATGGAAATTCAGATCCATCAATTTTAAATTTAAAATCATCTAAATCAGAAAATGATATAATTAAAATTTTAAATAGAAATGAAGAAAGTTCGAAAATTGCTTTGCGCCAATTAGAAAAAAGAAATCTTAAAATTGCAAAATCTAAATCTTCAATCCTTTTTGATAAAGACACTCCACCAGGAGAAAAAATTAAAATAAGTTCAAAAGATAAATGTTATTGCATTTTTTCTGCACCTGGTAATGATATGTTGGTTCATGAACAAAATCCTCCTACAGAATTAACTTTATTTATTAAAAGAAATAATATTGTTGACTATAAAGAACATAGAATAATTCCAGATCCAATTTTTGATCCTCTAGACGAAAAAAATATTGCAAAACAATCAGCGATTTCTTTTGAAGTTAAAGAAGGAGATTATATTCAAATAATTTGTCCAACTGGTAGACAATGTTCAGATTTTGTTGCTTTTGATACAGCTAAATTAGGTAAAGGTATTGAAAAAGGTTTAGATTGGCAAACAACCAGGACCTTTATGGGAAATACATTTCCAGGACCAGGATTGTATTCAAAATTTTATGATACAGACCATGAGCCTTTAGTAGAAGTAATAAGAGATACTGTTGGTAGACATGACACTTTTAATCTTGCTTGTACATCGAAGTATTACGAAGATGCTGGTTATTTTGGGCATCCAAATTGCTCAGATAACTTAAGTGGTGCTATGGAAAATTTTGGGGTTAATAGACAAAAGGGATGGCACGCTATAAATTTATTTTTTAATACTTCAGCAGGAGGCTTAAATACCGTACTTTCTGATGAGTCATTTGCCAGACCTGGAGATTATGTAATATTAAGAGCTTTAAAAGATTTAACCTGCGGAACATCAGCCTGTCCAAGTGATATAGATCCATGTAATTCATGGAACCCTACAGATATTTTTGTTAGAACTTACGAAAAAAAAAGAGAATTTACAAAATCTTTTGCATTTAGAATGAAACCAGACTCAGAATTAAAACTAACAAAAAATACAGGATTTCATGAAAGAACTTCAAAGTTAACAAGAAACTTTGTTGATGCTAGAGGATATTGGCTGCCCAATGATTACACTAAACACGGAGTAATAAATGAATATACAGCGTGTAGAGAAAAAGCAGTTTTAATTGATTTATCTTCTTTAAGAAAATTTGAAATATTAGGTCCGGATGCAGAAGAATTAATGGACTATACTTTAACAAGAAATGTTAAAAAATTGTCAGTTGGACAAATTGTTTATTCTTCGATGTGTTACGAAAATGGTTCTATGTTTGATGATGGAACATTGTTAAAAATGAGTGATCATGGATTTAGATGGGTATGTGGTGATGAATACGCAGGTGAATGGTTAAAAGAACAAGCAAAAAAGAAAAAATTTAATGTTTTAGTTAAAAACTCTACTGATCAAATAAATAATATTTCTCTACAAGGACCTAACAGTAGAAAAATTTTAGAAAAGTTTATTTTTACTCCACCAACACAACCTTCTATTTCAGAATTACAATGGTTTAGGTTTACAATCTGTAGAGTAAAAGAACTTAGTGGAATTCCATTAATGGTTTCTAGAACTGGATACACAGGCGAGTTAGGATACGAAATATGGTGTCACCCTTCAGATGCACCAGCAGTTTGGGATGTGCTTATGGAAGCTGGCAAAGATGAAGGAATAATACCTGCTGGTTTTGGAGCATTAGATTTATTAAGAATTGAAGCTGGACTAATATTATTTGGTAACGAATTTGACGGCCAAGTTGACCCTTTTGAAGCTGGTGTTGGATTTACGGTTCCTTTAAAAACAAAAACAGCAGATTTCATTGGTAAAGAAGCATTAATAAAGAGAAAAGAAAATCCGCAAAAGAAATTAGTTGGATTAGAACTTGTAGGAAAAGAAAAAGCTAATCACGGTGATTGTGTTCACATTGGAAGATCCCAAGTTGGCGTAGTCACAAGTGGATGTCTGTCTCCTACTTTGAATAAAAATATTGCTTTGTGCAGAATTGATGTAGGTCATTCAGAAATAGGTATGAATGTTGAAGTCGGTAAAATTGATGGACATCAAAAAAGAATACCTGCCAAAGTTGTTGGTTTTCCACATTACGATCCTCAAAAAACACGTGTAAAATCTTAATGTCAAAATCATCAAAGGATTTACTGGAATTTTGGGAAGATCAAATGAAACTGTCCCATACATCCAGTAATTACTTTTTCAGAAAGTCTCCTTCGCATTATCACATGATGTTGATTGTGATGAATTCCTATAAATTAAATGAAAACTTATCTGTCGAAGAACTTAAGACTAGACTTTTCAAAACCTCTAGACCCAAATCTGCACTCATGATCAAAGAAGCTTGTGATAAAGAATTTTTTTACCTTGAGAAAACCGGAAATGACCATAGAAAAAAGTACGTTTTACCCACACAGAATTTTGTTAATGAATTTAACGAATATTTGAAAACTCTCAAAAATTTGAGTTTTTAATTAAAAATCTAATAAATATTTAGAATTTATATAAATTATATATAAAAATTATTATATTCTTTCCTTTGCTAAAAAATTAAAGTTCAAACATGTCGTTACCGACAAAAGCAAAAGTTGTAATAATTGGTGGAGGAATTCACGGGTTAAGTACTGCTTGGAAACTTTCCGAAAAATATAAAAATCCAAACGATGTCGTTGTCCTAGAAAAAAAAGACACTGCTGCAGGTGCAAGTGGAATTGCATGTGGAGTTGTTAGAAATAATTATTTTCAACCAGCGATGAGAGAATTAATGGCTCATTCAGTTAGTGTTTGGGAAAGTGATCCAGAGGCATTTAAATATAATGCTGTCGGCTATATGCAAATTTCTCCAGAAGTAATGCATAAAGATGTTGCAAGTATTTATGAACAACAAAAAGCGATCGGATATGAATCAGAATTTATAGAAGGTGAAAAAGATTGCATGAAATATATGCAAGGAATTTTTAGTGATTGGCAAGCAAAAGGTATTACATCAGTCTTACATGAAAAGAAAGGTGGATACGCATTTAATAAAGATTCAATTAAAGCATTAGAGAAAAAAGCAAATTCAAACGGTGTACACGTTCATAAAGGAGTAAAGGTTACAGGTTTTAAAAGAGGGAGCAACAGCAATGCAATTACTGGCGTGGTTACAGATAAAGGTACAATTGATTGTGATCAGGTAGTTATTGGAGCAGGACCATGGGTAAGAGATTTTTGGAATATGTTGGAGTTACCAAAAACTACTAACATAAAAGATGCTAAAAATGGAAAAATGCATGAAGTTGAAATGTGGAAGTACTGGTTTTTACAAGAAGGTGTATTGGGTGTAGATGCAGATTATTTAAAAACTAATGAAGGTAAACCGCCTCCGGTAATTCATGTTGATACAGATGCACCACTTTATTCTGACAAAGATGGTAAAATAATTACAGAAGACTTATGGGGTATTTATTATAAACCTGATATTGAAGGATTGGGAGTTCAAGGTGGAACATCACCTTACATTGTTCAAAAACATTTTGATGAAGTTAATGTTGACCCATATGGAATTGACTCTCCTGAATATCAAACTACTGATAAATTTTCTGATATGTGGACTTCAGCACTTGCACATATTCAGAAACGTTTTGTTGGTAAATCTCATTTGTATAGAAAAGGACCATCAGGAGGATTGGGTTGTTTAACTCCAGATTCATTCCCGATATTCGATAGATTTTTTGAAAATGTTTACATGATTGCAGATGCAAATCATGGTTATAAAATGATAGGTGTTGGACACCTTGTTGCACAAGAAATTTTAGGTCAAGAAAGTGAATTACTAAAACCGTTCAGGTTCGATAGATATGAAAAAGGCAAACTTCATCCGACATCGAACAGTCCGTTTCCTTGGAGCTAATTTATCTAAGTAGACAAACGTTTTTTTTTCAGTTACCTTTTTGATCTGAAAATTCAAAGGGGGAAGAATGACGGATCTTGAAAAACACGTAAACCAACCAGGTAGAGCTAAACTCGTCAAAAAGGTTAGAGAAAAAATAAACGAATTAGGAATTACTTATATCTATTATCAATTTATTTCAGTAACTGGAAGAGTTGTTGGAAAAGGAATACCAGCAGACCACTGGGAAAGAACTGCAGAAAAAGGTTTTCAATTGGTTTATGGAGCAACAGCAAATTTATTTTTAGATCGTCATAATAATTATATTGGATATGGTCCAGAAGCTATGGAATTGGTAGGAATACCTGATCCAGAAACTTTTGTTCAATTGCCTTGGGATAAGAGAGTTGGAAGAGTTTTTGTTACATGTTTTAGAAATAGAGAAGAAAGAAAAAATCCAGGTGGTCATTTAACAAGTGACTGCAGAGGTAATCTTAGAATTTTCATGAATGAGTTCAAAAAGAAACATGGATTAGAATTAAGAGTTGGAACAGAGCCTGAAATGATGTGGTTAACAAAAAATCCTGACGGAACTCCAACTGGACAAGGTTTCTCAAAACCTTTCTGTTATCATATTGATCAATTTGAATCATTAAGACCTGTGTTTATGAAGGTTATTGAATACGCAAAAGCGATGGGTCTTGATATGATCCAAGGTGACCATGAAGATGCTCCTGGTCAATTAGAGCTTAACTGGACATTTGATAATGTTTTAAGAAATGCTGATAGACTATCTACATATCGACAAATTTGTGCTCAAGTAGCAAGAGAACATAATCTTATAGCTTGCTTTATGACTAAACCATTTATGGGAGTTTCAGCAAGTGGATGTCACACCAACATGTCTTTGTGGAAAGGTGGAAAAGTATCAGTAAACAAATTGGGTAACAAAAAACTTCCAGGTGTAGAAGAAGTCTTTAGCTATGTATCCGGTGGAACTAATACTTTCATGCCAGATACTAAGGATATGCAATTGCCTGGAAAGATTGGATTACAATCAATTGCAGGGATAATGAAACACTTGCCAGCTTTAACAGCAATTGGTTCTTCGACAGTGAACTCATATAGAAGATTATGGGATCAAGGTTTTTGGGCACCAGTATATGCTGACTGGGGTTATCAAAATAGAACATGTGGTCTAAGAGTATCTGCTCCAGGTAGATTCGAGTACAGATCAGTTGACTCTATGCATAATCCATATTTATTAGGTGCAGCATTACTTAAAGCTTGTGATGAAGGAATATCTAAAAAAATGAAACCAGCTAAACCAGAGTCTAGAAATATATATGAAGCTCAAAAAGCTGGTAAAGATGTTAAAAAACTTCCACTAAGTTTAGGTGAAGCTTTAGATAGATTGGCAGAAGATGAGATAATAAAATCATCAATGCCAGATGAAATGTATAAAGTATTTAATTGGTACAAACGAGATGAGTGGGAAAAATTCTTAGGTGCAACAACACAATGGGATCTTGATACTTATCTGGATTGTTTGCCATAATTTAATAAGGAAATTATATGTGCGGGATTGCAGGATTAATTCATAGAGGAAATACTTCAAACGTTGGTTTTGAACTTCAAGGTATGCTTCAAGCATTAAAGCATAGAGGAGAAGATTCAACTGGATACGCTCTATACGGAAAAACTGACGGTCAAAATTTCATCATGCGATTTAAGGTAGGTGAAAATGTTGCAGAGGGAAGTTCTTCAGTAAAAGAAGATGTATCAGTTTATGACGAAAGAAAAAAAATTGTTGATTCATATCTTTCTGAGCTAGGCGCTAAAGTAATAAAAGAAGATAGAATTCTTCCTTATTCATTACGATATGAAATTCAGTATGAAAAAGATTTAATGGAATTTTCTCAAAAAATAGAAAGTGTTGAAGGTGTAGAAATATTATCTATGGGAAAATCTTTAGAAGTAATTAAAGATCTAGGAAACGCTGAAGTTGTTTGTAACAGATATAATTTAGATAAAGTTGTCGGGACACATGCAATTGGTCATGCTAGGATGGCAACAGAGTCGGGAGTAGATATTAAATCTGCTCACCCATTTTGGGGTTATCCTTTTAGCGATGTGTCAGTCGTTCATAATGGACAATTAACAAACTATTGGAATAATAGAAGAGTATTGGAAAACAAGGGCATGAGATTTATGTCAGAATGTGACTCTGAATTAATCGCTGTATATCTTGCAGAAAAAATGAGAAATGGAGCTACATTAGAAGAGGGAATGAAAGAGTCTCTCGTCGGTTTAGATGGGGTATTTACTTATTTTGTTGCTACAAAAGATAGCTTAGGAATGGCGAAAGATACAATGGCTGCAAAACCACTAGTATTGTATGAGTCAGATGATTTAGTTGCAATGGGGTCAGAGGAAATTGCAATAAGATCAATATTACCACAAGAAATCGAAACTTATGATCCTTTTGATGGAGAAGTTAAAGTATGGCAAATTTAAAAACATCAGAAAAAAAAAGTAAAGCTCAATCAATGGGACTTCATACAGAAGTCTTAACTGGAAAAACACAACAAAAATTTTTTAATCCAGATGAGGCAGAGAATTTTTATTACTTTGGGACATATGATGTAGATTTTAATAAAAGAACTGAGATTGACGTTAAGAACATGGATTGTCGTGAAGCAAATAAAAAAATTGATGAATTAATGAAAGATGGATATGGAACTATTGTAATAAAGAACCCACAGGGAAAACATAGCTTGGGAGTTGGAATTCTCAATAAATTAAATTTAATATTTGAAGGTAGTTTGGGTTACTTTGGGTGTGGATCGATGGATGGTCCTATTGTTAGAATTAATGGAAGAGTGGGATGGTCATGTGCAGAAAATATGATGGCAGGAAAAGTAGTAATTGAAAAAAATGCAGGGTCTTGTTTTGGTGCGGCAATTAGAGGTGGAGATCTGATATGCAAAGGAAGCGTAGGTGCCAGAACAGGAATTGATCAAAAAGGTGGGACAATAATTATCGGCGGAGATGCTGGTGCTTTTACAGGTTTTATGATGCAGAGAGGGCGAATTATTATTCTTGGAGATGTTGGAATAAATTTAGGAGATTCTATGTATGATGGGACAATTTTTGTAGGTGGAAAAATTGGATCATTTGGTAGTGATGCTGTTGAAGCTGAATTAACTGATTCAGATCAAGACTGGCTTAAAAGAAAATTAAAGGTTGCGGAGATCGGAGAAAACTTCGATGTTTCTAAGATGACCAAAGTTGTAGCAGGAAAAAAACTTTGGAATTACGATGCTCTTGAACCTACAGAAAAAAAAGGAGCAATTTAAATGGCAAAGAAAAAAAATGGTAATGGAAAGTCAAACGGACATTCTAATGGTAATGGAATAGCTTCAAGAAACAAAAGTTTGTTGGGACACAACGCTATTTTTACTCCAGAAGTTATGGACGACATTCATATCAAAGCCGAATTAGGAAGATACAGAATGAGAGGAATGGCTTTGATGAAAAAGATACCTACTTTTGATGATCTAGTTTTCTTGCCAGGTACATTAACAAGATTTGTTATTGAAGGCTACAGAGAAAAATGTGAGACCAAAACTATTATTGGTCCAAGATGCGAAAATCCAATTGAGCTTGATATTCCAGTTTACATTACGGGAATGAGTTTTGGAGCTTTATCTTATGAAGCAAAGACTGCATTAGCTAGAGGTGCTACAATGGCTGGTAGCGCAACATGTTCTGGTGAAGGTGGAATGATACCAGATGAGAGAAGATATTCAGAAAAATGGTTTTATCAGTGCATACAATCAAGATACGGTTTTAACCCACACCATGCACAACTAGCTGATGGAATAGAGGTATTTATTGGACAAGGACAAAAAGTTGGAATGGGTGGTCATTTGATGGGTCAAAAAGTTACTGACCAAGTTGCAGAAATGAGATCGCTACCCGCAGGTATTGATCAAAGATCTCCAGCAAGACATCCTGACTGGCTGGGTCCAGATGATTTAGCTTTAAAAGTTCAAGAGCTTAGAGAATTAACAAAAAACAAAGTGCCAATTCAATTAAAACTTGGAGCAGCTAAAGTGTATGATGATGTAAGGATGGCAGCAAAATGTGATCCAGATTCAATTTATCTTGATGGAATGGAGGGTTCAACAGGTGCTGGACCACACATTGCAGCTGCAAACACAGGTATCCCAGGAATTGCTGGAATTAGAGAAGCAAGAAGAGCTTTGGATGATGTAGGTAAAACTGGAAAGGTAACTTTAATTTATGCAGGCGGTGTTAGAGATGGAGCAGATATGGCTAAAGCTTTAGCACTTGGTGCAGACGCAATTGCAATCGGAACTGGCGCAATGGTGGCTTTAAATTGCAATAAGGAAATACCAGAATCTAACTTTGAAAAAGAAATGGGTGTTCCTGCAGGTCATTGCTATCACTGTCACACGGGTAGATGTCCGGTAGGAGTTGCTACTCAAGATCCTAAATTAAGAAAAAGATTAAATCCTGATGATGCAGCATTAAGAGTGTATAATTACTTGCATGCGATGACATTAGAGGCTCAATTGTTGGCTAGAGCATGTGGAAAAACAAATATTCACTCGCTAGAACCGGAAGATATGGCAGCATTGACAATGGAGGCTTCTGCTTTAGCTAAAGTACCTCTTGCAGGAACAAATCATACAGTAGGAGTTAAAGATTTCCATAAAATCTAATAGCAAATATGCCAAAGAAAAAAGGTAAGAAAAAAGTCAAATCAAAAGAGATCAAAGGTCAATTAGGTAAAAAAAAAGAGACTGCTAGAGAAAAAATGATTGGCCAAACAATTGGCTATCGATATGACGTAAATCTTTTGCCTGACTATAGTCGACTAACTCCATTTTTAAAAAAATATATAGAAGCTATGGGTTGGGACGATCTCAATTGGTTAGAAGATGTTCATATGGGTTATGAAGAAAATAGACCTGCTGTTTTTGATAGAAATGCTAATGGTTGGGTAACGATACCAAGTAAAATAAAATTACCTAATAATCAACAGGATAGAGATATGATAGCTAGAGAATTATTGGTAAAGTTTCAAATGTCCCCGAATCATCCTCTGGTTGACCTTAAAAAAGCATATTTAAAATTCTAATTTCAATTTCAAGTTGATAAAATAATTATTAACTTCTACTTTTTATAAATAAAATAAAATTGTCAGCGTAAAAAAAATTTCATAGAGTCTGTTAACTATTAATAGGAGAGAGAAATATGACTGATCAATTAGGTGCTCTCACAACCTTATTTACAGAATTTTACTATTGGGTAACTGTGGTTCTTATGTTTTTGATCCACGTGGGTTTCTGTATGTATGAAGTTGGGGCATCTCGTTACAAACATCACCAACATACTCTTATGAAAAATACAATGCTGATACCACTGGTAACAGTCACATGGTTTTTCTTTGGTTGGTGGATATACTGGGCATTTCCAACAGGACCCGGATTAGCTCCTTCAATTATGACCGAAAGTACAGGTCTAGTTCTTGGAGGTGGATTTGGTGGAAATGATCTTGCTAACCCTACAAATGCATTGATGGCCGTAAATCTTAATGATCATATAATGGGTGTCTTCTGGGCAGCTTTTTTATTATTTTCATGGACTGCAGCATCAATTGTATCTGGAGCGGTTATTGAAAGGATAACTACTTTTGCATTTGGAATACTTGCAATTGCAATTGGATCTGTTTTCTGGACAATAGATGCTTCATGGGGATGGCATTTTGATGGATGGATGTTAAAAATATTAGGATATCACGATGCTTATGCTTCTGGAGTAATTCACGCAATTGCTGGAGGTTTTGCCTTAGGTGTTCTAATTGTTTTAGGACCAAGAATTGGAAAATTTTCATCTAGTGGAGAACCAAGAAACATTGGACCAAGAAATCCTTGGTTAGTGACTGTTGGATTATTCTTAATCTATACAGGTTTTTGGGGCTTTTACGCAGCATGTAATGTTCCGATTTATGATCTTGGACCTGAATATGGTATGGAAGGTGTAACTTTCTTTACAGCAACGAACATCTACCTAACTCCAACCACACTTAGTGGAATAACGATGAACTTTTTAATGTCGTTATCTGGAGGGTTGTTAGCAGGGTATGTGGTCTCGAAGGGAGATCCTTTCTGGACTTATTCTTCAGGACTTGCAGGAATAATATGTGCATCTGCAGGTAATGATTTATATCATCCAATACAATCAATGATAATCGGTATGATCGGAGTAGTTATAGCTTACAAAATGCATTACTGGGTCGAGAAAAAATATAAAATCGACGATGCAGTTGGAGCGGTAGCTGTTCATGGTTATGCTGGATTTGTTGGTCTTGTAATATGTGGTTTCGTTTTAAATGGTTATCCTTCATCTGGATACAGTGTTGGAGCTATGTGGGATGGAACTAATTATGCAGCAATTAATCCTCTTGGAATGTTTATCGGTGCAATAATAATGTTTTTTGTACTAGGTATGCTTCCTGGATATATAATTGCAAAAGTTCTTCATGGAATGGGTAAATTAAGAATACCAAGAGAAGTAGAACTTGCAGGACTTGACTATACAATTATGGAAGAGGCTAAAGAAGACGAAAAAGCTGTAGTCTCGGCCAGTAGATAAAGGAGGTATGTAAATGGCAACAGTATCAAATTGGATAGATCATTTAAGTGCCTCTGAGGTACAAGGATCTGTCTATCCAGGTGTTGGTTCGGAAGGAGTGCTAGTTATAATAGCAATTCTTATTTGGGTTGGCTGGCATGTTATTTCATCTAAACAAGAAGATGGTAAGATGAATGCAATTGTCAGAAAAAAACCAAGTGCTAACGACTGGAAAAGCAATATAACAGACGGTTAAAACTTTTAAGAGGGCGCATGAAATACTGTGCCCTCTTTTTTTTAATGCAAAATTCTGAAGAAAATAATCAAAATGAAAATAAAACTCCTAGCAAAATGGCACGTCTTGCATGGCCAAAAGCAAAGTATGGAGTAATTATAGCGATATTAATTATTATTGGTGTAAATTTAATTTATTACAAAGATTTCTTTTTATCATTTTTTAAATAATTGTGTTACGTTATTAGATGGCAAAAAATTTATTTAAAATTTCAAAACAAAAAAAAATTAAATATTTTTTAATAAGTTTTGTAGATTTATTTGGTGTCTTAAGATCAAAATTGGTTCCTGCTCATGCAATAAAAGATATGCAAGTAAATGGTGCTGGATTTGCTGGATTTGCAGCTTGGCTAGATATGACACCAGCTGACTCTGATATGTTTGCAATACCTGATCCTGACAGTTTAATTCAACTACCATGGAATAAAGAAGTTGGTTGGTTGGCTTCAGATTTATGGATGAATGGTAAACCTGTCGATGCTTCACCAAGAGTGATGTTAAAAAAACAAATAAAAAAATTATCTGAATTGGGATATAGCATGAAGTCAGGTGTAGAGTGTGAGTATTTTTTGATTTCTCCTGATGGGAACACAATTGCAGATAATAGAGATACTCAATCTAAACCTTGTTATGACCAGTCTTCCTTAATGAGAAGATATGAGCTTATAAAAGAAATATGTGATTGTATGATTGAAATGGGATGGGGTCCTTACCAAAATGACCACGAAGATGCTAATGGGCAATTTGAAATGAATTGGGATTATTCAGATTGTCTAAAAACTGCTGATAGACATACTTTTTTTAAATTTATGGTTAAAACTATTGCAGAAAAGCATGATTTAAGAGCAACATTTATGCCAAAACCTTTTGAAAATTTAACTGGTAACGGATGTCATGCACATATTTCTTTATGGAAAGGAAAGAAAAATATCTTTCTTGATAAACATGATAAACTTGGGCTAAGCAAGACCGCTTATAACTTTTTAGGAGGCATCATGAGACATGCTTCATCCTTATCTACTTTTTTTAATCCAACAATAAATAGTTACAGACGAATAAATGCTGCACCAACAAAATCTGGTGCCACATGGTCTCCAAGCAGTATATCATATACAGGAAATAATCGTACACATATGATAAGGGTTCCTGATCCGGGAAGATTTGAATTAAGACTTATGGATGGATCCGCAAATCCTTATTTACTTCAAGCTAGTGTATTAGCTGCAGGAATAGAGGGATTAAGTAAAAGAATTAATCCTGGCAAACCTCTTTTTTGTAATATGTATGAGGATTATAAAAAATATCCAAACCTCTCTAAATTACCAAATGAACTAAAAGATTCTCTTGATAAAATTGAAAATAATAAAGAAATGAATAAAGCATTTGGAAAAGAAGTAATTAAAAGTTACGTCAAGTTAAGGACTTCGGAATTAAAAGATTTTAATGATAACGAAAAATTTGATAAGTCCAAACCAATTACAAAATGGGAAAGACAGAATACTCTAGACTGCTAAAGTGAAAAGCTTTGATAGTTACAGAAAATGGAAATATACAAAATTTTTATCGAATAAAAATTATAGTTTTAATCGAAACTATATTTTAAATATTATTTCGTCAAAAATAATCACTGATGCTTTTAATTCTATATCTAAGTGGAAAAACTATAAAAAAACACCATTATTAAAATTAGAGAAACTAAACAAAAATTTAAAACTTAATAATATTTTTTACAAAGATGAGTCGAAAAGATTTCATTTAAAATCTTTTAAAGCTTTAGGTGGAGCATATGCTGTAGAAAAAATAACTAAAGGGAGAAAAAATTTAGTAATATCATCTGCAACAGCTGGAAATCATGGTAGATCAGTTGCTTGGGGCGCTCAGAGATTAGGTTTGCAATGTAAAATTTTTGTTAGTCAATATGTAAGTGAAGCGAGAGTAAAAGAAATTGAAAAATTTGGAGCCGATGTAATTCGAGTAAAAGGTAATTATGAAAATTCATTAAACGAGTGTAAAAAATTATCAAAAAAGAATAATTGGAATGTTATTCAAGATGTATCTACGAAGAATTATAGTTATGTTCCTTTATTAACTATGGCTGGTTATTCAATTATGATTAAAGAAATTTCAAAACAGACTACGCATTATATTACACATATATTGCTTCAAGCTGGCGTTGGTGGCATGGCAGCAGGTGTAGTTGCAGGAGTTGCAAAATATTTCAAGAGAATTCCTAAAATAATTATAGTTGAACCTGATGGAGCTGATTGTGTACTTCAAAGCATAAAAAGCAAAAGTTTAAAAAAAATTAAAATAAAAAAAGAAAGTATAATGGGAGGTATGTCATGCAATGAAATGTCTCTCATACCTTGGCATGTATTAAAAAAGGCTAGTGATTGTTGTGTCGCTGTAAATGACTCAAAGGTTCCTAAAACTGTTGCAATGCTTAAAGACAAGAAACTGAGTAAAAGATCAATAATAGGTGGTGAATGTGCTACACCAGGAATTATCAGTCTTATTAGTCTCTGTAATAATCCTAAAA
The DNA here is from genome assembly GCA_902615045.1 of uncultured Pelagibacteraceae bacterium. Taxonomy (GTDB): domain Bacteria; phylum Pseudomonadota; class Alphaproteobacteria; order Pelagibacterales; family Pelagibacteraceae; genus Pelagibacter. The sequence goes on along the minus strand of CACMNP010000002.1, from coordinate 52,666 downwards.
CAAAGAAATTATTAAATCTTAACGAAAAATCTAACGTTTTAGTTATTGGATGCGAAGGTAATGCAGATGTAAAACTTTATAAACAATTGCTATTTAAAGGCAGAAAGTAAATTATATGTCAAAAAAAGCTGTTGTTTGGATAAGAGACGATTTTAGAATAAGAAATAATTCTGCGTTATCTTATGCAACAAATAATTACGATACTGTCACAGCATTATATATTTATAACAAGGAAAATTTTGATGATGTTAGAGAAGCACAAAAATGGTGGGTAAGTAAATCTTTAATTAATTTTAAAAATGAATTAGTTAAATACAATATTGAATTAGAATTAGTATTTTCTGATGAAATAACTTTTTTTAGTAAAATCAAAGACAAACAAGAAATTTCTGTATTTTGGAATAAAATATATGAGCCATCTCAATTAAAGTTAGATAATGATCTCATTAAAATTTTTAAAAAAAACAAAATACTTTCAAAATGTTTTAAAGGAAATGTCCTTAATGAATATAATAATGTTACAAAAGATGATGGAAGCCCTTACAAAGTTTATAGTCCATTTTGGAGAATTGGAGAACAAATTTACTTAGATAGTATCCCAAACAAATCATTCAACGTAAAAAAAGTTAAGAGCAAAATAAAATTATTCAAAAATAATAATATTCCAGATCAAATTTTACCAAAGAAAAATTGGTATAAAAAATTTGAAAAATATTGGGATCCAACAGAAAAACAATCCGAAAAATATTTAAATGATTTTGTCGAAAATAGAATGTTGAAATATGGAGTTGATAGAGATTATCCAGCTATAAATGGTTCGTCAAAACTTTCGCCATTCATTAGAAACGGACAAATACATGTAAGTAACATTTGGGACAAATGTTATAAATATAAATCAAAAAATATTAGTGTTAAAAAATATCTAAATGAATTAGGCTGGAGAGAATTTTCACATAGTTTAATTAATTATTTCCCTGAAATGCTAAAAGGTAATTTAAGAAAAGAATTTGACAAATTTCCATGGGATAAAAATGCAAAAAATTTGAAAGCTTGGAAACATGGTATGACTGGATACCCAATTGTTGATGCTGGGATGAGACAACTTTATGAAACAGGTTGGATGCATAATAGAATTAGAATGGTAGTTGGTTCTTTTCTTGTAAAACATTTAAGAATTAATTGGAAAGAGGGTGAAAAACATTTTAGAAATTGTTTGTTAGATTTTAATGAAGCAAACAATGTTGCACAATGGCAATGGGTTGCTGGCTGTGGCGCAGATGCAGCCCCTTATTTTAGAATTTTTAATCCTATATTGCAGGGTGAAAAATTTGATAAACAAGGTTTGTATGTAAAAAAATGGGTACCTGAATTAGAGAGAGTTCCAAGTAAATTTATTCATAAACCATGGGAAATGGAAACTAAATATCAAGAAGCTATAAAAACTAAAATTGGTTCTGATTACCCTTCTCCAATAGTTGTACATGAAGAAGCTAGAAACGCAGCTCTAAAAGCATTTCAAACTTTAAAAAATTAATTAATCTCCAATAAAATGATGAATAATCAGCCTTTTTGTGGAAGCTAACCTATGTTCAAAAAGGTAAATTCCTTGCCAAGTTCCTAACAAAAGTTGTTTGTTTTTTATACTGAGGGATATTTGATTGTTAGTTAAAGCTGACTTTATATGAGCTGGCATATCGTCTTTACCTTCTATTGTATGAATATATAATTTATTATCCATTGGAGCAATTTTATCAAAATAATTAATTAAATCTGATTGAACATCAGGATCAGCATTTTCTTGGACTATTAAAGATGCACTAGTATGCTGTATGCTTAAATTTAAAATACCATTATTAAAATTATTTTTATTTATCCAGTCTATCGTTTGATTGGTAAATTCATATAATTTTTGACCATTTGTTTTAAGTTCAAGATTAAAAAATTCTTGTCTCATAAATACTTTTTAGATGTTAATTCATATAATCGGCTAATGGTACGTTTAAATGGTTTTTCCAATAATCTTGATGATGTGAGTTTATCAATATTTTGTTCTGCACTAATGGCCATAGGTATATTTTGATCATACACGATATCTAAAAAAGTAATAAATCTTTGTTGTTGATTTGAATTTAAATCATTAAATGCTGGTACATTTTCCATAACTATAAAAAAACAATTTTTTACTATTTTAATATAATCTTCTGATCCTAAATTTTTATCACATACTTCTTTAAAAGTTAATCGAACAATTCCATCATAAAAATTTTTTAAAATAAATTTTCTTCCTTTAATATTTAAAATCTTTTCTTTTAAAGCCTTATCTTTAGTAATCACTCTAAATAATTTGTTTATTTTAAAATTGTTTTCTTGATTTAAAGGTGAGTAATATCTTTGAGTCTTATTGCCTTTGGACTTTCTATAATCATCATCTATATTTAATTGATATTCAAATGATTGCTTTTGCATTATTTTTATAAAAGGTTTGAATTGATCTCTTTGCAACCCATCTTTGTACAAATTTTCTATTTTTATATTAGAAGTTACAATAATTTTTAAATCTTCTTTAAATATTTCATCGAATAATTTTCCAAGTATCATTGCATCTACTATATTTGTAACTTGAAACTCGTCAAAATATATTAATTTTGCTTTCGATTTTAATTTTTTAACAAAATTACTTAATTTATTTTCATCATTTTTATCTTTGGATTGGTGTACAAAGTCGTGAAAGCTAACCATAAACTCATTGAAGTGAAGTTTTAATTTTTTACCCTCAACTAAGTTAAAAAAAAAATCTAATATCATGGTTTTGCCGACACCAACATCTCCATAAAGATAAAAGCCTTTTTTATAATTTTTTTTTGATAAAATTTTTGAGATAAATGATTTGTAGTTTAATTTATAATATTCTTCTAATGTTTTTATGAGTTTTATCTGATGCGAATTAACATCTAAATTTTTTTTTTTGCAGTAAAATTTAAACTCTTTAACAAAACTTTTTTGCATTAATTCTTTTTTGAATTAAAATCGATACCGTATTCTGATCTTGGTCCTTTTCTTAATCCAAAAGGTCCAGAGATAAAAATTGTCATTGGCATTGTTCCTGGCTCAAGGTCTACTCTATGAAATGCATTGGCTGATCTAAATCCAATATATCCAGGTTTTCTCCAGAACTTGCCTTTTTTAGTAGTTTCCCAATAACCGCCTCTCAAAATTATTGTAATATAAGGGAATAGATGATTATGAACTCCATCCCCATGATCATCATCCAACATTTCATGAATTAATATATTAAATGGGAACCATTTTGGTCTATTTCTAAATAATAAATAATATCTATTCATCCATGGTTTAGCTTCATTAAATTTTGGGTGAGACGGCCCCCTATCTAAAACTACCTTTTTTCTTCCAATTTTTTCTAAAAATTTTAATAACATTAATTTGATCTTATAATTCCGTTATTTTTAATTAAAAAAATATTAGCATTATTAATAAATGGCCTCGATATTTTTTCATTATTAAATTTAATTACTTTCTCTGTTTCTGAATTAGTTAAATTAATAATCAAAATTCGTCCATTATCGGTAGACAAATAAATTTTATTTTTAGCAATAACAAAACCTACTGGTGCAATTTTTTCTCTTTTTTTAAATGTTGAGAAAACATCAGTAATCCTGACTATATTTCCAGTCTCAGTATCAATTACAAATAAATATCCTTCCTCGGAAATATTAAAAATATAATTTTCAGAAATCGTAGGCTTTAAACTGGAATTTACAGTTTGTTTCCATTTTACTATACCAGTTCTTGTGTCAATTGAGAATAACTCATTTTTGTTATTTGAAAAATATATTGTTTCATTATTTAAAATCATTTCTGAATTTTTTAGACTAAATGCATTTAAGAATATTTCGTTGCTCTGAGTAGGTGTTTGCCAAACTAAACTCCCATCATTAATATTTAATGCAGTCAGATCACCCAAATTATTAAGTGAATAAACAATGTCATCTTTAATAATTACAGATAATTTTTTTTGAGATTTAATGAATGTGTTTTCTGTTTTAAAATTCCATAGTTCATTTCCATCTAATATTGAGAAACACCTAATTACATTATCAAAATCAACAATAACAAATTTATCATTTTTTATAGCAATATTTGAATTAAACGGAGATAGACTGTCCTTCTTCCAGTTTAGTTCCCCATTATCTAAATTTAATGAAAAAATATTTGAAAGAGTATCAGCAGCAATAATTTTATTATCTATATAATTAAAATATAATATTGGATTAAGTTTTCTCTCTTTCTTTGAGTAATGATTTGCTTTCCACAAAGTTTCAAATTTTTCGTTAATTCTTAATATCGTTCCTTTATTATCAAAATAAATTAGATCATTATTTTCGATAAATAAAATATCTGTATCGATTGAATTAAATTGTTTAATCTTTGAAAATTTAAAAGTTTTCTTTTTTTCAAATGTTGGCTCAAAGTTTATATTTCCATTATTATTTGTCTTATTATTTATAAAACTATTATCTTTAACAAATTTAGATAGATTTATTTGTGTATTGGGATTTAATTGTTGTTGAATTGGTTTAATTTCTTCAAATAAAATTTTAGAATTAGTATTTTCTAAAGATTTATCACTTTGACCACAACTTGATAATAAAAGTAAAAAGACGAAATATAATACTATCCTACTCACTGAAACTAGATCTTAGCCTTTTTTGAGCTTTGGTTTTTATTTTTGAGTTATTATTTTCAAGACTAATTATTTGCTCAAAAAATTCTTTTGATTTTTGCATTTGATTTTTTGATAAATAATATTCTGCCATAATATAAAGACTATGTGGTTTCCATATACTATCTGCTTTAATTAAAGGATTGAAAATAGCTAACAATTCATTTTCATCTGAAAAGTCTGAATTATATAGGCCTTTTTTAAAGATTGTTAGCTCTTTAAACTTTTTATCCAAGCCAATATCATTAATTAAAATATCAAAATAATTGTTAATTTCATCTTTTGAATTTATCAAATCGTTATCTAGCAAAAAATAAAAGGCTAGAGGAGAATATGTTTTGTCTTTAGCATTAATCACCTCTTTAAGATCTGGGATCACGTTATATTTATTATCAGCTTCATATCTTATTACAGCTAAGTCGTATTTATCAGCTAATTTTTCTCTTTTGCTAGATTGATATTCTTCAAAAGAAAAGTAGCCAATTAAAGCCAAAATAATTATTACTAATATCGAAATTAAAGAATTTTTATTATTTATGAAAAAGTTTTTAATTTTTTCATTACGTGTTTGGGTATTTATTATTTCAATATCTTCATCCATTAAATCATGTTCCTAAGTACATATTGTAAAATTCCACCATTTTTGTAATACTCTAATTCGTTCTTAGTATCTATTCTACTTAACATTTTAATTCTCTTAATGTCTCCAGAGACATATTTGATTTCAACATCAACTTCATCTCTAGGATCTATACCTTTTTCTAAGTCAACAATAGAAAATAGTTCTGAGCCATCTAATTTTAGATTGGTTCTATTTATTCCATCTTTAAACTGTAATGGTAGTATACCCATTCCTATAAGATTTGATCTATGAATTCTCTCAAAACTTTCTGCAAAAACAGCTTTTACACCTAAAAGTTTAGTTCCTTTGGCTGCCCAATCTCTAGAAGAACCAGTTCCATACTCTTTACCACCAATTACAACTAAATCAGTACCTCTTTTTTTATATTCAACAACCGCATCATATACTGGCATTACTTTTTCTTCAGGGTACAACTTTGTAAAACCACCTTCAGTACCAGGTGCCATTTCATTTCTAATTCTTATATTCGCAAAAGTCCCTCTCATCATAACCTCATGATTCCCTCTTCTTGCTCCATAGGAGTTATAGTCTTTAGGAAGTATTTGATGTTTCATAAAATATTCTCCAGTCGGACTATCTTTTTGAATTGATCCAGCAGGTGAAATATGGTCAGTGGTAATGCTATCACCTAATATTAATAGTGGTCTTGCATCCTTAATTTCTTTAAATCCTTCTGGTTTATCAGGAAGATTGTCAAAAAATGGAGGTTTTTTTACATATGTTGAATTATCTTCCCAATTATAAATATTGGTTTCTTCTGTTTTAATTTTTTGCCATTGTTCTGGTCCTTGGGAAACATTTGAGTATCTTTTTATAAACATTTCTGCATTTAATGAATTTCTCAATGTTTCTTCTATTTCTTTGTTAGATGGCCATATATCTTTTAAAAAAACATCTTTACCATCTTTATCTTTACCTAACGGATCCTTAAATAAATCAAATCTCATAGTTCCTACTATTGCATAAGCAACAACTAATGGCGGAGACGCTAAGTAGTTTGCTTTTATTAGAGGTGAAATCCTTCCTTCAAAGTTTCTGTTTCCAGATAAAACTGAAACAGCATAAATATTATTATTTTTTATGGAATCTGATATGTTATCAGCTAATGGACCTGAATTACCAATACAAGTAGTGCATCCATAACCAACTAAATTAAATCCTAACTTATCTAAATAAATATTTAGCCCAGCTTTTTCTAGATAATCTGTAACTACTTGAGATCCCGGCGCCAAAGATGTTTTAACCCAGGGCTTAGTCATTAAACCTTTTTCAATTGCATTTTTTGCAAGTAAACCTGCTCCAATTAGTACACTTGGATTAGAAGTATTAGTGCAAGAAGTGATTGCAGCAATTAAAACATCACCATCGGTTATTTTAAATTCTTCTTTTTCAACATTATAAATATTTGGTTTTTCTTTTTTTGTAACTTCTGAAAACACTTTTTTAAAATTTGATGATGCATTAGTTAGCAAAACTTTATCTTGGGGACGTTTTGGTCCTGAAATAGTCGGTACTATAGTTGACATATCTAAAGATAGAGTATCTGTAAATTCTACATCTAAACTTGCCCAAAGTCCTTGTTCATGAGCATACTGTTTTACAATTTCAACATTTTGATCATCTCTTCCTGAGAATTTTAAATATTTTAAAGTCTCGTCATCTATTGGGAAAAAACCACAAGTTGCACCATACTCAGGTGCCATATTTGCTATAGTAGCTCTATCTGCTAAAGTCAGATTTTTTAGTCCTTCACCATAGAATTCGACAAACTTTCCCACAACTCCTTTGTCTCTCAACATTTTAACTACAGTTAAAACAAGATCAGTTGCTGTTGTACCTTCTGGCATTTTTGATTTCATTTCAAACCCAATAACTTCAGGTATTAACATTGAAATAGGCTGACCTAACATTCCAGCTTCAGCTTCAATTCCTCCTACGCCCCAGCCCAAAACCGATAGGCCGTTTACCATAGTTGTATGACTATCTGTTCCAACTAAAGTATCTGGAAATATATATTCTTCACCTTTATATTTTTCATTCCAAACAACTTTTGAAAGGTATTCCAAATTAACTTGATGACATATTCCAGTTCCCGGTGGAACTATTCTAAAATTATTGAATGCTTGTTGCCCCCATTTGAGAAAAGAATATCTTTCAGCATTCCGATTAAATTCAATATCAACATTTTCTTTTAATGAATTTTTATTTGCATATTTATCTACTTGTACAGAGTGATCAATTACCAAATCAACTGATGATAATGGATTGATAGTACTTGGATCTTTATTTTTTTCTTTTACAGCCTCTCTCATTGCAGCTAAATCTGCAACCGCAGGAATTCCAGTATAATCTTGAAGTAAAACTCTCGCAGGCCTATATGCAATTTCTGTATTAGAACTTTTAGATTTTAACCAATCTTTAATAGATTCAATTTGTTTTTTATTAATTGTTATATCGTCTTCAAATCTTAACAAATTCTCAAGTAAGACTTTCAATGATTTTGGAAGCTTTGATATACCTGCTAAACCATTTTTCTCAGCCTCTTTCAGTGAGTAAAAATTATAACTTTTGCCGTTAACTGAAATTTTAGTTAACGAATTGAACGAGTTTTTGTCTCCTGGTTTCATATTTAATAATAAAATGTAGCTATGCAGCCTAATAAAAGCGCTGACATAACATAATTGAACCATTTAATAAATTTCTCATTTGTCGCGAATTTTCTCATAAATTTACCAATTAAAGTCCAGAATAAGATACTAAATATAGCAAAGAAAAAGGCAGAAGTTAGGAGCCAGAAAGAATAAGTAAAAAAGTTATCTCCAGATTCGATATAAGTTGATACTGCAATAATAGCAACAATTACTCCTTTAGGATTCAAAAATTGAAAAAGAAATGTTTCTATAAATTTAACAGGTTCTAGTTTTTCTTTTTGATTTGATGATTTAGAAAATGAAATTCTGTAAGCCAAATAAACTAAAAATGCAGACCCTGTAAAAACTAAAATCTTTTGAATTATTGGATATAATTTAAAAACATTGATTAGCCCAAAATTGACTAAAGATAGCATTGAGGTAAAACCAAATATAACACCTAACATAAGAGGTATAGTTTTTTTTACTCCATGATTAAAACCTGAATGAGATGCAACAATATTATTTGGGCCAGGTGAGCAACTGGTAACAAAAAAAAATAAACTTAATGATAATAGTTCTGGATGCATTTAAGCAATTGGTAATCCATTCTCTGCTTCTTGAGATGGATGAACTAAAGTTACTCTACCTTCTGCATCTATAGCTCCAAGAATTAATACTTGTGATACAACTCCTGCAATATTTTTTTCTGCAAAATTACAAACACCAATTACTTGTTTTCCTTTAAGATTCTCTTCATTGTAATAATGGGTAATTTGAGCTGAAGATTGTTTTATCCCTATCTTTTCTCCAAAATCAACTTCTACAACTAATGAAGGTTTTCGTGCTTTTTCATTTTTTCTTACAGAAATAATTGTTCCCAATCTGATATCAACTTTATCAAAGTCTTCATACGTAATTTGTTCTTTCATAAATTTAATATATAATGATTTGTAAATGAGTACAGAAAATAATCCTGATAAAATTTATAAAAATTCGATACAAATATTGACAGATTTGATTGCTTTCAAAACTATTTCTGGAAACGATAATAATAGTCTCATTAATTATTGTGACGATATTTTAAAAAATTTAGGAGCAACTTCATTTAGAATTTTTGATGGTGATAAAAAACGAGTTAATCTTTTTGCTTCTTTAAAATCTAAAAATGGAAATGGTAAGAAACCTATTATTCTTTCAGGTCATACAGATGTAGTTCCAGTTTCAAAAGGTTGGTCTACTGATCCATTTGTTGCAACTATAAGAAATGAGAAATTATTTGGGAGAGGTTCTTGTGATATGAAAGGTTTTATTGCATGTGCTCTAGCATATGCTCCTGTATTTAAAGAAAATAATTTAGATAGAGACATTCACTTTTCATTTACATTCGATGAAGAAACTGCATGTATCGGTGCACCATTATTAATAAAAGAATTAAAAAAAAGAGATATTAAAGATGGAATTTGCATTATTGGTGAACCAACCAATATGAAAATCATTGATGCCCATAAAGGTATGAATGAATATACAGTTCACTTTGGAGGTTTAGCTGGTCATAGTTCTAAACCAGGCCAAGGTGTTAATGCAGTTGAATATGCATCTAGGTATGTAAACAAATTACTAGAAATTAGATCAAAACTAAAAGATAGAGCTCCTAAAGATTGTATATTTAATCCACCATATTCTACATTATCAGTTGGTGGAATTTCAGGTGGTATAGCTCATAATGTTATCGCTGATAAATGTAAAGTTGAATGGGAAACTAGACCAGTGGTCAGAGAAGATGGAGATTTTGTAAATCAAATAATAGACGATTATGTTGATAAAGAATTATTGCCAGAAATGAAAAAAGTTTTTTCAGATGCTTATATTAAAAAAGAAATTATAGGCGAAGTAGTTGGATTTAATAGATTGAACGATTCCGAAGCTTGTGAATTTGTTTCTAGTATAACTGGTGACAATTCAAGAGAAGCTGTTTCATTTGGAACAGAGGCTGGACTCTTTCAAGAAGTTGGTATTAGCACTGTAGTTTGTGGGCCCGGTTCGATTGAACAGGCTCATAAAATTGATGAATATATAGAACTTAGTGAATTAAAGAAATGTCTAGACTTTTTAAAAGGTATAAAAGATAAATCTATAAATTAATTCCAACCACCTACAGATTTAACTTCTAGAAATTCAAGCAATCCTTCTTTACCTGCTTCCCTTCCAATTCCAGAATGTTTGAAACCTCCAAAAGGTGCATCAACTGCAATACCAGCACCATTTACATCAACCATTCCAGATCTAAGTTTTCTGGCAACTCTTTGTACCTTTTCCTTATCTTGAGTTTGAATATAGTTTGTTAATCCATAATCAGTATCATTTGCAATTTTAATTGCCTCTTCTTCGGTTTCAAATGGAATAACAGATAAAACAGGACCAAATATTTCTGTTCTTGCAATTTCCATTTCATTTTTTACATCTGCAAAAACTGTCGGTTTAACATAATAACCATCATTTAATCCGTTTGGTTTTCCAACTCCACCTGCAACTAATTTTGCTCCTTCATCTATTCCTTTTTGAATTAAACCTTGAATTTTATTGAATTGAGTTTCAGAAATTACAGGACCAATATGCTCTCCACTTTTATTTGGATCATCTACTTTAAATTCATTTGCATATTTTCTCAGTCTTTCTATCGCTTCATTATATATTGATTTTTCAACAAGCATTCTTGTAGGGGCATTACATGATTGTCCTGAATTTCTAAAACATCTAAACGCACCTCTTTCAATTGCTTCAGCATCAGCATCTTCAAATATAATATTTGCACCTTTTCCTCCTAGCTCCAAACTTACTCTTTTAAAGTCCTTTGCAGCATTTTGAGAAATTAAAGCCCCTGCTCTTGTAGAACCGGTGAATGAAATCATATTTACATCTGGATGACTTGTTAATGCATCTCCAGTTATTTCCCCATCTCCATTAACTAAATTAAAAACACCTTTCGGAAATTTTGCTTCATCTATTAATTCAGCTATGATCATTGCCGATAAAGGTGCTAGTTCTGAAGGTTTTAAAATCATAGTACAACCAGAGGCCAGTGCAGGAATGACTTTTAAAGTAACTTGATTTATTGGCCAGTTCCACGGTGTTATTAGTGCACACACACCTTTGGGCTCGTATATTATTCTTTGATTTTTTGCATGATCTCCCAAAGGTTTTTCGAATTCAAATTCTTTTAGATAACGAATAAATGATTTTGTATGACTCGCGCCAGTTCCTGTTTGTAGTTTTGACGCAAAGTCTTTTGGCGCTCCCATCTCTTGAATAATTGCATCTGTAATATCATTCCATCTTTTTTTATATAATGAATAAAAAACTTCTAATAATGACAATCTTTCTTCTTTAGAGGTAAATCCCCAGGTTTTAAAAGCTTCTTTAGCTGCTAAAACTGCATCATTGATATCCTCCTTACTGCCTAAAGAAATTACTGCACAATTATTTTCTGTTGCTGGATTTATGACCTCAATATCTTTTGGGTTTTTTGGAGGAACCCATAAACCATTAATATAAAAATTTCTCTTTTCAATCATGCGCGCAAATTATCCTTTCTTCACGATTTTGCAAATAAATTTGTTAATTCATAAACAATTGTTGCTGCAGCTAGAGAGGTTACTTCTGCATGGTCATAAGCAGGCGCAACTTCAACTATATCTGCAGAAATCAAATTTAAGCCTGATAAACCCCTGAGGACGTTTACCATTTCTCTTGTGGTCATTCCTGCAATTTCAGGTGTTCCTGTGCCTGGTGCAAATGCTGGATCTAATACATCAATATCAATGGATAAATATAATGCATTATCACCTACTCTATTTTTTATTCTTTCAACGATTTTATCAATTCCTTCTGTTTGAAATTCGTCACAGTGAATAATTTTAAATCCAAAGCTTTCATCATTTTTTATATCATCTCTGCTATAAAGTGGACCTCTTATACCTACATGCATAGAGGCATCATCTAAAAATAAATTTTCCTCTCGAGCCCTTCTAAATGGAGTGCCATGCGTATATGGTGCTCCAAAGTAGGTATCCCAGGTATCTAAATGGGCATCAAAATGAACAAGTGATACGGGTCCATTATTCTTTTTATTGGCTGCTCTAAGTAAAGGCACAGCAATTGTGTGATCTCCTCCAAGGCTTATTATTCCTCCAACTTTATTTAATAAATCGGTTGCTCCTACTTCAATTTGTTTGATGGCTTCATCAATATTAAATGGATTACAAGTAATGTCACCTGCATCTGCAACTTGTTGTACTTTGAATGGTTCTACATCATAATTAGGATGATAATTAGTCCTTAAATGTCTAGATGCTTGTCTAATACTTTGTGGGCCAAATCTTGCACCTGGTCTATAACTGGTTCCTGAATCAAATGGAACTCCGACAATAGCAACATCACAACTTTCTACATCTCTTAGCTCAGGTAATCTTGCAAATGTAGAAGGGCCCGCATATCTTGGCACTTCTGTGCCACTAACAGGCTGAATAGGTTTTTTAGACTTTGTCATTTTAGTAATAAGAATATTATTAGAATGATCCAGAAAAAGGGATAATAGAAATATATGTATTTTTTTGCAAACATCTTAGGCACTGACTCATGATCTCTATTAATATTTTTTTTTCTTTTTCTTTTTTTCATTAAATAAATCCTATCACATTCATATTATATCTAATATCATCAAAATTATTAAAATGAGATACATTATATTAATATTTCTATTATTTTTTAATTTTTCTTATGTAAATGCAGATGCAATATATAATTTGATTAAAATTCCTAATTTAGAAGTTCATAAGGTTGATAATTTAAATGGTATCAAATATTTGGTATCTAAAAGAGGTTTTGTAATAGGTGATACAAATAATATTAAATGTAACGGCATAAATAGTAGTGATTTGGATCGTGAATTTAATACAATTCAAAATAATCTGAGGGATTATAACTCAAATTTCCTAAGGAAAATAAATTTGAAATTTGTAGTTCTTTGTAAAAACTTAGAAATTTCAGGCATTAATACAGGGGGTATACCAGATAATAAATTCAGGACTTTAATTTTAGACTTAACATTTAACCGAAAGTATTTTGAAAGAATGATCCATCATGAAATATTTCATATGATTGATAACAGTTTTCCCGAGTTTTTTAAAAAAAATAAATGGAGTGAACTTAATAATAAAGATTTTTCTTATGCATCATGTTCTACATGTACTGATTTATTAGGTTTAGATTTAGAAATTACGAGAGGCTTTTTAACAGAATATTCAATGAGCACAGCTGAAGAAGATATGGCTGAAATTTATTCATTGTTAAAAACAAACTTTAAAGAAATAGATTTATTAATTAAAAAAGATAATATTTTAACTAAGAAGAAAAATTTCTTAATTAATGGACTTAAAGAAATAGATGAAAAGTTTATTTTTTGAATGATAAAAAAAATTAAACCATCACTATCTGAAAAAATATTATTTATTTTTCTAATTCTACTCATTATTTTAACTTTAGGTTCATTTTATATATTAAATAATAAATGTCTTTTTGTAAAAAAAATCGATTTAAATAACATAGATTTTAAAGATAAGCAGAATATTGCAATTATGGAAGTTGAGTGTGGTAACGTTCTAATAGAATTAGATCCTAAAATTGCTCCTAAAGCTGTAAATCGATTTAAGAAGTTAATAAATACAGGTTCCTATAATGGTTCAACTTTTTACCGAGTAATAGAAAATACTTTAATACAAGCCGGAGATATTGAATATGGGAATGTATCTAATCTAAATTATTCTAAAGTAGGAACTGGTAAGTCTGGTTTAGGAACAATTAAATCTGAGCTTAGTGGTAACTTTTTATTTAATGCTGGCTCTGTAGCTTTTGCTAGAAAAGATCAATTCGACACAGAAGATAGTGAATTTTTTATTACTTTAATAGATATACCAATATATCAAGGTGAGTACACTCCAATTGGAAGGGTAATTGCAGGGATGGACTCTTTAAAAAAAATTAAAGTGGGAAATAAATCAACTTATGTATTAAAACCTGATTATATAAAAAATCTAAAGTTGTTAGTTAACTAGAGGTTTTCCAGTAGATAATGTGTGTTTAATTCTATCTTGGGTTTTACTTGTCTCAATTAATTTCATGAAAGCATCTAACTCTAATTTAAACAACTGATCTTCTGTAAGAGTTTTATCTATAGTTGTATCACCACCACTTAAAACATTTGCTAGCTCTGTTCCAACTATCATTCCATGATCTAATATAATTTTATCGTTATACAGTTTTTCTAACATACCAACCATTTTGTCTTTTAAAGATTTACCAGATAAATTAAATGAGCATTCTTCAGGAGGAGTAAATTCTTTATTTTGATCCAAAATTTTTCTTGCTTCATTTAATAGACTATTTCTGCTCATAATTTTTTTATTTTCAGGGATTAAGTACTTTAGAGGTTCAGCTTCGACTGGAGATGTTGCAGTTTTTGCATAACCAATGATATCAAAAACTTTTAAAGGCGCAAAATCTGGATCATTTTTTGCCTCTTCTGTTTGAGACCATCTCCATAACATTTCTTTACATCCGCCTCCGGCTGGAACTAAACCAACCAATGTTTCAACTAATCCAACAACAATATTTGTATGCGAAGCAACAAAGTTACTTTGAACTAAAACTTCAAAACCGCCTCCGAGTGTAAGACCTGATGGTGCTGAAACTACTGGAAATTTTGAGTATTTTAAGTGTTTGCATGTTTCTTGAAAATAACCGACAAATTTTTCTATTGATTTAAAGTCACCTTTTTCTGCAAAATTCATAGTATATGTTAAATTAACACCAGCAGAAAACTGCATACTTTCATTAATAATTATCAATGGTTTGTCTGTAGCGTTTTTTAAAGAGTCCATTGAGTCATAATCCAAAGCGTTTGCTTTAGTTGTAAATTCGACAATGTTAAATTCAGGAAATCTGTAAATTTCAGCAGAATTATTTTTATCAAGTTTAAGGGCTCTTGGTTTAATTTTTCCTAAAGTTTCAATTTCAGTATATTGTTGTCTCTCACCATAAAAATTTTCGTCTTTGGATTTTGATAAATTTTCTAAAAATTTATTTCCCTCAAAATTATCAATTTTTTGAAAAAAATTATTTACTCCAATTTCTTTTAACATTTCAAAAGGCCCTCTAGACCAATTGAAGCCAAGTCTCATTGCTTCATCGATGTCGTTAAACTTATCTGTAATACCTGGAACTAATGAAGAAGAATATTTTATAATTTTAGAAATTACTGACCAAGCATAATCTCCATATTTATCTCCACGATTAATTAATTTTTTTAAATCAACTTTTTCAGATTTAATATCTATTTTTTTTGAGGGAGAATATTCCCCAGTTTCAAGATTGATGGCCTCTAAAATTTTCTTACCACCCTCCTTATTCATTCTATAAAATCCACCTTTTCCTTTTCTACCAGTATATCCAGTTTCTATTAATTTTTTTACAAGTGGCATTTCTCTTGCTACAGGTTGAAATGGATCGCTTTCAGGTAATTCTTTAATAAAACTTTTTAATACATCTGCCATTAAATCAATACCAATTAGGTCATACAATCCAAATACTCCAGTTTTAGGTATACCCATTGGTCTACCAAAGATAGCATCAGCCTCTTCTACACTGAGTTTCATATTAAATGCTTCTGTCATTGCAATTTGCATTGCATAAACTCCAATTCTATTACCTAAAAATCCCGGAGTGTCATTACAGATAATTGCACCTTTACCTAAGTCTATTTCACAAAAGTCTTTTAAAAGTTTAACTTTATCTAAATCACTTTCGTTACTTTTTACTATTTCCAATAAATCCATGTATCTAACAGGATTAAAGAAGTGAGTTATGCAGAAATCTTTTTTGTCTTGATCAGATAATTTTTCTGATAGAACACTTATTGGAATAGATGAAGTATTAGATGAAACAACAGATTCTTTTTTTCTATGTTTAAATATTTTTTCATAGATATTATGTTTTATATCAATTCTTTCTACAACAGCTTCTACAATCCAATCTGCATTCGAAACTACATCAAAGTTTTCTTCAATGTTTCCTACATGTATATTATCTAATTTTGATTTATCTATTAATAAAGGAGGTCTAGATTTTCCTATTCTCTCTTTAGCCTTTTGACTAATTTCTGTAGTTAAATCCAACAAAGTGACAGGAACATTTGCGTTACACAAATGTGCAGCTATACCGCTCCCCATTGTTCCAGAACCAATTACAACTACATTATTTATTTTCATAAAGATGGTTTCTTATATTAAATTGAGACTGAGTAGGAAATAAAATAAATGTCATAACTACTTCTGTAAACTTGCTAATTCTTCAATATTAATATGACATCTAATAGCGTTACCATTTTCACCTATTTGCCACGGTGGAACCTCTGAATTACAAATATCACCTATTTTCCTAGGGCATCTTCCTTGAAAAGAACAGCCTTTCTCAGGGGGTTTTTCCTCTACAATATCCTCAGCTACTAATTTTGGTTTTATATCTGGATCTGGTTCCAAAACAGCACCTAATAATACTTCGGTGTAAGGATGTGATGGAAATTTGTAAACATTTTGAGAAGGACCAATTTCACACAACCTTCCTTGATATAAAACTGCAACTCTATCACTAATTGCTCTGACAACAGCCAGATCATGAGAAACAAATACGTAGGTTGTTCCTAAATCTTCTTTTAATTGTTGTAATAAGTTTAAAACAGCTGCTTGAACTGAAACATCTAAAGCTGAAGTAACCTCATCACACAAAATTATATCCGGCTTAGCAGCAAATGCTCTTGCAACTGCAACCCTTTGTTTCTCACCACCTGATAATTGTCTAGGATATCTTGACATATAAAATTCTCCTAACCTTACTTTTTTTAATAGATCGATTATATTTTTTTTTAATTTTTCTCCTGATAAATTAAAATACAACTTTAGAGGTTGAGATAGTATTTGCTCAACTGTGTGGTTTGGATTTAATGACTCGTCTGGATTTTGAAATATAAGTTGTATTGCTCGCAGATCATTTGGATTTCTCATTTTTAAATCAGAAGATAAAATACGATCATTATCAAATTTAATTTGACCATCTTTTGTTTTGAGTAAGCCAGCAATTGATTTTAAGATGGTAGACTTGCCACTTCCAGACTCACCAACCAAGGCAATAGTCTCACCTTTTTTTATATCTATATTTATATCTTTAACTGTTGGGTTTTGATCAGAAATTTTATTTAATAATTGATCAAAAAATTTCTGCTTTGCATAACTAATTGAAACATCCTTTAATTTTAAAACTTCATTTACTTCAGTATTATTTGATTTTTTTGTTATTGAAGTTTGTAAATTATTATTTTGGTTAATTAATTCTTTATAATTAAAACATCTGACATTGGTATCTAATTCTTTAATATGTTCCAGATCTGGTGAATTTTTTTTACAATTATCATTTGCTAAGTTACATCTATCATAAAAACTACAACCTTCATTGATACTTCCAGGCTGAGGTTGGCTTCCTGGCATAGAAGTTGGAAGTCCAGCTAGTGAGAGTTTAGGTATCGATTTTAGCAATCCATAAGTATAAGGATGAATAGGTTCCTTTAATATTTTTCTTGCTGGTCCTTCTAAAACAATTTCTCCCGCATACATTACAACTATTCTATCACTGACTTGTGCTATAGCTCCAAGGTCATGACTAACATAGATCATAGATGTTCCAGTATCTTTTGCTATAAATCTTAATAGTTCTAATACATGCGCTTGTGTTGTAACGTCTAATCCAGTAGTTGGCTCATCTAATAAAAGTAAATCTGGTTTGCCAGCCAATGCCATTGCAACAGCCACTCTTTGTTGTTGTCCTCCAGAAAGCTCGTGAGGATAACGAAAAGCCATAGTTTCTGGTGAAGGAAGTCTAACTTTATTTAGTAACTCCGAAATTTTTTTATCTCTCTCTGTTTTATTTAGATCTGTATGTAATTTTAATGCTTCATCAATTTGGTATCCGATTTTTAAATTAGGTGTTAGTGCTTGTCCTGCATTTTGAGGTATCATGGCTATTTTTCTACCTCTAATTTTTTCTAGCTCTCTACTGCTCATCTTCAGTAAATCCTCAGATTTAAAGAGGCATTCACCCTTGAGAGGAAATAAGCCTTGTTTTATATAGCCCATCATTGCAAGTGCTAATGTGCTTTTTCCAGAACCCGACTCCCCCACAATCCCTACAGTCTCTCCTTTTTTTATATTGGTTGAAACATTTCTAAGTATTGAAATTTGTTTGCCCTTTTGACTGTTAAATCCAATTGATAAATTTTTAACGCTTTCAATTATTTCATTCATTTAAACAGGTGCCTTTGTTGAACGATCAATTCCTAAAGCTTTTGCAAATGCATCAGCCGTTAAATTTATTCCAATTATTAACGAACTTAATCCTACTATCGGAGCAATTACAGACCAATATGCAAACGACATTAATCCTCTTGCATTGGAGATCATTAAACCCCAATCGGGTGTTGGAGGGCTTACACCAAAACCTAAAAATGATAATGAGCTAAATCCTAATAACATCCAAGACCATCTCATTGCTCCTTCTACTAATATAGCGTCTCTAACATTTGGAATAATTTCATTCCATATAATAGACATGTTGCTATGACCTCGAGCTCTTGCTGAAACTATAAAGTCTTTAGCAATAACATCGTGAGTAGCAGCTCTAGCAACTCTTACTATTCCTTTACCATAAAAAAAACCTAGTGCAGGAATTAAAACCTCTGTTGATGTTCCTAAAAGAGAAACAATTAATAGCATTGCAAGTATCCAAGGAATAGAAAGAAACGCATCAACAACTCTCATTACAACATCGTCAATTTTGCCTCCAACTAAACCACAAAAAATTCCAAGTAAACCTCCCCACAGAAGAGCTATAAGTGATCCAAAGAAAGTTACAGTAAGAGCTGTTCTCCCTCCAAGTATTGTTCTTGTGAAAACATCTCTACCTAAGCTATCTGTTCCAAACCAATGCTCGGCTGAAGGTGCAAGTAACATGGTATTTGGGCTAATTGCTTTATAATCGTAAGGTGCAATGTAAGGGCTGATTAATGCTAAGACTACATGAAATAAAACAATTGTAAGTCCAATTAATCCAGAAGGCTTGGAGGCCATAGTTTTTAAAATCTCAAAAGCCTTTTCTAGCTTATTTTTTTGTTTATCTTCTGTAATTAAATTACTCTCCATTTTATTTTCTTATCTGTAAACTTTTTAATCTTGGATTAAGCATGAGTGTCATTAAATCTGCTATTAAATTTATTCCCACATAAATTGATGCCAATATTATTGCTAATGCTTGAACAACAGGTAAATCTCTATTTGATATAGACTCAATTACCAGTCTGCCTAAACCTGGATAATTAAAAACAACTTCTGTAACAACTACACCACCTAGTAACCAAGCAATTGTTAATGCTACTACATTTATTGCTGGCAATAATGCATTTGGCAATACATGTCTAAATACCATTTTCCAATAAGGAACGCCTTTTAAGATTGCCATTTGCACATAATCACTTGCCATAACTTGAATTACACTTGAGCGGACCATTCTTGCCATGTGTGCAGTCATAATCATTGAAATTGCTACAACAGGTAAAATTATATTTGAGAGTAATTGATAAAAAGTTGCATCCGATGGTATAATCACAATTCCTGGTAGCCAACCAAGCCAAATTGCAACAATTAAAATTAGCAAAGTAGCACTAATAAACTCAGGAATAGTCATTGAAAAAATTGTGATAGTTGAGATCATAATATCTGGAAGCTTATCTCTCCAAAGAGCAGTTATTATTCCTAATACAATTGCTAAAGGAATTCCTATAAGTATTGAAACAGAGGCTAAAACTAACGAGTTTTTAACTCTTGGGCCTAATACTTCATTAATTGGCATTTCTCCACTTAAAGAGTAACCAAAATCACCTCGTGCAACATTTGATGCCCAGTCGAAATATCTTTCATAAGCAGGAACATCAAGACCAAGTCTTTTTATGCAAGCATCAAGAGCTGCTCCATAAGCTTCTCTTTCTAAATATGTTGTACATGCATCACCAGGCAAAACTTCAACACCTACAAATGTAATTAATGATACTATAAATAAAGTGATTAGCCCTAGTCCAATTCTTTTTAAAATTAATAAAAGCATAAGATTAACTAGAACTTTTTAACAAAAATAAATTAAATAGAAATAAAATAAAGGCCGCTTATATGCGGCCTTTATCTAAATACTTTTAGTCAACTTTAACTTTGTGCCACTGTATAGAAAAGTGATCTACAGCATCAAGGTTTTTTACTTTTGATGAAGTAACTACAAGTCTAGACACGTGGTATGGGATCATTGTTCCACTTTGTTCCCATAAAGTCATTTGAGCATTTTGATATGCTTTCTTTCTTTTATTGAAATCCAACTCACTTCTAGCATCAGCTAAATTTTTATCAAAGTCAGCATTTTTGAAGTAAGACTCATTCCATTTAGCTCCACTATGATAAGCTTCGTGCAAGATTGTGTCTGCTGGTCTTTGGTTCCAACGTGTCATTGAAACTGGTTTTTTCATCCATACTTCATTCCAATAACCTTTAGATGGTACCATTTCAATGTTAACTTTAATTCCAGCTTTTGCGACTTGCTGCTGAACGACTTCTGCAATCGTAGGCCAAGTTGGTTCTAAAGTTGCTGGATAAACAGTCAATTCAATTCCATTTGGAAATCCCGCTTCTCTTAGTAAATTTTTTGCTTTACTAATATTTTGAGGACAATCCATTTTTAAACGATATTGATCAGAAGGCATTACAGGTGTATCACAAGATACAGTTGCTGCTCCACCCATAACTAGATCTACAAGTTCTTGTCTATCAACTGCTAACCTAAAAGCTTTTCTTACTTTAGGATTATCAAATGGAGCAGTATCAGTTCTCATAACCACACCTCTCCAGTTTCCAGTAGGAATTACAGTTGTTGTAAATTTAGAATTACTTTCAAATATCTTTTTTTGATTGAAAGGAACATATCTGTTCATATCAATTTGACCTGTTAAAAGAGCTTGAATTCTTGCTTGAGCATCTGGTATTGCAATGACATGAACTTCAGCAACTCCTGGTGCACCTTCCCAATAATCTGGGTTAGCTTTTAAAATTGTTGTTCCTTCTGGATCAAATTTATCTACCATGAATGGTCCAGTACCAACTCCAGTTTGTCCTATAGTATCTCCTGATCCTTCAGGTATCATTCTTAATCTGTAGTCAGTTAATAATAATGGAAAGTCAGCAAATGACGTTGATAACTTCATTTTAACAGTATGTTGATCAACTACCTCAATATCTTCAACTACATTTAAACTTTTTCTAACTGGAGATCCAATATCAGGATCTTTAGCTCTCATTAGAGAATATTTTACATCTGAAGCATCAAAAGCTGATCCATCATGAAAATATATTCCTTTTCTTAAATTAAAAGTCCATTCAGTTGCATCAGAATTAGCACTCCAATCTGTTGATAATGAAGGTGATGGAACACCGTTCATATCAGGTCTTACTAATCTATTTTGTGTTTTGATGACAACTTGAAATAAACGCCCTTTTGTTATGGCATCTAAGTTAGTATCTTTTCCAAATCCAAGATCATGTGATACTTTAAATACTCCACTTGATGCATTGGCAATAGAAAAAGATAATATCAGAGACATAAAAGTCGCTGAAAAAACTTTAAGTATGTATTTCATAAGTTCCCTCTTTTTCTTTAGTTGTTTAAATAATTAAAAAGATAACAATTCCAGAACTAGATAACAACATGCAAAATGTAGTGATTCATCTACTAATTGAATAGATATTTTAATTAATATACACTTTTTCTAAATTATAAATGCAGAACGAATTAAACAAAGTCAGATTTTCAGTAAAACCTTTAAAATCCAATGATAATAAAGTTGTTGAACTTGCAAGAACTGTAGGAATACATCCTTTAGCATATCAAGAACTTCCTTACGATCCCGAGTATTCTTTTTATGCTGGAAGATTAAATCCAGAAGTACTTTCACACGCTACCGCTGATGAAATGTATTGGAAAGTAAGACAAGAGGTAATTTTTCGTCATACTGGTGAACATCCATATGAAATCTCTGGTCCAGATGCAGAAAAACTTTTACAAAAAATATTCACAAGAGATATCTCAAAAGTAAAAGTAGGAAGATGCTCATACCAATTTGCTTGTTACAATGACGGAGGCATGCTGACAGATGGAGTTTTGCTAAAACTTGAAGAAAACAAATTTTGGTTTGTTCAAGCTGATGGTGATCTTTTTTCATGGTATAAAGCTCACAATGATAATCTTAATGTAAAAATTTCTGACCCAGACGTTTGGGTAAGTCAAATTCAGGGACCAAAATCTATGGATCTTTTAAAAGTTTTAAGTAAAGAAACTTTTCCTGATAATTGGAAATATTTTGATTGGAAAGAAATTACTATACTTAATGAAAAAGTAATCATAAGTAGATCAGGATTTAGTAATGAACTTGGTTGGGAAATTTATTTTAGAAAAAATAATAATACTGAAAAAGTTGGGGATTATATTCTTGAAGAAGGAAAAAAAATGGGAATGATACTCACAGGCACCCCTGGTTTCAGATGTAAAAGAATAGAATCTGGATTATTATCAGCTGGGCAAGACTTTAATCATGAAACAAATCCATATGATGTTGGTTTAGGTAAGTATGTTGATTTAAAAAAAAATTATTTTATTGGAAAATCAGCATTGATGACTGCTGATAAAGAAAAAAGATGTTGGGGAATAAGAGTGGAAAATGGAACAGGTTTAAAAGGAACTTACATAAAATTTAATAATGAAATAATTGGAAAAATTACATCTAGCACTTGGTCACCTTTTCAAAAATGTGGTGTTGGAATAGTTTTAATGAATTCTACAAAACATAAACCAGGATTAATAGTGGATGTTAATTGTAATGATAATAAAATTCATAAAGGTGAGATATGTACATTACCAATGTATGACTTTAAAAATGAAATTGTAAAAGGTTTAAAAATCGATATTCCAACAGGTCCTTCTCCGTGGTCAGGAATAAAAAGATAATAATAGCAATTGGTGGTGGAGGATTTACACACTCATCTGATGAAGACTTGGATGAATTTGTTATAAATCAAGTTAATAAATCAAAAATCAATATCGGTTTTTTACCTACTGCTAGCAATGATAATCAAGAAAAGATCGATCTTTTTTATAAAAGATTTAAATCACAAAAATTTAAATTATCTCATTTTAATCTCTGTTCTAGTGTTGAAGGTTTTAATGAATGGCTGTTGAACAAAGATATAATTTATGTAGGAGGTGGTAATACCTCTGACATGATTAACATTTGGAAAAGACATAATCTTATCAAAGTATTTAAAGATGCATATGAAAAAGGAATAATTCTAAGTGGAATAAGTGCGGGAGCCGTCTGTTGGTTTGATTGGATATTGTCAGACTCAGTCAATAAAGAGCTAAGTCCATTAAAAGGAATAAATTTTTTAGATGGAAGTTGTACACCACATTCTTCAGATAATAATCGACTTCGACAATTTATTTCAGAAATTAAAGATGGAAATTTGCCAGAAGGAATAGCTATTGATGATGGTGTAGCTGTGCTTTTTATTGACGGAGTTCCTTCAGAGGTTTATTCTTCAAGAATTAATCATGATGCCTATTATGTGACTAGACATGATAAGATAAGTTTAAAAACATATATTAAAAATTTAAATGGATAACATTAAAGCCAGTAAAAAAATTTTTAGCATTGAAGACGCAAAAAAACTATCAAAGAAAAGATTACCAAAGATAGTTTACGATTTTATTGACGGTGCATCAGGAGATGAAAAATTATCAGAAATTAATAGTTTTGCTTTAGACCAAATACGTCTTGAACCAAGAGTTCTAAGAAATGTAGAGGAAAGAAAATTAAAAAAAAGTATTCTTGGATTTAACTATGACTATCCATTTGGTTTTGCCCCAATGGGTATGACAAATCTTTCATGGCCAGGCGCAGACTCAATGCTGGCAAAAGAGAGTGTAAGAAATAATATACCAACTTGTGTATCTATGGCCTCCACAACTACTTTGGAAAAAATGTATGAACTTTCAGAAGGTCATTCGTGGCTTCAACTTTATATTTTTCAGGATGAAGCCTTTGTCATGGAATTGCTCGATAGAGCAGAAAAAACTGGCTATGAGGTAGCTATACTTACAGTTGATGTTCCAGTTTTATCAAGAAGAACTAGAGATAATAAAAATGGATTTTCATATCCATTTAAAATTGGACCTAAACAATTTTTTGATTTTGCAACTCATCCAGTTTGGTCAATATCCACATTGCTTAATGGAATACCAAAGCCAATGAATTACGAAACTTCAAAAAGTGGAAAAGGTATTTTTAAAAGAAAAGAAAGTAGAGGAAAAACAGATTGGGAAACTCTAAAAAGAGTAAGAAATAAATGGAAAGGTAAATTAATTGTAAAAGGTGTCATGTCATCAGATGATGCAGTTAAAATTAAAGAAATGGGTGCTGATGCCATACAAGTTTCAAATCATGGAGGTAGACAATTAGATAGTGCCTCAGCAGCAATTAATATTTTACCTTTTATTAGAGAAGCAGTAGGAAATAATTTTCCAATTATATTTGATAGTGGAATAAGAAGTGGTAGTGATATTGTAAGATCATTAGCTTTAGGAGCAGATTTTTCAATGATTGGAAGACCTGTAATGTATGCAATGGGAGCTGACGGAGCTAGCGGTTTAAGAAGAATTGTGGATATAATTAAAGAAGAAACTAGCACAACACTAGGTTTGGTTGGATTAAATGATATTAATGAGGTTTCTTCTGATATAATTGAACAGAAACTTTTTATGAATACAACTTACTAATATGGAAAAAAAAATAAGAGGTGGAGCATTAATTGCAAGAGCATTAAAAGATAAAGGTATTAATAAAGTTTTTACTCTATCAGGTGGATTTTGCAATCCTGCAATTGAAGGTTTCATGGAATGTCAAATTGACGTAGTTAATTGTCCTCATGAACAAATAGCTGGACACTTAGCAGATGGACACACAAGAATTACAAGAAAACCATCTGTATGTTTAGTTGGACCTGAAGGTTTTGCAAATGCCATACCATCAATGATGGAGGCATGGGGAGAAAGAACACCGATAATTTATATAACTGGATCAAGTAGTTTAAAAAGACAAGGCTCAGGTGGCTTTAAAGAAATTGATGATGTTTCAATAGCTGCTCCTCTTACAAAATATAGCGCTAGCATTACAGATGGAACAAGAATTAGAGAATTTGTAGATAAAGCTTACAGAATTGCAACGAATGGATATCCTGGGGCTGTTCATCTAAGTTTACCAGTGGATATAATGTTTTCTTCATTTGAGGAAAATGTTGGACTTGAAGAAAGACCATTTTCACATAAAGCAAAGCCAGTTGCTAAAGCATGGCCAGATCCAAATGCTCTATCAAAAATACTTGAGCTAGCGTGTAATGCAAAAAAACCTGTCATAATTGGAGGTCATGGTGTTTGGTGGTCAAACTCAGAAAAAAATTTAGAAAATGCAGGTGAAAGTTTAAATATTCCAGTTTTTAATGTGCCATACCATCAAAAACTTTTAGGAGAAGAAGCAAATGCATATATGGGTTTGGCAGATATTCACCAATATCCGCCCTCAGAATTTGCATTACATAACTCAGACTTAGTTTTAATGATTGGTGCAAGATTGGATAATCAAATGAATTTTGGTAACCCTCCTTTCATTCCAAAAACAACAACTTTAGTTTGTATTAACGGTTCCCATGAAGAAATTGAGTTTAATAGAGCAGCTGATCATAACCTTTTATGTGATCCAGGAGTATTTTTGGATACTCTATGTAATTTAAAGAAAAATAATAAATGGAATTTAGGAAATAGTTGGTTTCAAGATAATAAAAATAAAAAAAAAGATTGGGTAGATAAATCTTTAAATGAATTAAAAATTGAAGCAGATAAAGCAAAAAAAAATGGTGGAAAAATTCATCCACTGCAATTAGCGTTAGACGTTCAAGACGTAATGGATGAGAAAGATTGGCTTATAATTGATGGAGGAAATACTCATTTCTGGTCGGAGATCGCAATAAATTTAGCCGGAGCTAAAGGAAAAAAATTGGGTGGAATTTTACATCCTGGCACATTTAGTATGCTGGGTGTTGGTGTATCATTTGCATTGTCTGCAAAAAATAATAACCCTAAATCGAATGTAATTTTAATTAGTGGAGATGGTGCCTTTTTATCTGGAGGCATGTCTATAGAAACTGCATTTTTTGAAAAGAAACCAATCGTAGTTGTTATTGACAATAATGGTGGCTTAGCATCAATTGGTCAACAACAAGAAAGACTATTTGAAAGCGGAAAAAGAGTTGCAACAGATTTTAGAGATATACCTTTCCACAGTATATTTGAAGGTTTTGGGGGTCATGGAGAATTAGTAACGAAAAGAGAGGAATTGGGTCCAGCATTAAAAAGAGCTATTGCGAGCGGTAAAACTGCTTGTGTAAATGTAAAAGCTAAACCAGTATTAAGTCCAATTGTTGCTGCTGTGGCCAGCAAGAGAGAGAAATCTTCAATAGAGTAAAATGGCAAAATTTAGCTCACATTTATTGAATGGTTCTGATGGAACTCATGCAAGTAACGTCAAAGTAAAGATTTATCAAATACAATCCTCAAAATTAAAAAAGCTTTTTTTGAATACAAAGACTGATGGAAATGGTAGGATTACTCAGCATTTCAATCTTAGCAAAAAAGATTGTAAATGCGATTATGAAATGATTTGTGATATTAAAAAATACTTTAAAAAGAAAAAAATTGTGGGTGAAATAGTCGTAAAATTTAAAATGACTGATAATAAAAAAAATTACCACTTACCAATAATAATTTCTCCTAACAGCTATACAGTTTGGTGGTCAAAATAATATATGGCTTCGTTGATACAAAGCAAAATTAGCACAAAACTAAATATGTCTAGGAGAATAAGAAGAACTCCTTACACCAAGAGAGTTGAAGAATGTGGTGTAACTGATTTTACTGTTGTAAATCATATGCTCTTACCAAAAAGATTTCAGAAATCTGTTGAGGATGATTATTGGCATTTAAATGAGCATGTTCAGCTATGGGATGTGTCTTGTCAAAGACAAGTTCAGATATCAGGTCCAGACGCTAGTTTATTAGTACAAAAAATGACGCCAAGATCTTTAAAAAATATGGAGACTGGAAAATGTTTTTATATTCCTATGATAGATGAAAATGCTGGAATGATAAATGATCCAGTGTTGTTAAAGTTAGATGATGATATGTTTTGGATTTCAATAGCAGACTCTGATGTATTGCTTTGGGCAAAAGGTATTGCAGTTGGTTTAAATCTAAATGTGAGCATAACAGAACCAGATGTATATCCTCTTGCAGTACAAGGTCCAAAGTCTGAAGATTTGATGGCATCAATATTCGGAGAAGATATTAGAAAATTAAAATTTTTTAATTTTAGAATATTTGATTTTTTAGGAACTAAACAAGTTATTGCAAGATCAGGATATAGCAAACAAGATGGATTTGAGATTTATTTTAAATGCTTTGAAAATTACTTCGACAAAAATGAAATGGGAGAAAAAATTTGGGATATAATATGGAAAGCGGGGAAAGAATTTAACATTGCTCCAGGATGCCCAAATTTAATTGACAGAATAGAAGCAGGATTAATGTCATATGGAAATGATTTTACAAAAGAAAATAATCCAATTGAATGTAACTTAGAAAAATATTGTAGTGACAAAAGCGATCATGATTTCATTGGAAAAAATGCTTTAGATAAAATTAAGAAACAAGGTGTAAAACAAAAATTAAAAGGGGTAATATTTGATGGTCTAGATTGTCCTCCATGTTCAATTCCTTTTCCACTTTATTCAAAAGATAAGAAATTAATTGGTAAAATTACCTCAGGGATTTACTCTCCAAAATTCAAAAAAAATATTGGTTTATCTATGATTTTAAATGAATTTTGCAAAACAGGATCAGAAGTTTTAGTTCACACTCCTGATAATAAATTAAGAAAAGGAATTGTGTCCTCTTTACCATTTTCAAAATAATAATTAGTAGGTATAAGTCTTATATGAAAAGAGCAGTTATAGCAGGATATTCAAGATCACCTTTTACAATGGCAAGAAAAGGTGAATTAATTGACGTTAAACCTGTAAATATGTTTGCCGAGGTTGTTAAAAATCTTGTATCTAAAACTAAAGTAAATCCTGCTGATATAGAAGATATTGTTGTTGGGTGCGCTTTCCAGGTTGGAGAGCAAAGTTTTAATATTGGGAAGCTCACAACATTTTTATCTGGAATGGAAATACATACGTCTGGAATGACTGTCGATAGATGGTGTGGTTCATCTATGGAAGCTATTCATGTTGCAGCAGGTAAAATAGCAATGGGTGCAGGAAAAGTTTTCGTATGTGGAGGTGTTGAAAGTATGACTAGAGTTACAACTGGCTTTGAACCAATACCTTTTCCTTACACAGATAAAGAAAATCCAAATGTTTATTTTTCAATGGGAATTACTGCTGAAAATGTTGCCAAGAGATATAAAATTTCAAGAACTGAGCAACAAGAGTTTGCAATTCAAAGTCATCAAAAAGCTAATGAAGCTGAAGTTAATGGTAAATTTAAAAATGAAATCGTTGAAATCGCTGGTTGCACAAAAGATGGAAACATACGTCCAAAAAGTAATCAAGAAACTTTAGATGGTTTAAAACTTGCATTTGATCAAGAAGGAACTGTTACTGCAGCAACATCCTCACCTCTTACCGATGGAGCAGCAGCAACATTGATATGTGAAGAAAGCTATGCAAAAGAAAATGGTTTAGAGATTTTAGCTAGAATTGTTTCAACTGGAGTTAAAGGATGTGAACCAGATGTGATGGGACTTGGACCTATAGGAGCAACTAAAAAAGCATTAGAGAGAGCAAATTTATCAATTAATGATATCGATATTGTAGAGATTAATGAAGCTTTTGCTTCTCAATCAATAGCATGTTTAAAAGATCTTGGTATCGATCAAAAGAAAGCTAATTTGGATGGTGGAGCGTTAGCTCTAGGACACCCTCTAGGAGCAACAGGAGCTAGAATTACTGGCAAAGCTGCTGATTTGCTTAGACGTGAAAATAAGAAATACGCTTTATCTACTCAATGCATCGGTTTAGGTATGGGTATTGCGACTGTAATCGAGTCGGTAAATTAATTATCTATTAATTCCTCTTAAACGTTCTGATCTTCTTCTTAATAATTCAGCACTTATCAATATTAAGGTCGATAAAACAATTAAACATGTAGCAACTGCTAGAATTGTAGGACTTAATTGTTCTCTTAAACCTGTCCACATTTGAATTGGAATAGTTGTATTTTCAAGACCAGCTAAAAATAAAACGACTACAACTTCATCAAAAGAAGTTACAAAAGCAAACAAACCTCCTGATATTACTCCAGGTAAAATCAATGGAAGTGTTACTTTCATAAATGTATTTACTGGGTTACTACCTAAACTAGCTGCCGCTCTTGTTACACTATGATCGAAACCTGATAATGTTGCAGTAACAGTAATTACAACAAAAGGTGTTCCCAAAATTATATGAGCTAAAACTATTCCTGTATGAGTTGCCGCTAAACCTGCTTTTGCCATAAAAAAGAATATTGCAACACCTGATATAATAAGTGGAACTATCATTGGCGAAATCAAAGTTGCCATTATTATTCCTTTAAAAGGCATGTGTCTGCTGCTCAATCCTAATGCAGCAACCGTTCCTAAAATTACTGACCCTAAAGTTGCAAATATAGCAATAATAAAACTATTCTTTGCAGCAAGACCCCATGGGTTCTTTGTACCGTAAACCATATCTTTGTACCATCTTAATGAAAAAGCATCTGGGTCTAAATTCTTCATTCCTTCTGAAAAAACAAGAAACTCTTCTGCATTAAATGATAATGGAAATATTACAAACAAAGGTGCTATTAAAAAAATAAAAACAAAAGTACATATGGCAATGTAAAAGTAGTGCCAAATTCTATATCTAGTTTCTGTATACTTTGGTAATGCCATACTAACCTAACTTAATATTATCAACTCCAACTAATTTATTATAAAGCCAATAGATAACCAAAACTCCTCCAAGCAACATAAGACCCATCGCTGAAGCAAAACTCCAATCTAAAGTAGTTTTCATATGATATGCAATTTGGTTACTAATTAAGGTTCCTGATGCTCCCCCAACTAAAGCGGGTGTGATGTAGTATCCAATTGCTAAAATAAAAACTAAAAGACACCCTGCCCCGATACCTGGTATGGTTAATGGAAAATATACTTTCCAAAAAGCCACAAAAGGTGTTCCACCAAGAGATTTACCTGCTCTCATTAAACTTGGCGAGATAGTTTTCATCACACTGTAAAGTGGTAAAACCATAAATGGTAATAGAATTTGTGTCATAGCAACATAAGTTCCGACTTTGTTGTACATCATTTCTGGCCTATTATCGTCTGACACAAGGCCAATCAATACAAAGAAATCATTAACTACTCCTTGCTGTTGAAGCAAAATCATCCAGCTAGCTGTTCTAACTAATAACGACGTCCAAAACGGAAGAAGAACACAAATCATTAATAAATTACTATACTTCATTGGAAGTGTTGCTAGTAAATGGGCTATTGGGTAACCCATTAAGAAACAGAATACAGTAACAAAGAAAGCAACCTCTACAGTTCTCAACCATAAAATTCTATGTATTCTTCTATCTTCACTAACTTGAGTAATTTTGTTATCTTCATTCAAATACATATCCATAGCTTTTAAATATTTAGCTGAAGTGTAAGGAGGTGCAGTCCTTTTAATTGCTTGCCAGTATTCTACATTTCTCCATCTCTTATGAACTTTCATTATTTGTTCTTTAATACTTTGTGTCTCGTCAATTTTATTTCTTTTTACCTGTCTGAATAATTTTTTTGTGATGGTGTTGAACCCATTTTTTTCTTTATTAAGTCTTTGAGCTAGTTTTCCATGTTCTTTTTTTTCTACAAGGATTTTAAAATCAGATAAAAATGAAGCAAATACTTCTTCGGATGGAAGCTCTTTACCGTCCCATGTTTCCATAGACTTAAATGTTTTTGGAAGCATGTTTGTAATCATTTTATCATCAATGCTTCTTGTAAACATTTCCCCGATTGGAAAAATGTAAGTGATAATCAAAAAAAGTAATAATGGTGCAACAAGTAAAAATGCTTTAATTTTGTTTTTTCTTTCAGCTTTTTTTAAACTTATCTCTAAAGGAATTCCGTCAGTTGTAAGTATTTGTTTTGTTTCGCTGCTCATAAATAAAAAGGGCGACTTAAAAAAGTCGCCCTATATATATTATATTATTCTAGTCTTTTATACTATTTTTATAGACCAGCTTTCATAGCTTCCCACTTCTCACCAAGTTCTGTACCGTTATCAGCCCAGAAAAATGGATCAACTAAAAAGTATTTTTTAGTGTTTGAAGGAGCAGTTGGCATTTGTGGCATCATTTCAGTTTTACCATCTTTATACCAAGGCTCATTTGCTTTGATAATTTCTAAAGATGATAATCTGTATGGAGCATATGCAATATATTTAGCACTTCCAGCTAACATTTCAGTGTTAGTCATCATTGCTAAAGCTTTTTTAGCATTTGCTTCATCTGGTCCACCTTTAACAAGTGCGAAATATTCATAGTCAAGACCTTGTCCATCCCATACTTGTTTAATTGGAGCACCTTCACCGATTTCAGCATTAAAGAATCTTCCATTCCAACCAGTTGCCATAACAACTTCACCAGATACTAATAATTCTGGTGGTTGAGCACCTGCAGACCAG
This sequence comes from uncultured Pelagibacteraceae bacterium, assembly GCA_902615045.1. Lineage (GTDB taxonomy): Bacteria > Pseudomonadota > Alphaproteobacteria > Pelagibacterales > Pelagibacteraceae > Pelagibacter. Next base: position 20,593 of record CACMNP010000002.1, on the reverse strand, counting down.
AATACACATCCACCATTTGGATCTGTACAAAGCTCTTTAATTTTGTTCATAGCTCTATTAACACCAGCTTCAGTTTCTAGTAATTTGTAGATCTCTGATCCACCTTTACCCATGTAAACTCCGTCACCAGCTAAAGCGATTTCTAGGTTTGTTAGAGCTGATTTATAAATAGCTCTTTTTCCTGGAAATTTTTTAGTGTTAAAGAAATCTTTTATAGTTTTTGGCGTACCATCAACGTTGTTTACGTTATAAGCATAGTTCCAAGAATATAAAATGTTTCCTACCGCACATTTACTTGGCATTGGAGCAAAGAAATCTTCGCTTGCAGGAGTTCCATCTGGAGCTGCAGGGAAGTCTTTGTCAAAATCGAATTCAACGAAAATTCCTTCGTCACATCCGTTGATAGTATCAAATGCGAATACATCGATAATATCCCAAGTAATTGCACCTGCTTCTTTTTGAGCTTTAATCTCAGATAATCCACCTGAATAGTCTACCCAGTTGATATCAACACCAAGAGCTTTTGCAGTTGGATCACCATACCCTAGCTTTTGAGACTCTGTATAAGCTCCACCCCAAGATGCTACTGTAACCGCAAATGCAGATGAAGTTATTGAAAGAGCAAAAGAAAGAGCAAGTAATAATTTACTTAATTTTTTCATTTATCCTCCGTTTAAACGTTTAATATAAATTAATTTATATAAGCGAAGTACAACAAAAACGATATTCAGAGTCAACAGGCCATTTTGTTATAAGAATACTGGGATATTTAAGAAATTATTTAGGATCTAGAGCTCTTGCGTCTTGACTGTTCCATCCTACTTTAATCTCATTACCTAATTTTAAATCTAACTCGTTTGAGCTATTTGGAACTTTTAAAATAAATTCTTTATTACCTAAAAGATCTAATCTTACTCTAGTGTGATCACCATGGTAAATAACTTCTTCGATTTTTCCCGTTTGATTATTATCCATTTTATCTTTTGGATTTATCAATGCCCTCTCAGGTCTTATTGAAACTGTTGTTTTATCACCTTTGGAAGTTACTGAAACTGGATTAGCTAAAATTTCTCCATTTTGTAGTTTAACTTTACAAACATCTTTTGAAATGTCAGTTACTTCTCCTCCAAATGTATTATTTTCACCTATAAACTCTGCAACGAAAGAATTAACTGGTTCTTCGTACAATTTATCAGGACTTGATAATTGTTGAACTTTACCATCATTAAAAACTGCGATCCTATTTGACATTGTTAATGCTTCTCCTTGATCGTGTGTAACGTAAACTACAGTAACACCAATATTTTCATGAATATGTTTAATTTCGTATTGCATACTTTCTCTTAAGTTTTTATCTAAAGCTCCAAGAGGTTCATCCATTAGAACTACTGCTGGATCAAATACTAGAGCTCTTGCAACAGCTACCCTTTGTTGCTGACCACCAGATAATTGCGCTGGCATTCTACTTTCAAATCCTGATAAAGAAACCATTGATAAAGCTTTATCTACTTTTTTATCAATCTCATCTTTTTGAACTTTTCTAACTCTTAAAGGAAATGCTAAATTTTCATAAACTGTCATATGAGGAAACAATGCATAATTTTGAAAAACCATTCCAATTCCTCTTTTGTGCGGTGGAATATTTGAAATAGGATTAGAATCTAAATAGATTTCACCATTGGTTGGTGTTTCAAATCCAGCCAACATCATCAGACAAGTTGTTTTTCCTGAACCAGATGGACCAAGCATAGTAATGAACTCGCCCTCTGAGATGTTAAGATTTAAATCTTTTACTACTAAGATTTTACCATCGTAACTTTTGTCAACTTTATCGAACTTAACGAATTCTGTATTTTTAGACATCTAGTGTTTAAAACATTTAAGAAGTTAATTATCAATAGCTAATAGTTCTTAATATGTAGCTCTTTTGGAAATTTACAGAATAATTCACAACCTTTGTCGGTAACTCGGATTGCTTCAGATGCTTCTACTCCCCAATCACCAAACTGCATTACTGCAATCATATGAAAACAAACATTTGGTTCAAGTACTGTCATATCGCCTTTATAAATATTTAAAGTATGCTCTCCCCAATCTGGTGGATATCCAATACCTATTGAGTAACCCGTTCTTGATTTCTTCTCGATACCATATTTATCTAATATTTTCCAAAAGGCTTGGGCAACATCATTTGCTGTGTTTCCGGGTTTTGTAGCATTAATTCCAGCTTGTAAAGCTTCTATAGTTTTATTCATTGTATCTATTTTTAATTGATCAGGTTTACCTAATAAAATTGTTCGAGCCATAGGTGCGTGATATCTTTTATAAACACCTGAAAGTTCAATTATAGTTGCTTCACCCTGAACAAATTTATCTTGAGTTGCTGTTAAATGTGAAGCAGATGTACCTCTTCCAGTTGGAAGAAGCGTTGCGATACTAGAATATTCACCTCCAAATTCTTCTGTACCATAAAATAAAGACTTTTGAATTTCTCCAACAGCATCGCATTGTCTTGTACCAGGTTTAATTACTTCCATTGCAGTTTGCATTCCTTTTTGAGTAATTAAAGCAGCAGACTTCATATAATTTATTTCTGCATTAGATTTAATTAGTCTTGCCCAATTAACTAGTCGATCAGAATCGATAATGTTTGCATTTGGTAACCCCTGTTTAATCTTTTCATAACAAAAAGCTGTAAAATAATGAGCATCCATTTCAACTCCAATAGACAGTTTATCCCATTTTTTTTCTTTAATTACTTTGGTCAAGTAATCATAGGGATGTTTTGGCCAAGTATGAATATAACTCTCATCATAAACAATAATATTGTCTTTATTTAAATAGGTCTTTATGTACGCCCCACCTGCATCCTGATCTCTAACAAAGCAAATTGGCTCTTTTGAATCAACGTGCACTAATACACATTGTGCATAATAAAAAGACCAAGCATCGTAGCCTGTAAGATAATTCATATTATTTGTGTCGTGAGAAATGATTAAATCAATTTTTTTCTCTCTCATCAGAGATTGAACTTTTAATAGTCTTTGTTTGTATTCTTCTTTTGAAAAGGACATAAATTAATCAAACAATCTTCCAAATCCTTTTACAGATTTATTTTCACCTATGTTTTCTAAAGATTCCCAGATTAAAGCCTGATTGCTTGAAAGAACTGGTATTCCAAGTTTATCTTCTAATTTTTGTATTAGAGGAAGAACTGGTAAAGCGGTGCAAGATACAAATAAAGCATCTGCCTCACTTACATCTAAATTTATTAGCACATCAAACAGATAATTTTGATCTACTTTACCAATCTCCATGTCAGAATGAATATCAAAGTATGAATTTGAGGTGATTTCAAAACCAGATGATTTAAAATAATCAACAACAACATCGTTAACTTTTTTACTATAAGGTGTGAATATAGAAAGTTTTTTAATATTTAATTTTTTCAATGCTTTCAAAGCTGCTGTACTTGGTGTTGAAAGTTTTGCCTCAGGTTTTGCTGCTTGTATTTTATTTTTAATATTATCGTACCCTGCTGCAATAGTTCCTGATGTACAAGCATATACAACACAGTCTAATTTTTGCTCTGGCAAGATATCTCTTGTTACTTGAGTAATATTCTCTGACATTTTGATCAAATTTTCTTTGGTTAAGGGATTATAACATTCTATTCTATTTACAAAAAAATCTATTTTTTTATCTTTAATTACACTTATAAAATCTTTTTCAATCACTAGATCAGTTGCTAAAGCGATAAGTCCAATACGTGGATTTTGGTTATTTTCAAACTTTGGTTCTATTTTTTGTGATTTCATAAATACAATATACCACCACATATTGATTAATCATTAAAATTTAAAAACTGTATCTAATTTCTTGAATGGTTATAGTAAATAAACGTATAATAAGAAAAATTAATTTTGAAATAAATGCTCGATAAAAAAAAATTTTATATCAATGGCAAATGGGTTGAGCCAGTAAATAAGAATGAATGTGAAGTTATTAATCCATCAACAGAAGAAGTTTGTGCAATTATAAGTCTTGGAAGTTCTGATGATACAAATGCTGCAGTCAAAGCAGCAAAATCTGCATTTGAGACTTGGAAAGTAACTTCAAAAGAAGAAAGGTTAAATTTATTAGAAAAATTATTAAAAATTTATAATTCTAGATGGGATGATATGACTGAAGCTATTACTACAGAACTTGGTTGTCCTAAAGATTGGTGTTCAGCTAATCAAACATCTTCTGGCGCAGGTCATATCGAAGACTTTATAAAAAGATTAAAAGAATTCGAATTCGAACCAGGTTTTGATAAAGGATCTACTAATCATATTGTATATGAGCCAATTGGAGTTTGCGGATTAATTACACCTTGGAATTGGCCTATAAATCAAATTGCTTTAAAAGTAATTCCAGCTTTTGCTACTGGATGTACAATGGTACTTAAACCATCTGAAATTGCACCATTGTCAGGAATGCTATTTGCAGAGATGATAGATGAGGCTGGATTTCCAGCTGGAGTATTTAATTTGGTAAATGGTGATGGGCCTGGTGTTGGAACTGACCTGTCAGGACATCCTGATGTTGATATGGTCTCATTTACAGGATCTACTAGAGCTGGAAAATTAATTACAAAGAATGCTGCTGAAACTATAAAAAGAGTTTGTCTTGAACTTGGTGGTAAAGGTGGAAATATTGTTTTTGCTGATGCATATCCTGATGCAGTCAGAGATGGTATTAGAAACGTAATGAGTAATTCAGGTCAATCCTGTGATGCCCCAACTAGAATGCTTGTTGAAAAATCAATTTATAAAAGAGCTGTTGAAGAAGCTGCAGATGAAGCAAATAAAATTAAAGTTGATCTTGCTTCAAAAGCTGGTGACCATATTGGGCCTGTAATTTCAAAAACTCAATTTGATAAAATTCAAAGTTTAATAAATAGTGGAATTGAAGAAGGTGCTACTTTAGTGGCAGGTGGACCTGATAAACCTGAAGACTTAAAGAAAGGTTATTTTATTAAACCAACAGTATTCACTGATGTTAATAATAATATGAGAATTGCTAAAGAGGAAATATTTGGACCAGTATTGTCAATCATTCCTTTTGAAAATGAAGAGGAAGCTATCCAAATTACAAATGATACAGAATATGGATTAGGAAACTACTTACAAACAGAGGATAATGAAAAGGCAAAAAGAGTCTCAAAAAAATTAAGGTCCGGAATTGTGTATGTAAATCATAAAGCAGCTGACTCTGGGACTCCTTTTGGTGGGTATAGACAATCTGGAAATGGGCGTGAAGGTGGAACCTGGGGATTGCATGAATATCTAGAGGTAAAAACTATTACTGAATGGAAAAATTAAAATGCTTGGTTATGTAATGGTAGGAACCAATAACTTAGAAAAAGCAATAATTTTTTATGATGAAGTCTTAAAAGTTTTAAATCTAGAAAGAAATTATAAAGATGAAGTTTGCGCTGGTTACACAGAAAAAAATGGCGATGGAACTATAGAGTTTTATGTGACCAAACCTGTCAATATGAAAGAGGCAACTAATGGAAATGGAACGCAAGTTTCATTTATTACATCATCTAGAGATATAGTTGATAAGTTTCATGAGATTGGACTTAAGGCAGGCGGAAAAAGTGAAGGAGCTGGAGGTGAAAGACCAGAAGGTTCTGGAGTTTACTATTCTTATATTCGAGATCTTGATAATAATAAAATTTGTGCTTTCACAAACAATTAATGTCTTACAATTTAATTCAAGAAAAAATCAATGAAGGAAAAATTATTTTACTTGATGGAGGTATAGGTGCTGAGCTTGAAAAAAAGGGAGCTAAAATGGATCAAAACCTCTGGTGTGGAAAATGTTCGGTAGATAGCCCAGAATTTCTAAAAGAAGTTCATGAAAATTATATTGATGCAGGTGCTGATGTTATTACAACAAATACTTATGCTACAACTCCAATTTCTCTTAGAAAACACGGATATGAAGATTCAATTGAATTATTTAATAGACAAGCAGTTCAAATTGCAAAACAAGCAATTAATAATTCAAAAAAGAACATCTGTTTAGCGGGAAGTGTTTCGAGTTATGGAAGTTTTCTTAAACTTGGAACAAAGAACATGAAGCCATGTTTTAATGAACATATTAAAATTTTATCAAATGAGGGTGTTGATTTAATAATTTTAGAAGCAATGACATCTCAAGCAGAAATCGTGGAGACTATGCTTGAGTGTTCTTCAAATATAAAGTTACCTGTTTGGCTTTCTATTTCCTGTGTAATAGATCGGAATACAAAAAATATTACACTTGGTTATGATGATGTGAAGAATAAAACTGAAATTTACGAGGATTTAGAAGTATCGTTGAAAAATTTTAGTAAATTACATAAGGGGCCAATTTTAATTGCTCACTCAGATATTAAAACAACGAGTGCAGCTTTAGATACTGCATTAAAAAATTATAATGGAGTTATTGGTGCATACCCTAACAAAGGCTATTACGAAAAACCAAATTGGAAGTTTGTGGATGATTTTTCACCCAATGATTATTTGGAAGTTGCAAAAAAATGGTTTAGCAAAGGTGTAAAAATTGTTGGTGGTTGTTGTGGTATAGGAGTTGAAGAGATAAAAGCTGTTTCAATTTTGAAGTAATAATATATTGTAAAATTATGAAAACTTTTATTGGTGGTATTGGTTGTTTTTGGGACGAAACTAAATACGATGGTATAAAAGGAATATTATCTACCGAATGTGGTTATTGCGGAGGTGATGATCCTAATGTTACTTACAAAGCAGTTTGTGGTGGGGATACAGGTCACATAGAAGTAGTCAAAGTTCAATATGATGAAAATATTTTAAGCTATGAAGACATGGTCAGATTATTTTTTAAACTCCATGACTCAACTCAAAAGAATAGACAAGGAACTTATGTAGGAATTCAATATCGCTCTGAGATATTTTATAATAATGATAATGAAAAAAATACAGCAGAGAAAATTTTAAAAGAAATGAATGAGAAATTAGATGGAAAAGTTACTACAAAAATTTCCAAAGAAAAAAACTATTGTAAAGCAGAAGGCTATCATCAAAAGTACGAGAAAAATAAATCTCTTAAGTTTGGATAAAAAGTACTAATTTGAAAAAAATTATTTCAGAAAAAAATCCAGAATTAGTTACAAGAAAAGATAATAAAGCTCAATGGAATCTCCCAAATAAAAGGAGGTTGGGTTTTAGAAATTTATATAAAATTAATAGATATGGAATATACCTTAGATCAGATTTTGTTTTAAAATTAAAAAAAAAAATTAATAAGAGAATTGGTAAATTATCTTCTGTAAAAAAGGTAACTAAAAATAAAGCTTTTTGCTCTTTAATAGTTGGTAAAGATCAGGATATTTTATTCGAGCAGTACGCAAAGGACTTTTCTACAAATCAGCCTCAAACAATTATGTCAATTACAAAAATGTTTATACATTTATTTGTGGGAGAGCTGATAGACAGAAAACTAATTAACTTAAATAAGAAAATTTCATTTTACTTGCCAAAAATTGGCAGTGGTTATGCAAATGCAAAAGTAAAAGACGTTTTAGACATGAACATTGTAAATCTATATAGCGAAGATTATACAAAAGCTTATTCGTCTTCATTTTTACATGAGCCTGTGGGAGGATGGAGACTGCCGATTAAAGGCAAAAACATTCAAAGCCAGGAACAATATTTAAATTCAATTAAATCTTTAAAAAGCAGAGATTTAAAAAATTATACCGATCTGGCGCATTATAAATCAGCTAATACCGATGTTATTGGACTAATTGTAGAAAAAGTAAGTAAAAAAAGTTTAAGACAATGGCTGTTGGAAACAGTTGAAGCAACAGGATTTGAAGAAGGATTGTATATAGGAACAGATAGATTTGGAACACCGTGGATGTCTGGAGGCGGAAGTTTAATTACAAGAGATTTTTTAAGAATGGGTTTACTTTTTTCTAGGTTTGGAAAAGGTATAAATGGAAAAAATATTGGTTCTAAAACTTTTTTGAGTAAAACTATTAATAGTGAGGGACCCAAATACATTCAATTATCTAAAGATAAGTTTGTCTGTTATGTTAATTCATTAATGAAATGCGGTAACTGGATTGGTCACTCTGGGTATGGGGGCCAATTTTTAGGAATAAATTTGAAAACAAAAGTTGTTGCTGCGTTTTTTTCTGTCTTAGAGACTAAATCTGCAACAAATGAAAAATATAAAAAAGATATGGTAAATATGATAGACCAAATAATTAGTAAAGATTACTAATTTAAGAAAATTTTGTTATCAAGGATTTTAAATGTTTATCTGTGACGCCACAACAACCCCCAATAATTTTTACCTGATCGTCTATTAACTCAGAACACTTATCAACAAATTCAATTTCATTTTCAGTTATTAATGCTTGCATAGTACTCGTGTCAAATTTATGAATTTCTGGATAGAACATAATTGGCCCATTCCAATTTGATTTTAAAACTTTCATTCCCTCTTTTGTATCAATAAACCAACTATGCATAATGCCATAAACATCTCCACCGATAGATTTGAGTGAATTAATTATTTCAGCGAAATTTATAATTTTATCTTCAGGAAGGAATTTTGGCTCATCAGGATATTTTAAAGGGTCATATATAATAGATCTCTCTTTTTCAGCTCTAAAATTTCTACCTACTACGGTTTCATCAAACTTACTTATGCAGCAACTTAATCCAACCCAGACAGGTAAACCTGTTTCCAAAGCTGCAGTAAGCAAAATTTTAGCATGGTCAATATCTAAAAGCATTTCAAGAATAAGCACTTCGACTCCCTCTTCTTTTAATACCTTCGCTTGTTCTTTATAATTTTTTTCTTCTTTTGCAAATGATGGTACAAATTTTGTGTCAGGTCTAAATTCATTTTCAGCCAAAGCTAAATATGTTGACATGCTTCCAGCAATTTTAATTTTTTTTCCAGAATTTTTGACTGCTTGTCTTGCTAACTTAACTGTATCAATGTTAATTTTTATAGTCTGATCTCCTAAATTTGAAGGCTCAAGACAATGTCTTGCAGTTCCAAAAGTATTGGTTGTTATCATATCACATCCGGCGTTTATATGACTTTCGTGTACTTTGATTACTATTTCTGGTGAGAAAACATTTGCTAAACCAGAAAAAGCTGGTCCCATAGTTCCACCAAGTCTCTGAATTTCTGAGCCTGTTCCACCATCTAAGAAGACTTTTTTTTTTGATTTCAATAATTCATTAATATCCATTATGCTAATTTCTTCTCTGACTTTGGAACATATACAACTTCAATTACACCACCAAGAATTATTAGAAAACTACCTATTGTTTCTCTCCAACCAAAAGGTTCATTTGTTAAAATACTAGCACTTACAACACCAACAATTATTTCAGCTAAAAATAAAATAGATGATAAGCCGGCTCCTAGTTTGCTTGGAGCCCAAAAGATTATTACTCCTGTAGGAATAAAATAAAATATCGAGATAAGTAATAAAAAAGTGGACATTGACATGATAACCTCCACTGATGGAACTGGTCCTAAATAATCTACTAAGAATAACCCAATAGGTATACTGGCTAAACCTCCATAAAAAAAGAATGTGAATATAATTGGAAAGACTCCATCTGTTTTAATTATTTCCATTCTAATTAAACCAGCACCAAATAGTGCACCTCCAGCAAGAGCCAACCAATCCCCTGCATTTTGAGGTAATGGGATTATATTTTCTTGACTGAATACAATCCATAAACCTCCTAGTGCCAAACCTAATGTGATTACCCTCTTCCAACCAAATTTCTTTTTTAAAAATATAATTTCAAATATTGTTGTCCAAACAGGTATCATGTAAAACATGATTAATGCTTTAACTACATCAGTAAGAAGAAAGCTAAGAGCATAACAAACAAATCCACTTCCAACAAAAAAACCAGTCAGAGGAAATTCCAATCCAATAGACTTTCCTTTTATAACTCTCCAAATTGCGACTGGTGATAATATTAATATTCCAACCGCCATTTGGGATATTGTTCCCCAGCCACCAGTCAAACCTCCATCTTCTAGTATTCTTTGAGGTAACCAATAAATTCCCCATGAACCAGCAGCAATAGCTAATGCAAATGAAATTTTAAAATGATGAGGGTGTCTGGTCATTATTATTCCGTTAATTCTGGTTTAAATTTTGAAAAGTTAAAAATTTCTTCATAAGATTTGGCAAAGTTAATTAGTTTATTATCTTCTTTAACATTTGCTATAATCTGCATTCCCATTGGTAGCCCTTTATTATTAAAACCAACTGGAATAGATATAGTTGGCAAACCAAGCAAACTTGATAATGTATAGACTTCCATATATCTATGATAAGTGTCAATTTTATTATCATTGATAAATTCTGGATTGTTTAGGTTCTTTTCAAAAGGAAATAGTTGAGCCGAAGGTAATGCTAAAAAATCATAATGTTTAAATAGGTTTTGTATTTTATCCATATATTTATTTCTTATTTCTATTGCTTTTAAAACATCGTTTGTTTTGATGCTTTTCCCTTTTTCATATTCCCAATATGCTTGAGAAGGTAATTCATTTAAATTTTTTAAATTATATAACAAAAAGTTTTCATACAAAAATTTGGCTCTTAATATTGTCCAAGAATACCACAATTCTTCTGAATTAATTTCAGTTTTTAAATCTTCAATATTTAAATTATTTGACTGTAATTTTTTTAAAATATTTTCACATAAGTCAATGACTCCATCTTCATACTTATATTGTTCGTTTAGATCAATGCACCATCCAATTTTTAAATCTGAAAGTTTTTTAATATTTATATCTTCAAGATCGAAAGATAATTTATCCTTTACATTCTTCCCTTTTATATAGTTAAATAAAAATTCCATGTCATTGGGAGTCCTAGCAAAACATCCAGTTGTAGATATTAAAGGAAAATCTTTTAAATTTTTAATTTCAAATCTATCTTCTGCAATCGCACCAGGTGTTGGTCTTAATCCATAAATATTTGCAAATGCTGCTGGGTTTCTACAAGATCCCATCATATCTGTGCCATCTGCAAAAGGAATTAAATTTGCTGCAACAGCTGCTGCTGCACCACCAGAAGACCCTCCCGCTGACTTACTATGATCATAAACATTTGAAGTTGCTCCATAAACTCTGTTAGTAGTATGACAACCAACAGCAAATTCAGAGAGATTTGTTTTACCAATTAAAATTGTGTTTTTTCTATAATTATCTACTAATAAAGAGTCCTGTTTTGGTATATTTTTTAATAACTCTTTATATCCATAGCATGTTACCTCGTTTTTAATATCAAATAATTCTTTAACAGCAATTGGAAGTCCATAAATATCATCTTTGTCATTATCACTATTAAAATTTTCATCTTTTAATTTTGCTTCTTCAGTAATTTTTGTTTCATCTATATGTGAAATAATAGCATTTAATTTTGGATTGAATTTATTTATTCTATCTAAATAGAAATTTAGTACCTCTACTATTTTAATTTCTCTTTTTTTTATTTTTGAAATTATTTGATGGACAGAAAAATTCTCAAGCACTTAATTAAACCTATCTTGCTTGTCTAATACTTTCTAAAACTAAAGTCTTGACCTCATCTAATGATGCCTTTTTAGGATTTTGTCCATAAGCTTGGTCTAACATTGATTTCTTTGCTATTCTCTCTTGGCAATCTTCTGGCACTCCTAATTCATTTAATCCTTTAGGGATTTTTAATCTATCTAGAATTATATTTAAGTTGTCTTGAAAACTTTCAATTGAATGGTTTTCAAATTGCATGGCCTCTGACATTCTTTTTACTTTTTCTTCTAATCCAGGTAAATTATATTTCATGACTGCAGGAAGTATAATTGCATTAGTCAATCCATGATGAGTATTATATTCAGCACCAACCATGTGCGAAATTGCATGAACTAAACCTAGGCCTTTTAAGAAAGCTATTCCACCCAAATAAGATCCTATAATCATTCCTCCTCTCGCTAAAAGATTATCAGGTTCTTCGACAGCTGCATAAAGTGATTTTGAAATTAAATTTAAACTTTCTAATGCAGAACCATCACAAAGTGGATGAAACATAGGAACACTATAACCTTCAATTGCATGTATCATTGCATCTATACCGGTCCAAGCAGTAAGATTAGCCGGTAATTTTAAAGTTAGCTCTGGATCTACTAAAGCTAAACATGGTCGGGCATCTGGATGCCATAAACAAAATTTCATTCCTTTTTCAAGATGAGTGACCATGGCAGTAACTTCTGTTTCAGCACCTGTTCCTGCTGTAGTTGGAATAGTAATTATTTTTGGAAAAGGATTTTCCATAGTTAGTTTTGGTGGCTCTTTTTCAAATTCAAAATCCCATAAAGGCACACCGCTATCAACTGTAAGAGAAATTGCTTTTCCTCCATCCATTGCACTTCCACCGCCTATTGCAATTATTGCATCATGGTTGCCTTCACGAAATTTTTTACATCCAGAATCTATTTCATCATCTCTAGGATTTGGCGATATATTTGAATAAATATCTGATTTGATTTTTGAATCATTAAGTAAATTTTGTAAATCACTTATAAATGGTAAATTTACACTACCACTATCAGTAACGATTAATGCATTATTTATTTTAAAATTTTTACAAAACTTTCCAATTTCTTTAAATCTTCCAGGTCCATAAGCTGTAAAAGTTGGGAATGTCCAATCCTGATTATTTAATAAAAATTCTTCATTAAGCTTAAAATTTTGCATAATATTTTAAAAACTTATACTAATTTCAATATTATTAAATGAAAATTTCATCTGAAAAAACAGATCTAAAAAAAACATATTTAGCAATTGCTACAATGCTCTTAGCAATTTTATGTATAGATCTTTACATGGTTATTATTAAATTTTTAGGTGATGAATACTCAATAATTCAATTAACTTTATTTAGAAATGTAGCAGCAATTATACCTTTGTTATTATTGATCTTATTCACAAATGAATTTTCAACAATATTCAAAAACTTGGGAAATAAGTTTTTGATATTGAGTTGCTTGAGAGGAATATGTTTTCTTTCTATGAATGTATTCATTTTTATCTCAGTAGTAAATCTGGAATTTGCAACAGCAATGACGCTAACCTTTTCGTCACCTTTCTTCATAGTAATACTATCAATAATTTTATTGAGTGAAAAAATTGGTATTTACAGATGGTCAGCAGTTATAATTGGTTTTGTTGGTGTAGTTATGATAATGAAACCAACAAGTGAAATTTTTAGTTTGTACTCAATTTTTCCAATTCTAACCGCTATAGCATGGGCTTTCACTGTCATAATTTTAAAATTCATTCAAGGCAATCATTCAACTGCAAAAATTCAGTTATACACATTGATATTTAATGTCATTGGTGGTTTACTTTTATTTTTTGTAACTACAGGACATGTTGAAATTAAAAATTTTAAAGATTTTATTTTAATGACAATGACTGGAGTTTTGGGTGGTACAGCAGCAATATTGTTTATTTATTCTTACCGTTTAATTTCAGCAAGTAAAATAGCTTCATTTGAGTATCTTGGGATACCGTCATCTTTTATTCTTGGTTGGATTTTCTTTAATGAAGCTCCATGGAGCCAACTATTTCCTGGAGTAATAGTAATTATTTTTGCTGGTATGATTATTATATGGAGAGATAATATTAAAAAGAAATCAATAGAAGGTAATAAGCAAATTTATTGATTTGATCTCATAGATTTCATGACTATTACTCTGTCTATTTCACCTAATAGCTTTCCACTTTCATTACAAACTACTGGATAAGTTTTATCATTATCAATTAGCCTATCTATCAAATTTTCAATTTTAGAATTATCTAAAATATTATCTTTTCCATTCTCAAATAAATTTTTTGTTTCATTGCAGCACTCAGTTCTCATGACTTTGCCTGCACTTAATACTTTATATTTAGGAACATCTTCACAAAAATCTTTAACATATTGATCTTTCGGATTAGATACAATTTCTTCAGGTGTACCCACTTGAGAAACTTCTCCATCTTTCATGATCGCAATGTGGTCTCCCATTTTAATTGCCTCTAAAAAGTCGTGAGTTATAAATACCATAGTTTTTTGAAGCTTTTCTTGGATCTTTAAAAGCTCATCTTGCATCTCTCTTCTAATCAAAGGGTCCAATGCTGAAAAAGGTTCATCAAAAATTAATATTTCAGGATCCACAGCTAGTGCTCTTGCAAGTCCTACCCTTTGCTGCATACCTCCAGATAATTCTCTTGGATAATTATTATGCCAACCATCTAAGCCAACCATTTTTAAAACTTCCATTGACTTTTCTGTTCTTATATCTTTTTTTGTTCCCCTTACTTCTAATCCATAACCAATATTTTCTAGGACTGTCCTATGAGGAAATAAACCAAAATGTTGGAAAACCATGCTCATTTTATTTCTTCTTAATTCTAATAATTCACTTGCACTCATTTTTGTAACTTCAACATCATCCATTTTCACTATGCCAGCTGTTGGTTCAATCAATCTCGAAATACATCTCACTAGTGTTGATTTTCCACTACCAGATAATCCCATTACTACAAATGTTTCACCTTTTTGAATTGAGAAACTGACATCTTTTACAGCAACAACATGTCCTGTCTTTTCTTGAACTTCCTTAATACTTAAATTTTTATCAAGGTTTTTAATAATTCTTTTTTCGTCTGGTCCAAATAACTTCCATATATTTGTACAAGTGATTTTTTGTTCTACAGCCATTTTTAATAAATAATATTACCCCAAAAATAGACAATATTTTACTTTAAATGTAAAATTATTTATTTTAACTTGCGAACATGGCTACTAGAACTGATTTAATAGATAAATCAAATCAATCAAAAAACATAATAACTTATGTAATTATTGGAGTTGTTTTTTTGGTAGCACTCTGGCTATCTACTCAAAGTGAAGGGCCTTCAAAATTTCCTAAAGAAGTCACTGATAAATTTACATTTACAGCTTGGGTGAACGATGGAGAAGATTATTTAAAAAAAAATTACAGATGGGTCACTAAAATTATAGCAAGCTATATAAAAGAAACTTATTATTTTTTAGAAGACTTTTTGCTTGAGTCTCCTTGGATTTTGATAGCTGCAATAATTGTAATACCTTGCATTATTGCAGGTGGCTTGAGATTGGGAATTTATTCTTCTTTTGTAGTTTATTTTTGGGGAGCAACTGGAATGTGGGAACCATCCTTACAAACAGTTGCATTGATGGGTCTGTCAGTTTTATTATGTGTATTTTTTGGATTTATACTGGGCGTCTTGTGTTCACAAAGTAATAGATTTGAAAATTTCATGAAGCCAGTATTAGATACTATGCAAGTAATGCCAGCATTTGTATATTTGTTCCCAGCATTATTTTTTTTTGGGATAGGAGGTGCCCCAGCAATATTAGCTACAATGATATATGCAATGCCTCCAATAATAAGATTGACAAACACTGGTATAAGACAAGTGCCAGCTCAAACTATTGAATCAGCAACTTCATTTGGTTCAAGTAAACTTCAATTGTTATTTAAAATTAAAATTCCATTATCTTTACCAAGTATAATGATGGGTATTAACCAAGTAATAATGATGGCATTAGCCTTAGTGGTTCTTGCATGTTTTATAGGTGCCGAAGGTATTGGCGGTCAAGTTTGGCAAGCAATAAGAAGATTGGATGTTGGTTGGGCAATGGAAGGTGGACTATGTATTTTATTTATGGCGATAATGTTTGATAGATTTAGTTTAGCGTTTAGCAAGGATAAAGAAAGACTTCCTTCAGATGTTCAAAGATTTTATTTACTTCCTCAAAGTTGGGAAAAATATCAAATCGCAAAAATTTTAGAAATGCCATTAAGTTTTGGAAATAAAATTTTAAAAATCATATGTCAAACAGTTACATCTGCTATCGCAACAGTATTTAGAGTCTTAGTTTCAGTTTTTAATAAAACTACAGCTGAAAACATCGGTGAATTTATTAGCAAAAGATATTATGTTATTCCTTATTTTTTAGTTTTATTCCTAATTGCATTTATAGATCATTACTTTTTAGAAATAGGAACATTTCCAAAAGAATGGAAATTATCAATAAGACAACCAATTACTAATGCAGTGGAAAGCTTAACTGTAAATCCAGGATTTATTTCTTTTGCAAAAGGTTTAAGGGCATTTGTTTATTTAAATTTGTTAAGACCTTTAGATGTTTTTCTAACTCAAATACCTTGGTGGTATACATTAGCAGTATTTTCTGCTTTAGGTTACGTAACTGTTGGAATAAGATTTGCAATAATTACAGCAGTCCTTCTTCTATTTATTGGTGCATGTGGAATATGGACACAATCAATGATAACTTTATCATCAGTACTTGTGTCTGTTGTGCTGTGTTTTGTTATAGGAGTTCCTCTTGGAATAATTGCATCTTACAATGAAAGATTTAGAAATATTCAGAACGTTGTGTTAGATGCAATGCAAACACTTCCTTATTTCTGTTATTTAATTCCTGTTCTAATGTTTTTTGGTGGTGGAACAGTGTCAGCTGTTCTTGCAACTGTAATATATTCAATTCCACCAATAATTCGATTAACATCACTAGGTTTAACACAGGTTTCTGGTACTTACTCTGAAGTATCGAGATCATTTGGCGGAACACTTATTCAAACATTAAATAAAGTTAAATTTCCTTTAGCTATTCCAAGTTTAGTTATTGGATTTAATCAGACTGTAATTATGGCTTTTGCTATGCAAATAGTTACACCGCTTATTGGTGGTAAGGGCTTAGGTCTAGAAGTCTTTAATGGTCTTGCAAGATCAGATACTGGAAGAGGATTAGCAGCTGGTATTGGAATAGTATTACTAGCTATTATTATTGATAGAATTACACTTGCGTGGACTAAGAAACAAAGAGAAGCTTTAGGCTTAATAAGCTAAGACAAATAGTACTATTTGCGTGGTTTACATACCAATACATTTTGATCTAAGATGTGTTTTTAATTAATTAAAAAGAGAGGAAATAAATGAAGTTATCAAAAAAGATATCAGCACTAATTCTTTCTGTAGCTCTGTTAATCGGAAGCTTTGGTCAAGCCAATGCAGCTAAAAGACTTCACGCAGCTATAGCAGATTGGACTGGTGGGATAATTACGTGCGAAGTTGCCGTAGCAATTCTTGAAAGAGAAATGGGATACAAAATTAAACAAACTGTATTTCCTTCAGGAACTGGTTTATGGGAAGCAATCGCTGCAGGTGAGTTAGACTTCGCTTGCGAAAGTTGGCCAAGTTACGCTGAAGCTGACACTGTTATGTTAAAAGAGGACTTAATATACGAAGGTAAAGTCGTTGGTACATACAATGGTGATGGAAGTGTGGACTTACTTGGAACAGCAGGAATAATCGGTATGTCAGACTACTGGATACCAAGATATGCTGCTGAGGAACTAGGTATTAAAACTTGGAAAGATTTAAATAAACACAAAGCTAAATTTGCAACAATTGAAAGTGGTAAGAGAGGTAGACTTATTGGATGTCCGGTTGCAGGTTGGAACTGTCATGACCAAAAAAGACTTGATCTTTTAGGAATAGACTTCCAAGCTGATGAACTTGGAACAGAAGCTGCTGCTATCGCAGAAGCAAAAGCTGCTTACATGCGTAAAGAGCCATTCCTACTTTATCTATGGTCACCTCATTGGTTCTTTGGTGAGTATGATATGGTTGGTGTACAACTTCCAGAACACAAAACTTGTGACAGCTTCACTGAAGCAAATAACTGGAAAGATTGTGGAACTGCTGCATGGCCAGCAACTGGTTGGGCAAAAGATTACACTATGAACTATGGAAACCCAGCTACTTTTGCTAGTGCAGAACATGCTGATGCTAAGAAGTTCTTTGAAAAAATGTCTTTACAAAATATTGACCAAGCTAAAATGTTAGTTGAAGTTGATATTAAGAAAAGAGATGTAAAAGAAGTTGTTAATGAGTGGTTAGACAATAATCCAGATAAATGGAAAAGTTGGCTTCCATAATAACTCTAAAATAAATTAGATAAAAAGGGCTTTGATTTTCAAAGCCCTTTTTTTTTATTTCTTAAGATAATTTAATCTACCCACAATTTCATCTCTATCCATGTAATAACCTTGTAGGTGTCTGTGTCCAGAATTTGGATCAAATTCAGTTCTTCCATGAAGCACTCTTCTATTATTGAATGTATATATATCTCCTGGTCTTAGCCTAAATTTTATTTGAAATTTGTCATCGTGTAAAAGTTTTCCAAATTTATGATGAGCTTTATAAACTTTATCCATTTGATCTGGATGACAATCTAAAGCGTCCATGGTTGCAGTGCTAAATCTAACATCATTATAATCACCATCTTTTGTTAAACTTATTGCAGTGCCATAAAAGCTTCTATGAGCTTCTTGTGTGTAATCTTTGTCTCTAAACTTTAAAGGTATTTTTGTTAGCGTATCAAAAGTATCTTTATCATTTTTCTTTAAATATTCTGCTACAGCGAAAGCATCTACTGCAGATGAGTCACCACCTTTTGCTGAATTAACTAAACAATGTAAAAATTGATACCCAGGAGGATTTTCAAACCATGGTAAATCCATATGATTTTGAAGTGCATGAGCTGTATAAGCTGAGTTATTAGGTTTTGGTATATTTATAACTTCAAAAGGTGTTTTAAAAAATGTCTCTCTTGTATGACTAATTCTGTTTAAAACAGGAAACGCTGAATTTTTTTCTACTGGAGCATTATAAACTATTGCTATTCCTTTATAATGAAGAAGCTCTAACCATTTAACTAATCCCTCTTCAGAAGATATAATTTCATTGTGATCTATATATATACTATCAATATTTTTTTCTAAACTACTATCCCATAATTGATAAGGTGATTTGTACTCTTCGTTATTTTTAATTGTGTAACAATTTTCTCTAAGCCAACTAATATCATAATGGCTTACATGATTTCCCTCACTCCACTCTATTTCTAATTTACCATCGCTATTAAGATTATATTTTTTTGGGTTTATATTTTCTGATACATCTAAAATATTAAACATTCGATGCCTAGAATCTTTATCGTGTGCTGTAGGACAATTATCTCTCAGCCACATATAATTAAATTTACTCTCTTTTCCGTCATCCCAAATTACTTGAAGATAAGTGCCGTTTTTTGAGATTTTTGAAATTGAGTGCATAATCAATATCAATATAAAATAATTTAGTGCTCAATTCAATTATTAGTTGACATATTAATAGTTGGAAGATTTGTTAGTTTGAATTATCTTTTAAAATTAAAAATGAGCATTACCTTAAAAAATAAAAAAATAATCATATCTGCAGGAGGTTCAGGTATTGGATGGAGTTCGGCAAAAATATTTTTAGATAAAGGTGCAATAGTATATCTTTGTGATATCAATTCAACTTTTCTAAATAAATGTAAGAAGCACAAGCTCAATAATAAAAAATTATTTGTATTTCAGTGTGATGCTTCGGATGAGAACCAAGTAAAAAATTTTTTTAGCAAAATAATAAAAAAAACAAAAAAAATTGATGCTCTAATAAATAACGTTGGAATTGCTGGGCCGACAGGGACACTTGAAAAATTAAAAAGCAAGGATTGGGAAAATACATTAAAGGTAAACGTAATTAGCCATTTTTATTTTTCAAAATATTCAATTCCAATGCTAAAAAAAAATAAAGGTGGAGCTATAATAAATTTATCATCAACTGCAGGTATATTTGGATTTCCATTAAGATCCCCTTACTGTGCAAGTAAGTGGGCTGTTGTTGGTATAACCAAAACACTGGCAATGGAACTAGGAAAATTTAAAATTAGAGTAAACGCTATTTGTCCTGGAACAATAAAGGGAGATAGAATGGGTAGAGTAATAAGGGATAAATCGAAATTTTTAAATGTTTCAAAAAAATTAATAGAAAAAGAATTTGTTTCAATGACTTCAATGAATACATGGGTCTATGAAGAGGATATTGGAAGAATTTGTAGCTTTTTAATTTCGAATGATGCACCAAGGATATCAGGACAAGTAATTGCTGTAGACGGCAATACTTTAAGAATGCATTAGTATTTAAACTTTAGTATTTTTTTCGCTTATTTCCATAAATGGAAAATGAGACTCTTTATAGTGTATGTTCTCTGCTTTATTTAAAAAACTAATATCGTCTAGTAAACCTGCATATAAATAGTATTTTTTATACTTTTCTACATAAGTTAAAATAGGAGCAGCACATTTCCCACAAAAATGTTTTTTAATTTTATTACCACTGCCACCTTCATGTTCATAAATTTTTAATTTAGACTTATCTATATCTATTGCTCCATCTCTAAGCAGTATAATTGTCATTATTCCTCCTATTTTTTTTCTGCAATCAATACAATGACAATTGAAAACTAAAGGGACTTCATCAAGCTTAACCTTAAAAGTTATATTTCCACAGATACATCCACCAGTTTTATTTATAAAAATTTTTTCTTTCATCAATTTCT
>CACMNP010000001.1 GCA_902615045.1 uncultured Pelagibacteraceae bacterium | reverse complement strand
TTTCTCTAGAGCAATACTTAAACTAGTTAATATATTTCTATCATCATCAACAAGGGCAATTGTTTGTTTCATGTTTAACTATAAAAATACTAAAATGTTTAAAATTGGGCAATTAAATGTTTATTAATGAAGCTCTCCCCAGTTATCACCTATGTTTACATCAACCGATAATGGTATTGAAAATGAATGCAAATCACTATCTTTCACACTTGTCATAATATCTTTAATCTTTTTAGAAGCAGATTTAGTACCATTATCAATTACCTCAAAAATCAATTCATCGTGAATTTGAAGCAACATATTAAATTCATTTGTTTTTTTAGTATCAAGCTCATCGTTGATTCTAATCATAGCAAGCCGCATTATTTCTGATGCAGATCCTTGGATAGGTGCATTTATAGCTGCTCTTTCTTGAAAATTTCTAACATTAAAATTTTTGTCATTGATTCCTGGAATATGAGTTTTTCGACCAAAAATATTTCTTACATATCCACTTTTTCTACAGAATTTAATTGTGCTATTCATGTATTCTTTAATTTCTGGAAATTTAATAAAATATGAATTTAGAAATTCTTCGGCTTCATTGTTTGATACACCAATTTGTTTGGCCAAACCATATTGAGATATTCCATAAATTATTCCAAAATTAATGGCTTTCGCTTTTCTCCTCATATCAGCATCAATTTTTTTTATGTCTGCACCAAAAACCTGGCTAGCAGTTAATGAATGAATATCCTCATTATTTTTAAAAGCTTTTTTTAGTTCTTTTACATCAGCTAGATCAGCCAAAATTCTCATTTCGATCTGATTATAGTCTGCTGATATAAGTTTTTTATTTTTTTCTGATATGAAGGCTTTACGTATATCTTTGCCCTCCTCAGTTTTAATAGGAATATTTTGTAAATTTGGATCACTAGATGCAAGTCTACCTGTTGTAGTTGCTGCTAACAGAAAAGATGTATGTACTCTTTTTGTATTGGGATTTAAATGCTCTGGCAAAGAATCTGAATATGTATTTTTCAATTTACTAGATTGCCTCCATTCTAAAACCAATTTAGGAAATTCATTTCCTTTGTAAGCTAGATCCTCTAGAACTGCTGCACCAGTTGCAAAACTCCCTTTTTTAGTCTTTTTTAGCGATGCAATTTTGAGGTCATTATACATTATTTCACCCAACTGTTTAGTCGATGCAATATTAAATTTTTTTTTTGAAATTTTAAAAATTTGTTTTTCTAAATCTTGAAGTTTTTTTTCAAACTTAACAGATAATTTTTTAAGAAAATTATTATCCAATTTTATGCCATTGATTTCCATTGATGCTAAAATTTTAATTAAAGGTTTTTCGAAAATTTCATAAATATTTAGTAATTTTTCTGATTTAAGCGATTTCAAAAATATTTTATATAAACGGTAAGTTATATCAGCATCTTCTGCCGCATAATCTTTTGCAATATTTAACTCTACTTGACTGAATTTAATTTCTTTTTTTCCAGATCCAACAAGATCTTTATATTTAATTGTTTTGTGACCAAGATGAATATCTGAAAGGGTATCCATATTATGTCTATTTTTCCCAGCATCTAAAACGTATGACATCAACATTGTATCTTCCATGCTTTCAATATCTATATCCCTTTTACGAAATATTATGTAATCGAATTTAATATTTTGCCCAATTTTTTTTAAACTTTTATCCTCTAAATATGGTTTTAAAATTCTCAAAACATCTTTTTCATTTAGATTATTTTTATCAATATGACCTGTTGGAATGTAACAAGCTTTACCTATTTTGCTAGAAATTGAGATACCAACTAAATTTGCCTGATGTGGGTCAAGAGAATCTGTTTCAGTATCAATAGAAAATTCACCAGCTTCTTCGGCTTCTTGCATCCAATCTTTTATTTCAGATAAATTTTTTATCAAAACATATTTATCTTTTGATATTTTAGAAGTTTCTTTTTTGACTTCTATTTCATCACTAAATTTGGATTGACCATACGTCGAAATTGCCGAACTCAATAACCTATTAAATTCCATTTCTCTCAAAAAATTGTATAACTTGTCTACGTCTACTTTTTTTAAAACAAAGTCAGTTAATTTGTCTTTTACCGGAACATCATTTTTTAATGTGACCAGTTTTTTACTTACCAGAGCCTTATCTTTATTTTCTAAAAGTGTTTCTCTTCTTTTATTCTGTTTTATTTTATTTGCGTTTTTGAGAAGGTTTTCTAAATTTCCATATTCCTTAATTAATTCTGCTGCTGTTTTTACACCTATACCTGGAACGCCAGGTACATTATCTGTGCTATCCCCTGCTAGTGATTGAACATCAATTACTTTATCCGGACCAACCCCAAATTTATTGATTACATCGTCATTAGATATAAATTTATTCTTCATTGGATCGTATATACGAACCTTTTTTTTGAAAAGTTGCATTAAATCTTTGTCAGATGATACAATTGTAACCTTTGCACCTTCGTCTAATATTTGCTCTACATAGGTGGCTATCAAATCATCAGCCTCGTAATTTAACATTTCTATAGAGGGTAAATTGAATGCTAATACTGACTTTCTAATATAATCGAATTGTGGAATTAGATCATCGGGAGCATCAGACCTATTTCCTTTATAATCTGAATATATTTCGTTTCGAAAATTCTTTCTTGCAGAGTCAAAGATTACTGCAAAATGAGTTGGTTTTTCTAAATTTTCGCTAGATTTAGAGTCCTCTAATAATTTAAACAGCATGTTACAAAATCCACTTACTGCTCCTACTGGCAAACCGTCACTTTTTCTTGTTAATGGTGGCAATGCATAATAGGCTCTAAATATGTATCCGGACCCATCAACAAGGTAGAAATGATCTGTTTTTTTAATTTTACCCATAATTTAATTTATAATAAATTGACGTATTATAGTAAGAATAAAACATCCTGTTAATAAATATTAGTGGATTAAACTTTATTAAAATAGTAATTTAAAGCTAATGGAATTAGTAAATTCAATTTCTAATAATAAAATAATTAAAATCTTAATATTTGCACTAATAGGTTCTATTTTATTGACAATATCTGCAAAAATTAAAATACCTTTTTATCCAGTTCCTATGACTATGCAAACATTTATAGTTTTGTTTTTAGGAATTTCCTTTGGATATAAAGTCGGGGTACTTTCGGTAGTTTTTTATTTGATAGAAGGAATTATTGGGTTACCTGTATTTTCTAACTCACCAGAGAAAGGAATAGGATTAGCTTATTTTGTTGGTCCCACAATGGGATATTTAATAGGTTTCATATTTGCATGTCTGATAGCAGGCATATTTACATACGATAAAAACCATATATTAAATTTTTTAAAAATTATAATCGCAACATCAGTAATATATATTTTGGGTATTTCGTGGCTTGGAAATTTAATCGGTTGGGATAAACCAATATTAGAATTTGGTGTTTACCCATTTCTTTATGCTGAATTATTTAAGATATTATTACTAACAGCTTTAGTTAATAAAATTATTAAACTTAGAAAATATATTTAGAATTACCTTGGAGATCTTTTTGATAAAATTCTTTGAAGTGTTCTTCGATGCATTTTAAGTCTTCTTGCAGTCTCAGATACATTTCTGTTACATAATTCAAAAACTCTGTGAATATGTTCCCATTTAACTCTATCAGCGGACATTGGATTTTCTGGTGGAGCAGCTTTTTTATTTGGATCAGCTAAAAGTGCTTTTTCAACGTCATCTGCATCTGCTGGTTTAGCTAAATAGTCTATTGCACCTTCTTTAATGGCTGCTACTGCAGTTGGTATATTTCCATAACCAGTAAGCATCACTATTCTGCTCTCTGAGTTATTTTTCTGGATTTCTTTTACAACTTCTAGTCCGTTTCCATCGTTTAGCCTTAAGTCAACAACTGCAAAAGCAGGTTTTTTTGATTTCACAGACTCTATTCCAATTTTTACACCCTCTGCTTGTGAAACAGAGAAGCCCTTTTTCTCCATTGCTCGAGCCAGTCTTTCTCTAAAAGGGTTATCATCATCTACTATAAGTAGAGATTTATCCTCAAATTCTGTTATTTTTTTTAATACTTCTGCTTCTGGCATTGTCCTTATATGGAAACATTCTAAATTATTTCAAGGGTACATTTTTACTTTACATTGGCTCATTTTCTGCATAAATGCTCGTTTTATATAAACTTGCATAGCAGTTATGCCGGTTTTTTTTGTTAAATTTTTTTTGGAGCTTTAAATGCAAAAATTTAAATCAGTTGATAAGTTAGTAAACCAACTGAAACCAACAGAACCTGTTTATTGTATTAGAAGAGATTCTATAAACATAGCTTCTAAATTTTTTCAGAATAAATTTCCTGGTAAAATCCTATATGCAGTTAAAACTAACCCGCATCCATTAGTATTAAAAACTATTGTGGAAAGCGGAATTAATGATTTTGATATCGCTTCAATTAAAGAAGTTGAGGCAATTAGAAGTGTTAGCCCAGAAGCAAAATGCTCATACATGCATACTGTAAAAAGCAAGGAAAGTATAAACGAGGCATATTTCAAATATAATATTAAGACTTTTTCAATAGATACAAAAGATGAATTAATAAAAATTCTTAATAGTACTAATCAAGCTAAGGATTTGGAGTTATTTGTAAGAGTTGCAGTTTCTAATGAACACGCAGAAATAGATTTATCTAAAAAATTTGGCGCACAAACTTCTGAAGCAATAGGGCTTTATAGATTAACAAAACAGTATGCAAAAAAAATAGGATTAAGTTTTCATGTGGGTTCGCAATGTATGCATCCAATATCATATTCAAAAGGGATTAACGAAATTAAATATATAATAAAAAAAACAAAAATAGTTCCAGATGTTATAAATATAGGTGGAGGATTTCCAACAATCTATCCTGACTTAGTTCCTCAATCATTAGACTCTTATTTTGAGGAAATAAAAAATTCATTAAATAAATTAAAATTAGAAAAAAAACCAGAAATTATATGTGAGCCAGGTCGAGCAATTGTTGCAGAAAGTGGTTCGACAATTGTGAGAGTAAACTTAAGAAAAAAACAAAAGCTATATATTAATGATGGAACATACGGAACTTTATTTGATGCGGGTGTGCCTAATATAGTTTATCCATCAAGAATAATTACAAGTGGAAGAATTATATCAAAAAAATTGACTTCATTTGATTTTTATGGACCAACATGTGATAGCATGGATTATATGAAGGGACCTTTCATTCTACCTAATAATATTAAAGAAGGTGATTACATTGAACTAGGTCAATTGGGAGCATACGGTTTGACATTTAGAACTCAATTTAATGGATATTATTCTGATAGTATTTACGAAGTTTGTGATGATCCAATTATGACGATGTATGACAAAGAAACAAATAAAGAGTTTCTTGTTGCATAATGTCAGATACAAAAAATCTTAATCATAACAGAAAAAAAGACTTTTTAAGTAAAGAGGTTGAGCATATTGATATTACATCATTTGACTCTAGAAAAATTATATCTTCTATGGAAAAAATGTCTTTTGTTTCAAGAGAAACTGCTAATGCATCTAAGATATATAATGAAATGCTTAAAGATAAAGATTGCACAATATTCTTAACGCTTGCAGGGTCTACTTCTGCCGCTGGATGTATGCATATTTATAGAGATATGGTTAAATACAACATGGTAGATGCAATTGTAGCAACTGGAGCATCTATAATAGATATGGATTTTTTTGAAGCGCTTGGATTTAAACATTACCAAGGATCACAATATCAAAATGATAATGAACTTAGAGACAATTATATAGATAGGATTTATGATACTTACATCGATGAAGAGGAGCTCCAGGTTTGTGATAAAACAATAGGAGAAATAGCAGACAAACTTGAGCCGAAGTCTTACACATCGAGAGAATTTATTAAAGAGATTGGCAAATATCTAAAAACTAATTCTAAAAAGAAAGGTTCTTTAATTGAAACAGCTTTTGATAACGATGTACCTATATTCTGTCCTGCATTTACAGACTCAAGTGCAGGTTTTGGATTAGTCATGCATCAAGAGAGGAATCCAAAAAATCATATTACAATAGACTCAATTAGAGAATTTAGAGAATTAACAGAGATTAAAATTAAATCTAAAGGGTCGGGATTATTTATGATTGGTGGTGGAGTTCCTAAAAACTTTATACAAGACACAGTAATTTGTGCTGAACTTTTGGGAAAAAATGTAGATATGCACAAATATGCAATACAAATTACTGTTGCTGACTCAAGAGATGGAGCTTGCAGTAGTTCAACATTAAAAGAAGCAAGTTCATGGGGTAAGGTTGATACTACCAAAGAACAAATGGTATTTGCTGAAGCTACCAGTGTTTTACCATTAATAGCAAGTGACGCCTATCATACTGGAGAGTGGAAAAATAGAGACAGAAAAAACTTTTCCAAAATATTTTGATTGATGATCAAAAAAGTAAAAATTGGAATTATTCAAAGCAAAATTTCAGATAATATACAAAAAAATATAAATTCAGCTATTAAAAATATAAAAAAAGCAGCATCAAAAAAAGCTAAAATAATTTGTGTGCCAGAACTATTTTTATCAAATTATTTTTGTCAAACAGAAAGTCATTCCAACTTTAAGCTAGCAGAAAAAATACCTGGTAGAACTACAAAAATATTTTGTGAATTAGCCAGAGATTTACAAATAGTATTAATGATTTCATTATTTGAAAAAAAAACACATGGCTTCTATCATAATACTAGTATCGTTATTAGCGAGAAAGGTAAAATTTTATCGAAATATAGAAAAATGCATATACCAGATGATCCTGGTTATTATGAAAAATTTTATTTTACTCCTGGAGATTTAGGTTTTAAATCTGTTAAAACAAAATTTGGTAAAATTGGACCTTTAATTTGTTGGGATCAATGGTTCCCGGAAGCTGCAAGATTGACTGCACTTAAAGGTGCACAAATAATTTTTTACCCTACTGCTATTGGATGGCATCCTAAAGAGAAAAAGAAATTTGGAAAATCTCAACTAGACTCTTGGATAACAATGCAAAAATCTCACGCAATCGCAAATGGTACTTATGTGGTTGCTATAAATAGAGTTGGAACAGAAAAAAAAGGTAAGAAGAAAATAGAATTCTGGGGAAACTCAATGATTATAGATCCTAGTGGGCAAATAATTGGAAAACTTGGGAATAAAAAAGAAGAAATTTTAATTCGTGAAATAAACTATAAAAAAATTGATTCAGCCAGAGAGCATTGGCCTTTTTTAAGGGATAGAAGAATCGATTTTTATAAAGGCATACTAAAAAATCCTGCAGATGAATGAAAACTTTAATGGATTTAGAATGCCGGCTGAATGGGAGCCTCAAAATTCAGTTTGGATTGCTTGGCCTTATAATAAAAATGATTGGCCTGGATTATATCAATTTATTCCTGAAGTAATTTTAAAGATTATAAAAAAAATTTCAAAAAATCAGAAAGTTAACCTAATCGTTAGCAAAAATGTAAAAAATATAAAAAAATTAATAAAACTTAATAAAATTAAAAATATCAACTTCCACTATATTAAAACTGATAGGATATGGTTAAGAGATTCTGGACCCATATTTATAACAAATATAGTTAAAAAGAAAAAAGTAATACTAAATTTTGGTTTTAACGGTTGGTCAAAGTATAATAATTATAAAAATGACAATAAAATCAATAATAGTATTAGTAAAATTGCTAATTTTAAAAAGATTGATCCAATAATCAAAAAAAGAGGCAGAATTAGAAAAATAATCATGGAAGGAGGGGCGTTTGATGTAAATGGCTCAGGTACAATTCTATTAACTGAAGAATGTTTGTTAAGCAAAATTCAAGAAAGAAATAAAAATTTTAAAAAGAAGGACTACGAAAAAATGTTTAATAAATACTTAAATATAAAAAACTTTATATGGCTTAAAAAAGGAATTGCAGGCGATGATACACATGGACATGTTGATGACATAACAAGATTTGTTTCAAGAAATACAATTATGACTGCGGTTGAAAATAATAAAAAAGATATAAATTATAAAAACCTAAATAAGAATTTAAATATATTGAAAGAAAGTAAATGTGAGAAAGGAAAGAAATTCAAAATTATAAAAGTTCCTATGCCTTCACCAATTTATATTGAGAATACAAGAGTTCCTGCAAGTTATATGAATTTTTATATTTGTAATAAAAAAATAATTCTTCCAATATTCAGAGTAAAAGAAGACAATATTGCAATTAAAATTTTCAAAAATTACTTTAGAAATAGAAAAATCGAAACAGTTGACTGTAGCAAATTGATATGGGGATTTGGTGCAATACATTGCATGACCCAACAAGAACCTAAAATTTAGTTATGCTGCTTTTAGTGTACCGAGTAATAATCTAAAAGGTATCAACATTACGAGAGCAACAAATATTTTTACCGCAAGATCTCCTAACGATAAAGTTACCCAAGGAATTCCCGTTCCATAGAATGATATTGAGAAAAATAAAAAAGTATCAACTGTTGAACCTATCAAAGAAGACGTCAAAGGTGCTATAAACCACTTCTTTTGTCTTAATTGATCAAATATCTGAACATCTAAAAGTTGAGCAATTATAAAAGCTGTTCCTGAACCAATTGCTATTCTTATAGAAATAAGATCAGTAAAATTAGTTGAAAATATTAAAGTAAACAAAATTCCAATTGTGAAGCCTATATAGACAATTTTTCTTGCTACTAATTTTCCAAAGGATCTGTTGGCTAAATCTGTAATTAAAAATGCAATTGGATAACTAAAAGCACCATAAGTTAAAATTTCCTCTAAACCATAATATTTTATAGGAAATTGAACTAAATAATTAGATGCTAGCACAACCAATCCCATTAAAAATGAGAGCGCAAGGAAAACTTTATTCATTATGCTGTTTTTGCAATTATCGATTTTTTAAGCTTTTTTAATCTTAACGATAAATCTCCTGATTTTGCTGATTTTAAGAAATTATCAAAGCTACCTTTTTTATCTACAGATCTAACACCTGCATTTGAAACTGTTAATCTCAGAGATTTTTTTAAAAGTTCACTTTTAAATTTTACTTTCTTTAAATTTGGAAGAAATCTTCTCTTAGTTTTATTGTTAGCGTGACTAACATTATGGCCTTTTAGAGGGATTTTACCGGTAAGTTCGCATTTTTTAGACATAAATTTTCAAGATGTATATGGTCTTAAAGAATACCAGTCAAGATTAATTTTTTGTTCCAATAGCTTCAGATATATTTTTAAAACCTTCTCTTTTTACAATTTCGTCGAGATCTTTATTAATCTTTGAAGCAATAGTTGGTCCTTTATAAACCATGCCTGTATACAATTGCACAAGAGTTGCACCGCTTACAATTTTATTAAAAACGCCTTCGGCAGAGTCAACGCCTCCAACTCCAATTATTAAGATTTTTTTTCCAACTAATTTGAAAAATTTATTAATTAATTCATTGGAGATATTTTCAAGTGGTTTTCCAGACAAACCGCCTTTCTCTAATTTATTTATATTAGATATACTTTCCCTATTTCTATCTGTCGTATTTGAAACTATAACTATTTGAACATTATATTTTAAAAAAAGTTCTGAGATTTCATCAATACTTTTTTCATCAATATCAGGAGATACTTTGACTGCTATTGGCACATTTGAATTTAAATTTTTCTTTTCTTCATTTATGCATTTTAAAAGATTATCTAACTCTTCATTTTTGTGAAAGTTTCTTAAATTTTCTGTGTTAGGAGAAGAGATATTAATTGTT
Organism: uncultured Pelagibacteraceae bacterium; assembly: GCA_902615045.1. Classification (GTDB taxonomy): domain Bacteria; phylum Pseudomonadota; class Alphaproteobacteria; order Pelagibacterales; family Pelagibacteraceae; genus Pelagibacter. The sequence goes on along the minus strand of CACMNP010000001.1, from coordinate 277,013 downwards.
ATATAGTCTGCTAAATTATGAAATTTTCTGAAACAAATTAAATAATCTTCAACTCTGTTTTCAGTATCTTTATTAGGTCCTATATTAATACCAAGTAATCCATTAGGTGAATTATTTTCAATATTTTTTTTACTTTCTTCTGATCCAATATTGTTAAATCCAAGTCTATTAATTAAAGCTTCATCTTCCTCCAATCTGAACACTCTTGGCTTCGGATTTCCTATTTGTGGTTTAGGTGTAATTGTACCTACCTCAACAAAACCAAATCCTAGTTTGTATAGAGGATTGTAAACTTCTGCATTTTTATCAAATCCAGCAGCAACACCTAGAGGAGAATTTAAGGTTTTGTTTAAAAATTTAGTTTGGATAGTAACTCTGGTTGTTTTATCTATAGCTGGTATCTGATTTAACTTTAAAGCCTTTATTGCTAGTGAGTGTGCAACTTCAGGGCTAAATTTAAATATAAAAGGTCTTATAAGATTAAACATTTTCAACCTTTTTTCTTATCAATTCTTTGGTTTCATTTACTCCAAAAAAACTAATGAAGAAGCCCATTCTGGGTCCATTTTCATCACCAAATACAACCTCATAGATAAGCTTAAACCATTCTCTTAAATTTTCTTTATAACCATTTTCTTTTCCTACGGTAAAAATATTTGTCTGAATATCTTCGGGAGCCATTTTATCATTACAATTATCTAAAGACTTAATTAATGCTTTCAGTGCAACTTTCTCTTTTTCATTTGGAGTTTTGTAAATTTTTTTTGTTTTTATAACATCATTGAAATATTTTATTGCATATTCAATTAAATTATCAAAAATTGGATGATCATTTTCATTAATTTCTGACTTGTATTTTTTTACAAATTTCCAAAGTAATTGTTTGCTGTCCGCATTACTTGTTTCAACTAAATTTAAAAGCATTGAAAAAGTCATAATTGTATTTTCCTCTGGCATTGACCCATTATGTACATGCCAAACTGGATTCATTAACTTCTGTAAATCATTTTGAGTTTTTCCTTTTTCTATAAAATCTAGATATTCATCAACAGCTTTTGGAACAACTTCTCTATACAATTTTTTTGCTCTTTTTGGATTTTGATACATGTAAAGAGACAGACTTTGAGGAGATGCATAATTCAGCCATTCATCTATAGTTACTCCATTGCCTTTTGATTTAGATATTTTTTCACCTTTTTCGTCCAAAAAAAGTTCATAAGCGAAACCAGATGGGTTAGATTTACCTAATGTTTTAATAATCTTAGTTGAAAGAATTGCACTCTCAATTAAATCCTTTCCATACATTTCAAAATCAACATCTAAAGCGTACCATCTCATTGCCCAATCAACTTTCCATTGCAATTTGCAGTTCCCGTCTAAAATACTTTTTTCTAATTTTGATCCATTATTGTCAAATATGATTTTAGAAGATTTCGAATCAATTTCTAAAACAGGTATTTCAAGAACTTTTCCAGTTTTTGGGCATATTGGTAAAAAGGGGGAATAAGTTTTCTGTCTTTCTTTGCCTAGAGTTGGAAGAATTATTTCCATAATTTTTTCATAATTTTCTAGAACTAATTTTAGGGTGTCATTAAAATAACCAGACTTGTAAAGTTCTGTAGAACTTTTAAATGAATATTTAAATTTAAAATTATCAAGAAATTGTTTCAACATATTATTATTATGTTCTCCAAAACTACTAAACTTATCAAATGGATCAGGGACATCCGTTAAAGGTTTGTGAAGATTATTTTTGAGCTTTTCTTGATTTGGAACATTTTCAGGTACTTTTCTCAGACCATCCATATCATCAGAAAATGTAATAATTTCCTTAGGAATATCTGTTAAATGATCAAGAGCGTTGACAATCATTGTCGTCCTTGCAACTTCTCCAAATGTACCTATATGAGGTAGACCACTAGGACCATAACCAGTTTGTAAAACTATTTTATTTTTTTTTTCTATGTTTGATTTTCTCTCTCTTAATAGCTTTTTAGCCTCAACAAATGGCCAGGCGTTTGTTTTGTCAAAATTTGTTTTGTCCATCACAACTACTTAAATATCCTTAATATCAGCCTTTTTAATAATTCATATAGAGTTGAAATTTATTTACCATAAAATAATGTCCATTCAAAATGTCCAATTATAAAACTGTTTTTTTTACATTAGGGGTTTTGCAAATTATTTTAGGTCTTTCAATGATTGTACCTATTTTGGTTCAATTAATATTTGATCAAATTGATGCAGGATTTATCGGATCTATGATTGTTACTATTGTTTTTGGATTTTTATTTTTCATTTCTAATTATGATCACGATAAAAAGATAAGTTTACCTCAAGCTTTTTTGCTCACAGCACTTTCGTGGTTAAGTATTGCTATATTTGGTTCTTTACCTTTAATTTTTTCTAGTACGGATTTGAGTTTTACAGATGCGTTTTTTGAGAGCATGTCTGGTATTACAACAACAGGATCTACAATTATCACGAATCTTAATGAAACATCTAAAGCGATATTACTTTGGAGAGGAATGTTGCAGTGGTTTGGTGGTATTGGAATTATCGTAATGGCAATCACTTTAATGCCTTTAATGAATATAGGGGGTATGCAACTTTTCAATATTTCATCTAATGATACTTCTGAAAAAATTTTTCCTAAAACTAAAGAAGTTTCTTTGAGATTATTGTCTATATATTCCTTACTAACTTTAACTTGTGCTTTTTTTTATTTTATTTTTGGGATGAGTTTTTTTGATAGCATCGTGCATGCTATGACAACAATAGCGACTGGAGGTTTTGCAAATTATAATGAATCTATAGGTTATTTTAACAGCTCATTAATAGAAATTAATGCAATAATATTTATTATTCTTGGAAGTATACCTTTTATTAGCTACATCAAATACTTAGCTGGAGATAAGAAAATATTTTTCAAAGACACACAAATAAAAACTTTTATAATTTTGGTTATTATTTCAATTCTTTTAATGTTTTTTTATTTATCTGTTATAAATAAAAGCTTAACTGAGATAAGTTTTTTATCTGTTAGCTTTAATATAATTTCTATTTTAACTGGCACAGGATATGCTACAGAAAATTTTAGTAATTGGGGTCAATTTCCATTAGTATATTTCATAATTTTAATGTTCATTGGGGGGTGCGCGGGCTCTACAACTTGTGGAATAAAGATTTTTAGAGTTCAAATTTTGTCTCAATTTATATCAAGCCAGCTGAAAAAAATAATTTATCCTCGAGGAATTTTCAAAATTAAATATCAAAATAATAATGTGGATGAAAAATTTATGGACTCAATTATCTCTTTTATATTCCTTTATATATTAATATTTTTTGTTGTGACTGCGCTTTTATCACTTGATGGATTAAATTTTATTACAGCAATTTCAGCAGCTGCCACGTCAATTTCAAATGTTGGTCCAGGTTTAGGTGATATTATTGGTCCAAACGGAAGTTTTTCAAGCCTGTCTGATTTTTCTAAATGGGTTCTCAGTGCTGCAATGATACTTGGAAGGTTGGAATTATTTGCAATTCTAGTATTATTTATTCCATCTTTTTGGAGAAAATATTAATGTTTGAGAAAAAACAAACCTGGTCAGAATCTATTTTAGTTTACAAGGATATTCGAATGCTAAGAATATTACTTCTTGGTGCAATTAGTGGATTTCCTTGGGTTTTAATTGCCAGCAGTTTAAGCCTTTGGCTAAAAGAAGAAGGTTTAAGTAGATCGACTATTGGATGGGCGGGTTTAATTTTTGGAGTGTACGCCTTTAATTATTTGTGGGCACCAATAATTGATAGAATACAAATTCCATTTTTAACAAAAAGATTAGGGCATCGACGAGGCTGGATTGTCCTTATGCAAATTATAATTTTATTTAGTTTAATTGTTTGGAGTTTTATTAACCCTACAGAAAATTTGGCGTTACTAATTAGTGTTGGATTAGTTATAGCAATTGCTTCGGCTACACAAGATATTACAGTTGATGCGTTGAGAATAGAACAAATTAATGCTGATGAAGGAAAATCTATGGCAGCAGGTGCTGCTATGGCTGTAGTTGGATGGTGGACTGGATATAAGTTAGGTGGTGTTATAGCATTGTTTACTGCCGAATTTTTTCAAAACATTGGAATTGAAGATTACTGGCAAACTACTTTTTTAGTTCTTGGTGTTGTAGTAATCCTGATGAATATAGGTTTAATGTTTATACACGAGCCTATAACAACAGATAGGCAAAACAAACAAAAAGAAACAGACGAAATAATACAATCAAAACTGGGATCAAATAATGTAATAACAAAATTTGTTGCTTATATTACTGGTACAATAGGAGGTCCAATAATTAGTTTCTTCAAAAAAAATGGTTTCTCAATTGCAGTTGGAATCCTTGGCTTTGTCTTTCTTTTTAAAATTGGAGAAGCCTTTCTTGGAAGAATGTCCATAGTTTTTTATAAAGAGGTTGGATTTTCAAAAGGTGAAATAGCGATATACTCTAAAACTCTAGGCTGGATAACGACAGTTGTATTTACATTATTAGGTGGAATATTTGCTATGAGAGCTGGCACAATAAAAACAATGTTTGTTGCCGGTGGATTCATGGCAGCAACAAATTTATTATTTGCTGCTCTCGCGTGGTCAGGAAAATCTGAATGGTTGTTTGCTTTAGCAGTTATCGCTGACGATATATCTGCAGCATTTGCAACTGTTGCTTTCGTAGCCTTTATCTCTCTTTTAGTGGATAGGACTTATACCGCTACACAGTATGCACTTCTAGCTTCAATTGGAACTGCAGGAAGAACGACACTTGCTTCTTCATCGGGTGCTTTAGTTGATTGGCTAAATGGAGACTGGGGAACCTTTTTTATAATTACTACTTTAATGGTCATCCCATCCTTAATTTGTTTATGGTTTATAAGGAATAAAATTAAAATTGGTGCAAAATAGTTTTTTTTTAAAAGAGCCTTTTGTCGATATATTAGAGGAACCAAAGAAGAACTCTAATGTTAGCTCTCAACTTATCTACGGTGAGAGTTTTAAAATAATTAGTAAAAAAAATAATTATTTTAAAATAAAGACTTCATATGACAAATATTCAGGATTTATAAAAAAAATTGATAGCTACGAGAAATTCAATCCAACTCACAAAGTTGGAATTTTAAAAGCTAGAATTTATTTAGGTAATAAAAAAAAGAAATCAAAAAAGTTTTTACCATTTTCGAGCAAAATACAAATTTTAAAAAAGGATCAAAATTTCATTATGTATAAAAAAGATAAATGGCTAAAATTAAAAGACATATTTCCAATCCAAAAAAAAAATTCTGATTTTGTAAAGATATTTAAAAGTTTTCTAAATTGTAAATATAAATGGGGTGGAAAAACATTCGAAGGAATTGATTGTTCAGCTCTATTGCAAATATTTTATAAGTTTAATAATAATTTTTTTCCAAGAGACACGATTGATCAAGTTAAATTAAAAAAAGGCGTGGGATACAAAAACAAATTTAAAAAAGGTGATATTATTTTTTGGAAAGGACATGTTGCTATATGCATCAATACAAATGATCTTATCCATGCTTATGGTCCAAAAAAAAGAGTGATCATAATGCCAATTAAAAAAACGATTAAACTAATTAAAGAAACGGCGAAATTAGATGTAAAGAAAGTAACAAGGATCTGAATTACTCTCGACCAAAATCAGGTTTAGAAATATCTTGTTTTTGAGAAATTATTTGTTTTCTTACTACTTTCGAATTGATTAATTTTTTTATTATCTTTGAATTTTCTTTCTTGCTTATATTCTTCTTAAAATCTTTTAAATTTTTCATAAAAAGATTTATTGCTTTAATCATATTAGTTTTATTCTCGAAAAATATGTCTCTCCACATTATTTCGTTGGAAGCAGCAATTCTTGAGAAATCTCTTAATCCACCCGCACTAAATTTAATCAAATTTTTATTCTTTTTTTTCTGAAAATCCTGAGCAGTTTTTATTAAATTGTAAGCAATCAAGTGAGGTAGATGGCTAGTGACTGAAAAAATTTTATCATGATCATCGGGGTTCATAATAATTATTTTAGATCCTAAAGATTTCCAAAATCTCTCTACTTTTTTTTGTTTTAGAACATTTTTATCTTTTATTATTATGCACCACTTGTTTTTGAACAAATTAGCATTACCATATTTGGGCCCACTAACTTCGGATCCTGAGATAGGATGACTCATCACCCAATCAAGATTTTTTGATAATTTTTTTTTTTTTAAAGAAATTAGATTTTTTTTTGTTGAACCAACGTCAGTTATAATTGAATTATGATTGAGATTTTTATTTAATGACGAAAAAAATTTGGGATATTCACTCATAGGAGTACTTAAAATCACAAGATCAATTTTATTTAAATTTTTATCTAACCTTGTTAAAAATTTAATTTTTTTGTTAAATTTTTTAATAATAGATCTATATTTTTTAGACTTTTCAAATACAAAAAAATTTTTAGAAATTTTTTTTTGTATTGAAGCCTTTAATATTGATGAGCCTATCAATCCACAACCAATGATAAGAATATTATTAAACATTTTTAAAAATAGTATTCATTCTTTTAAGGAATATTTGGTTTTCTTTTGTGTTACCAATTGTAAGTCTTAGACAATTTTTTATGCCATATGAATTCATTTCTCTTAGTATAATTCCATATTTCTGTAATTTTTTTAAAGTTGTGTCTGCGGTAAATTTTGCTTTTTTGAAATCTAATAAAAAGAAATTTCCAGATATTTTGTTTGTACCAATATTATATTTTAACATCTCATTTTTAATTTTTTTGCACCATTTAAGATTATGTATTACTGACTTTTTAACAAATTTATCATCTTTAAGTGATTCAACAGCACAAATTTGAGCAAATTTATTTACGTTAAAAGGTGGTTTAATTTTATATAATTCTTTAATTATAGATTTATCACCGTATCCCCAGCCTATCCTTAATGAAGCTAGACCATAGATTTTTGAAAATGTTCTTAAAATAAATACATTTTTAGAGTTTTTAAATAACTCAATTCCAGATTTGTAATCTTTATTCTTCATATATTCAAAATATGCATCATCAACAACCAATAAAATATTTTTATTTAATCTTCTCCTTAAGTCTAATAGCTCGTTTTTTGTTAAATAAGTGCCTGTCGGATTATTTGGATTTGCAATAAAAACAATTTTTGTTTTTTTTGATGTCTTTTTAAGAATTTCTTTAACTGAAACTTTAAAATTAATTTCTTTAGCTAATTTTACTTTTGCCCCAACGATTTTGGAGTATATCCTATACATGAGGAAACTGTACTGAGGAACAACAACTTCATCATTTTCTCTAAGAAACAATTGACAAAGCATTTGAATTACTTCGTCAGAACCAGAGCCACAAATTATCTTGGATTTATCACAACCATACTTCTTTGATATTTTTTGTGTTAATTCCGAAAATTTACTGTCTGGATATTTTGATATATCAAATTTAGACTTAACAATTTTTTTGACATTTTTACTGACACCTAAAGCAGATTCATTTGCAGATAACTTAATAATATTTTTATTACCAGCCAATAAGGATTTTCCTGGTTTGTAACTCTGTAATTTTAAATTTTTAAATCTTAGCAATGTCATAGTAAATATTTCACTATAAATAGTCTTTTAACTAGATAAAACAATAATTAATTGAGCAATATTTGACATATAAATTCCTTTGAAGTAAAAGCTGCATGCGCTGATTTATACTGAATTGCGAGCGCTATAAAAAAACCGCTAAAATGTTTTTTTTCTCACAATTCAATCAGTACAATTATTATGAATAAGAATATTGATGCAAAAAAAATAATTATATCAAATCCCCTTAAATTGGATTGTGGTAAGGAAATTAATAACTTTCCAATAGCATATGAGACATATGGGGAATTAAATAGTGAAAAAAGTAATGCAATATTAGTTTTCCATGCTTTGACTGGAGATCAATATGTTTCTGGAAAAAACCCAATAACTAATAAAGATGGTTGGTGGAGTTATGTTGTTGGAGAAAATAAGCCAATTGATACAAATAAATTTTTTGTGATTTGTGCAAACGTTATTGGAGGCTGCATGGGATCTTACGGACCTAGCACAATAAATGAGTCCACTGGTAAACAAATAGGAACTGATTTTCCAATTATAACTATTAACGACATGGTTAACGCTCAATATGAGCTAATTAAATATTTAGAAATTGAAAAACTTTTTGCTGTAGTAGGTGGTTCAATGGGTGGAATGCAAGTGCTTCAATTTGTTGCCAATTTTCCAGATAAAGCAAAACTTGCAATACCGATTGCTTGCACATCTAGTCACTCGGCACAAAACATAGCGTTTAATGAATTAGGAAGACAGGCAATTATGGCTGACAGTAAGTGGGAAAATGGATTTTATAGTAATTACAAATTAAATCCTGACAAAGGGTTAGCGGTAGCAAGAATGGCAGCACATATTACTTATCTTTCTGAAAAAGGATTGCAGGAAAAATTTGGTAGAAAATTGCAAGATAGGGATAGCCTAAGATATGGATTTGAGGCAGATTTTCAAATTGAGAGTTATCTTAGATACCAAGGATCTGTGTTTGTTGATAGATTTGATGCTAATAGTTATTTATATATAACTCGTGCAATGGATTATTTTGACTTATCCAAACAGTACAAAGGAAACTTATCTGATGCATTCAAAGAAACTAAAACAAAATTTTTTGTAATATCATTTACATCAGATTGGTTGTATCCAACATCGGAGAATAGAGAAATAGTTATAGCACTAAATTCTATTGGTGCAGATGTCGGATTTGTAGAAATAGAATCTGATAAGGGGCATGACTCATTTTTGCTCGATGTTCCAAGTTTCCTAAAGACACTTGGCGATTATATTAATTCAACCTACAAAGTTATAAATGAAAGAAGAATTTAACATTATATCTAATTTGATAGAGGAAAATACTAGAGTTCTAGATGTCGGTTGTGGCAATGGAGACTTGATGAAATTTTTACAAGAAAACAAAACTAAAGATATTCGTGGACTAGAAATCTCTAAAGAAAAAGTTCAAAATTGTTTATCAAAAGGATTAACTGTAATTGAGGGGAATGCTGAAAGCGATTTAAAACAGTTTCCTAAATCGTCTTTTGATTATGTTATTTTAAGCCAAACATTACAAGCTTTTCTTAATCCTGAATTAGTAATTAATGAATTACTAAAAGTAGGAAAAAAAGTAATTGTTACTATACCTAATTTTGGTTACTGGAGAGTTAGACTACAATTACTGTTTAAAGGCACAATGCCTGTAACAGAAAATTTACCTCATGAATGGTACAATACACCAAATTTACATATGTGCACAATTAAAGATTTTTATAATTTTTGCAGTAGTAAGAATATTAAAATATTTAAGTCTATCGCTTTAAAAAAAAGTCGAATTTCAGAAATAAATAAATCAAATTTAAATTATAAAAATCTTGACTCTCATTTAGGTATATTTTTAATAGAAAGTTAAATGAAAGTAGAAATTATTAAGTGTCTGGAAGATAATTTTTCTTACATTTTAATTAATGAAACTAATAGAAATTGTTGTGTTGTTGATCCTGGTGAAGCAGATCCAATTATAAATTATTTACAGAAAAATAAATTAAATTTAAAATATATATTAAATACACATCATCATCATGACCATGTTGGCGGAAATGAAGAATTAAAAAAAAAATTTAATGCAGAAGTAATAGGTTATATTGGAGATAAAAATAGAATACCTCAAATTGATATTTGCTTAAGTGATGGTGAAATTTGGAAGAAGGATATTTTTGAAGCAAAAATATATCATGTCCCTGGCCATACAATAGGTCATATCTGTTTTCATTTTTTTAAAAATAAGTTAATTTTTACAGGAGATACTTTATTCTCTATGGGATGTGGAAGAATTTTTGAAGGGAGTTATGAGCAAATGTACAACTCACTACAAGTTTTAAAAAGTTTAGAAAAAGATACAAAAATTTATTGTGGACATGAATATACTTTAAAGAATTCTGAATTTTGTTTAGCACAAGATTCCAATAACAATGAATTACTAAACAAAATTAAAGAAATTAAAGAAAAAATTAAACTAGGTAAAACTAGTATGCCATCAACGATTGGTGAGGAACTTAATTGTAACATTTTTCTTAAGTCAAACGATCTAGAAAATTTCAAAAAATTGAGGGATTTAAAGGATAATTTCTAAGTTATTAACCTTGACTATGATGCAACCCGGACTATATTGCTGACTATAAAAATTAGGGCTAACTATGTCATTCGCGGTAATTCAAACAGGTGGTAAACAGTATAAAGTAAAGGCTGGAGAGATTCTCAAAGTTGAAAAGCTTGAAGATTCAAAAGAAAATTCAAAAATAGAGTTTAATGAAATACTAGCTTACGGAGATGATAAAAATTTAGAGTTAGGAGAGCCGACAATTAGTGGAGCTAAAGTTGAAGCTGAATTAATAAAAAATGGAAAAAATAGAACAGTTCTTATTTTTAAAAAAAGGAGAAGGCAAAATTCGAGAAGAAAAAATGGTCATAGACAAAAATTTACAATGGTAAGAATAAGTAAAATCTATTCAAAAGATGGTAAAGTTATTTCTGAAGCAGAAAAAAGAAAAGAAATACCATCAAAAAAAACAGTTGAAACTAAGGAAGCAGCTAAATAAAAAGTAATTTATGGCAACGAAAAAAGCAGGTGGATCGTCAAGAAACGGAAGAGATAGTGCAGGTCGTAGACTTGGTGTGAAAAAATATGGTGGCGAGATGGTTGTGCCTGGCAACATTATTGTAAGACAAAGGGGAACTAAAATATTTCCTGGAGAAAATGTTGGCATGGGTAAAGACCATTCGATATTTTCAGTTGTTAAAGGTAAAGTAGAGTTTAAAAAATCAAAATCTGATAGAACTTACGTTTCTGTAAAGCCCAATTAATAGATACAACACTCACATAGTTGTTATATGAAATTTCTAGATCAAGTTAAGATATATGTAAAAGCTGGCAACGGAGGGTCGGGATCTCCAAGTTTTCGTAGGGAAAAATTTGTAGAGTTTGGTGGCCCTGATGGCGGCGATGGAGGGAAAGGAGGATCTGTAATTCTTATTAGTGAAAGAAATCTTAATACTTTGATTGATTACAGGTATCAACAACACTTCAAAGCTGAAAGAGGAAAGGATGGCAGCGGAAAAAACAAAACTGGGAAAGGTGGTGAAGATTTATATTTAAAAGTACCTTTAGGAACACAAGTATTTGAAGAAGATAATAAAACACTTATTTATGATTTTAAAAGTCAGAAAGAGGAATTTTTAGTAGCAAGCGGAGGTAAAGGAGGATTTGGAAATACAAGATTTAAGTCCTCAACCAATAGAGCCCCAAAGAAATTTACAAAAGGGGGTCAAGGAGAGGAATTTTGGATTTGGCTTCAACTAAAAACAATTGCTGATATAGGTATCATAGGATTGCCCAATGCTGGGAAATCCAGCTTGCTTGCATCAATGACGAGTGCAAATCCAAAAATAGCAAACTATAAATTTACTACAATTAATCCAAATCTTGGTGTTGCTAGTTATGATGACAAAGAAGTTACTTTAGCAGATATACCAGGCTTAATTGAAGGTGCTCATACCGGAACTGGTCTTGGAATAAAGTTTTTAAAACATATAGAAAGGTGCAAAACTTTGCTGCATTTAATAGATATAACTGAAGATGATTTATTTATTTCTTACAATCAAGTCAGAAAAGAATTATCAAAATACAGTAAAGATTTAGTTAAAAAAAAAGAAATAGTAGTTTTAAATAAAACTGACTTAATTGATGAAGAGGAAAAAAAAGAGAAGATAAAAAAACTCAAGAATAAATTAAAAAAAAATATCTTTTTAATGTCAACAATGGATAAAAAATCAGTATCAGATATAAAGTCAAAGTTGGTAAACTATGTATCTTAAGGACTCCAAAACTGTAGTAATAAAAATAGGTTCATCTTTATTAATAAATGACAATAAAATTATTAGAGAAAAATGGCTTTTGGAATTTGCTAAAGATATTAAAGAGTTACAAAAACTTAAAAAGAACGTTGTTATAGTGAGTTCTGGAGCAATTGCTTTAGGGTGTAAAAAATTACAATTAAATAAAAAAACTTTAAAGCTTGATAAAAGCCAAGCTGTTGCATCAATTGGACAAATAGAATTAATGAATCTTTTTAAAAAAACATTTAGCTCAAATAAAATAAATATTTCTCAAATTTTAATTACTTTAGAAGATACCGAACAAAGAAGAAGAGCTATAAATGCTAAAAGAACTTTCGAAAACTTATTTGAGCTTAATTTTGTACCTGTTGTTAATGAAAATGATAGTATTGCAACTTCTGAAATTAAATACGGAGATAATGACAGATTAGCATCAAGAGTTGCACAAATATCAGGTGCAGATTGCTTAATATTATTGTCTGATGTTGATGGATTGTATTCTAAAAACCCAAAAATTCATAAAAATGCTAAATTGATTAAAGAAATAAAAAATATTGATTCTAAAATTGAAAATTTTTCAAGTAAAAGCACAAGTGAGTATGGTACTGGTGGAATGAAAACGAAAATTGATGCTGCAAAAGTATGTCAAGTCTCGGGTTGCTATATGGCTATTGCAAATGGTTTAATTAAAAGACCAATTAAAAATATACTGGAACGTAATTCTGGGACATGGTTTTTGCCAAAAGTATCTAAATTAGATGCAAGAAAAAAATGGATAATTAGCTCTATATCTCCAAAAGGAGAAATTATTATAGATGATGGTGCTTTAAATGCTTTAAAAAATGGAAAAAGTTTATTAGCTGCAGGTATTAGAAAAGTTTCAGGGAAATTTGTTAAAGGTGATCATGTTAGAATTTTGGATAAAAATAACAAAGAATTTGCTAGAGGGTTGAGCAGTTTTACATCTGATGAGATATCCAAAATAAAAGGAGAACATTCTAACAAAATTAGTAATCTTTTAGGCTATGTTACAAAATCTGAAGTTATACATAAAGATGATATGGTTAAAATTTAATGAGTAAACTACTTAAAAAAATTGGATTAAATTCTAGAAAAGCTTTGAATTCAAGTATTAGTCCAAAAAAAAAGAATAAAGTTTTAAAAGATTTTGTAAAATTAATTGAGATTAATAAGAATAAAATAATTAGTGAAAATAAGAAAGATATTTTTTATGCAAAAGAAAAAAAATTAAAAGAAAACTTAATTCAAAGACTCGCTCTTAATAATAATAAATTAAAGAGTATAATTGACTCTATTAAAACTATTACTTCTTTTAAAGATCCAGTTAATCAAGTAACTTCCAAATGGAAAAGACCAAATGGACTTCAAATTAGAAGGGTTACAATACCAATAGGAGTTATAGGTGTAATATTTGAGAGTAGACCCAATGTTACATCGGATGTATCAGCATTATGTTTTAAATCTGGAAATGCTGTTATATTAAGAGGTGGTTCCGAAGCCTACAATAGTAATAAAATTTTAGTAAATTTATTTAGGAAAGCTCTAAAAAAAAATAAAGTAAACGAAAATTACGTCCAGTTTATAAACAATAAAAGCAGAAAACTCGTAGATTATTTATTATCAAAAATGGAAAACTCTATTGATGTTGTAATACCACGAGGTGGAAAAAATTTAGTAAAAAAAGTTAAACAACTTTCAAAGGTGCCAGTTATTGGTCATTTGGAAGGAATTTGTCATACATATATTGATAAAGAGGCAGAAGATAATATGGCAAACAAAATAGTATTAAATGCTAAGTTGAGAAATACTAGTATATGTGGTGCAACTGAAACTCTCTTAATACATAAAAGTAAATCAAAATCAGTAAATTTAATTTTAAATTCACTAGCTGAAAGTGGTTGTAAAATTTTAGCTGATAGAAAAATAAGTAAATTATTTAAAGGCAAAACATATCCTACAAATAATAATACTTGGTCAAAAGAACATCTTTCACCGATTATTTCGGTTAAATTAGTGAATGATGTCAAAGAAGCAGTTGCCCATATCAACAAATACGGAACTATGCATACAGATGCAATAGTAACCAAAAACAAAAATACAGCAAAATTCTTTATTAAAAATGTAAAAAGCTCTATTGCTATTCAAAATTCATCAACACAATTTGCTGACGGAGGAGAATTTGGTTTTGGTGGAGAGGTTGGAATTTCAACAAACACCTTGCCACCAAGAGGTCCTGTTGGTCTAAATCAGTTAGTAAGTTATAAATATGAAGTTTATGGTTCAGGGCAAATTAGAAAATAAAAAGATTGGTATACTCGGTGGATCGTTTGATCCAGCACATGTTGGTCATATAAGAATTTCTAAATTAGCAAAAAAAAATTATAATTTGAACCAAGTTATATGGGCTATAACAAAACAAAATCCATTTAAAAAAAATAATCCAAATGATCTATATAAAAGAACAGCTTATGCAAAAAAAATTAATAAAAATAATAAATTTATAAAAGTTAAATGTTTCGAAGAAATAATAAAATCTAATCGTACGGTAGATTTAATTAAATATTTAAAAAAAAAATTTAAACATTCAGAAATATTTTTTTTAATGGGGGCAGATAACCTAATAAATTTTCATAAATGGAAAGGGTACAATTCAATAACTAAAATGTGCAAAATATTGGTATTTGATCGAAATGGATACAAATCAAAGGCTTTTAGATCTAAATCATTTAAGAAATATAATAAAAAAACAGTTGAATTTATAAAGTTTAATAAAGTCAATATTTCATCTTCTCAATTAAGAAAAATTTGATACTCTTAATTTAATTAATGGAAAAAATATCAGCTCTTAAAGATGAAATAATCAAAACGCTTGATATTAATAAAGCCTTAGACATAGTTTCAATAGATCTCGAAGGAAAGTCATCAGTTGCGGACTTCATGATTATAGCTAGTGGTACATCATCAAGACATATTCAAGCTTTATCTGAACAAGTTTTTGAAAAATTAAAAATTAATGGTGTGAATAATTGTAAAATTGAAGGAAAAGATAGCAATGATTGGAAGCTTGTAGATGGAATAGACTTAATAGTTCATATTTTTAATCCTGAAAAAAGAAAATTTTACGAATTAGAAAAAATGTGGTCAGAATTAATTCCTAAAGAAAAACTGATCATATGAAAAAAGTATACTTTATAGCTTCATTATTTTTTTTCATATTTACAAATCCAATTTTGAGTAATGAAAACGATATTTACAAAAAAATTGATTTATTCAGCGAAGTCTTAGATAAAATTAATAAAGAATATGTTGATGAAGTAAACCAGAGTGAAGCAATGGATGCTGCTATAAACGGCGTTTTACAATCTTTGGATCCTTATTCAGCATATATGTCTCCGGACTCGTTTAAAAATATGCAAACTGAGACTAGCGGAGAATTTGGAGGATTGGGCATTGAAGTCAGTATGGAGGCTGGTGTCGTAAAAGTAATTTCTCCAATTGATAACTCGCCAGCTGAGGAGGTTGGTGTCAAAGCCGGAGATTACATCGTTAAAATTGATGATGTTCAAGTTCAAGGAAAAACTCTTTCTGAAGCTGTAGAATTAATGAGAGGCCCAGTTGGATCTGATATAGAGATTACTGTTAGAAGAAGGGGAGAAAGAAAAGCACTTATATTTACAATTACGAGAGAAATAATACAAGTTGCATCTGTAAAGTCAGAAATTAAAGATGATCAAACAGCTTATATAAGATTAACATCATTCAATGAGAATAGTAGTAAACAAATAAAAAATAAAATCAAAGAATTTAAGAAAAATAAGAAAATTAAAAATTACATATTAGATTTAAGAAATAATCCTGGTGGATTGTTATCTCAAGCAATAAAAATTTCAGATTATTTTTTAGAAAATGGAGAAATAGTTTCTACAAAAAGTAAAAGGAAGTATGAAAATAGAAAATGGTTTGCAAAAAAAGGAGATATTATTGATGGAGAAACAATGGTTATTTTGATTAATTATGGGTCTGCATCAGCATCTGAAATTGTTGCAGGAGCACTACAAGATCACAAAAGAGCGATATTAGTAGGAGAGAGTACATATGGAAAAGGGTCAGTCCAATCAATTATTCCTTTAGAAAATGAAGGTGCCATAAGACTTACTGTTTCTAAATACTATCTCCCATCGGGTAAATCGATTTCAAGAGTAGGTGTAAATCCAGATATAGTTATTGCTGAAGGTTCAGATGAATTTAGAATAAATACAGATACTGATAACCAGTTGGAATTTGCTCTTAAATTATTAAATGGTTAAGAATGAAAGAAAAATTTCAAAAACTTCCATTAAGAAATGGTGTTGGTATCGCAGTCCTAAATAAAGAAAACAAGATATTTGTTGCAAAAAGAATTGATAATCCTTCTGATTTTTGGCAGATGCCTCAGGGCGGTATTGATGAAGGTGAAAATTATTTTGATGCAGCGTTGAGGGAACTTAAAGAAGAAACAAGCATAAAGTCAGTAGAACTAGTTAAAGAAATAAGTAAATACACAACTTACGATCTTCCTGATCGCCTTTTAGGAATTATTTGGAAAGGAAAATATAAAGGCCAAAAGCAAAAGTGGTTTATTGTAAAGTTTAATGGAGAGGAAAATGAGATTAACATTAAAACTAAACATCCTGAATTTTTAGATTGGAAATGGATAGATATTAAAGATTTAACAACTAAAGTTGTAGATTTTAAACTTCATGTTTACCAAGAAATTCAAAAAGAACTAGAAAAAGTAGTTAATTAATACTTATAGATTTTAAAACTTCGACTTTGTGGTTTAAAAGAAATCTTTTTTGATCATCAATATTATCTTTTGATAATTCTGCTTCAGCACTGCTTATCGACTCAGATACAAAATTTTTATCAGCATCTTTTAAATCAAAAATTGAACTAGTTAATACAGATAATGTATTGTCTTTAAATTCGACAATACCATCTTCAATATAGAAACTTTGTTCCTCAGACTCAGAGAATACTCTGATTATACCTGGTTTTAAAAAAGAGATAATTGGAATATGGTCTTTAAGAATACCAATCTCTCCTTCTACAGCAGGTATTACAACCTCAAATACATTGTCTTTAGAAAGAAAAGATTGTTCTGGATTTACAATATCTATATTAAAGAGATTACTCATTAAGCAGCTGCATCTTTTGCCATTTTTTCAGCTTTTTCTATTGCTTCTTCTATTGTGCCAACCATATAAAAAGCAGCTTCAGGAAGATGGTCATATTCTCCTTTGCATATTGCGTCAAACCCTTTAATTGTTGACTCTAAATCTACAAGTTTACCTGGAGATCCTGTAAATACTTCGGCCACAAAGAAAGGTTGTGATAAAAATCTTTGAATTTTTCTAGCTCTAGCAACGGTTAGTTTATCATCCTCTGATAGCTCATCCATTCCTAGAATTGCAATAATATCTTGCAAAGATTTGTATGTTTGTAAAATTTTCTGAACAGATCTTGCTACTCGATAGTGTTCATCACCAACAACTCTTGGATCTAAAATTCTAGAAGTAGAATCCAAAGGGTCAACAGCCGGGTAAATACCTAATTCAGCAATTTGTCTTGAGAGTACAGTCGTTGCATCTAAGTGTGAAAAAGAAGTTGCTGGAGCTGGATCTGTTAAATCATCTGCAGGTACATAAATTGCCTGAACAGATGTAATTGATCCTTTATTAGTTGTTGTAATTCTTTCTTGCAGGTTTCCCATATCTGTTGCAAGAGTAGGCTGATAACCAACTGCTGAAGGAATTCTTCCTAGAAGAGCTGATACTTCTGAACCTGCCTGAGTAAATCTAAAAATGTTATCAACAAAGAACAGAACATCTTGACCCTCTTGATCCCTGAAATACTCTGCCACAGTAAGACCAGTTAAAGCTACTCTAGCTCTAGCTCCAGGAGGCTCATTCATTTGTCCATAAACTAATGCTGCTTTAGATCCAGTTCCCTCTGGCTTGATCACTCCTGACTCGATCATTTCGTGATATAAATCGTTCCCTTCTCTAGTTCTCTCTCCCACTCCAGCGAATACTGAAAATCCACCGTGGGCCTTAGCTATATTATTTATAAGTTCCATTATAATTACTGTTTTTCCAACTCCTGCTCCACCGAACAATCCAATTTTTCCACCTTTGGCATAAGGTGCTAATAAGTCGATTACCTTTATTCCAGTTACTAAAATTTCTGTTTCTGTAGACTGATCATTAAAAGAAGGAGCTTGTCGGTGTATAGGCCAATTTTCTTTAGTAGAAATTTGTCCTTTCTCATCGATTGGTTCACCAATAACGTTTACAATTCGTCCTAATGTTTCAGGACCTACTGGAACTTGAATTGGAGCGCCTGTATCTTTTACTTCATCACCCCTTTTGAGTCCCTCTGTACTATCCATAGCAATGGTTCTAACACTTGACTCTCCAAGGTGCTGCGCAACTTCTAAAACTAATCTATTACCTCCATTATCACACTCTAAGGCTGTTAATATTTCTGGCAGTTCTCCATCAAATTTTACGTCAACGACTGCACCAATTACTTGTGTTATGTTTCCTTTTTTGCTCATAATTATAAACTTTCTGCTCCTGATATAATTTCAATTAACTCTTTTGTTATTGCTGCTTGACGGCTTCTATTATACTCAATTGTAAGCCTATCAACCAATTCGCCTGCGTTTCTGGTTGCATTATCCATTGCTGTCATCCTCGAACCTTGCTCACTGGCAGAATTCTCTAACATTGCTTTAAATATTTGCGTTGAAATATTTTTCGGCAATAAATTACTTAAAATCTCATCTTCATCTGGTTCAAACTCATAGTCATTATCATTACCAGTGTCATCTTTATCATCTTTGTCTTCATTAAGTGGAACTATTTGTTGTTCTTGTGGAATTTGTGTAATTACATTTTTAAATTTATTGTAAAATATTGCGCAAACATCAAATTCATTTTTTTCAAATTTTTCAATTATAATTTTTCCTACTTTATCTGCATCAAAGTAATTTATATTTTTTGACTCTTTGAAAGAAATGTTCTCTACAATATAACTTTTATACTGTCTTTTTAGTTGATCATATCCTTTAGATCCAACAGTAATAATTTTTAAAGTTTTATTTTCAGATATTATTTTTTCGAAATAACTTTTTGCTTTTTTAATAATGTTAGTGTTAAAACCTCCACATAAGCCTCTATCAGCAGTAAGAACAATACATAAATGAACTTTCTCTTCACCTGTCCCAACCAGTAATTTGGGAGCATTTTCTTTATCTGTTATACTTTTTGAAAGATTTAAAATTACATTGTTCATTTTTTCTGAATAAGGTCTGCCTTTTTCAGCATTCTCTTGTGCTTTTCTCAACTTAGCTGCAGCCACCATTTTCATAGCTTTTGTTATTTTCTGAGTTGATTTAACACTCGTAATTCTTTTTCTGAGATCGTCTAAACTTGGCATTTATAATTATTTAATTCCTTTAATTAATTCTACTAATTGTTTTTCAATGTCTTCCTCAATCTTCCCAGTTTTGCCAATAGACTCCATAATCTCAGGCTTATCAGATTTACACTTTTGTAGAACTTTATTTTCAAAGTCGGCTACATCTTTAAGTTCAATATCATCCAAATAACCTTTTACACCACAGAAAATTGATATAACTTGTTCTGCAACTGTCATGGGAGAATATTGTCCTTGTTTTAAAAGTTCAGTTAACTTCGAACCTCTATTTAAAAGTTTTTGTGTAGATGCATCTAAATCAGATCCAAATTGAGCAAAAGCTGCCATTTCTCTGTATTGAGCTAACTCTAATTTAATTGATCCAGCTACAGATTTCATAGCTTTAGTTTGTGCAGCTGATCCAACTCTAGATACGGATAATCCAACGTTTACTGCTGGTCTGATTCCTTGATTGAATAGTTCAGTTTCTAAAAATATTTGCCCATCTGTAATAGATATTACATTTGTTGGAATGTATGCAGAGACATCGCCTGCTTGTGTTTCAATAATTGGTAGCGCAGTTAAAGAACCTCCGCCATTTTCATCACTTAATTTAGCAGCTCTTTCTAATAATCTACTATGTAAATAAAACACATCTCCTGGGTATGCTTCACGCCCCGGTGGTCTTCTTAATAATAATGACATTTGTCTATATGCAACTGCTTGCTTAGATAAATCATCGTAAATAATTAGAGCATGCATTCCATTATCTCTAAAATATTCTCCCATAGTACATCCTGTGTAAGGAGCTAAAAACTGAAGAGGCGCAGAGTCTGAGGCTGTTGCGGAAACTATAGTCGTATATTCCATTGCGCCAGCGTCCTCTAAAGTTTTTACAATCTGAGCAACAGTTGATCTTTTTTGTCCAATTGCAACATATATACAATAAAGTTTTTTACTTTCGTCGTCTGACTCATTAATTTTCTTTTGATTGATAATTGTATCGATAGCTACTGCGGTTTTACCAGTTTGACGATCTCCAATTATAAGTTCTCTTTGCCCTCTTCCAACAGGAATTAAGCTATCAATTGCTTTTAAACCTGTTTGCATTGGTTCTCCAACTGATTGTCGTGGAATAATTCCTGGAGCTTTAACTTCAACTCTTTTTCTTTCTAAACTTTTATCTAAAGCTCCTTTTCCATCAATTGGATTTCCTAATCCATCAACAACTCTTCCTAAAAGTTGTTTTCCAACTGGTACATCAACAATCGCACCAGTTCTTTTTACAGTATCACCCTCTTTAATTTCTCTATCATCGCCAAATATAACAACACCAACGTTGTCACTCTCTAAGTTTAATGCCATTCCTTTAGAGCCATCAGAAAACTCAACCATTTCTCCTGCTTGAACATTATCCAAGCCATAAATTCTTGCAATTCCATCTCCAACAGATAATACTTGTCCGACCTCTGAAACCTCAGCTCTATCGCCAAGTTTTTTTATCTGTTCTTTTAATATTTTTGTTACTTCTGAAGGATTTATTTCCATTTATGCCTCTATCATTTGTTTTTGAATTTGTTGCAGTTTATTTTTAATAGAATTATCTACCATTGTACTTCCCACTTTTAATACCAAGCCACCAATTAAACTTGGGTCAAATTTATAATTTAACTGTATCTTTGCTCCAAAGTTTTGAGATAGCTCTTCTTTAATTTTAGAAATATCTGTTTCATTAAGTTCTTTAGCTGAAAAAAGCTCTGCTTTTATTTCACCTCTAGCTTTCGAACATACCTCTATAAAGTCACTTAAAATTTTTTCTAAATAAAAAAATCTTCTTTTTTGAATTAAAAAAACTAGAAATCTTTTTAAAAGATTATCAAAATTGTTTTTTTCAGAAATTGTTTCAATAACTTTAGTTAAATCCTCAATACTAGTCGTAGGGTTTTTGATTAAATATCTAAATTCTTCACTTTCATTTATGAGTCTACTAATTGCAACGACTTGTTCCTCTACTTTTGCCAGAGATTTATCTTCGTTAGCCAGCTCAAATAATGCTTGGGCATAACTGTTATTAGAGGTTATTGATATTTTATTTTCGCTCAATTTATACTCTCAATTGTGAAGATGTTTAAAATTTCGCTTAGATAACATACGAATTATCAGTCTTCAAGGCTCAGATTGTGAAAAATGGTAAGATTTAATGGGCTAATTGAAGCTGATAGGGTCAACATCAACTGAAAGTTTCATTCCTTTGGAGAGTTTAAAATCTTTCAATACATCTTTCAATTTTTTCTGAACATTAGATGTTTTTTTTGCCCTTATTAATAGTCTATTTCTGAATTTTTGATTAATTCTATATATTGGAGCATTTACTGGTCCTAAAATTTTTGCATCTATAGATTTTGATAAAATATTTTTAAGTTTTACGGCATCTATATCAAGTTTTTTTTCATTTGATGAAGATAAGATTAAAGCGATAAATCTTTCGTAGGGTGGTAGATTATTCCTCTTTCTTAAATTTAATTCATTTTCTAGAAATTTAAAAGGATCTTCATTTGTAATTTGATTTATAACTTCCGGTTTTAAATTATATGTTTGGAAATAAATATTAGCTGGTTTGCCAGTTCTACCTGCTCTTCCTGATAACTGGTGGTAAAGTTGTAAATTTTTTTCAGTGCTCCTAAGATCGTGTCCTTGAGAAGTTAAATCAATATCTAATACAACAATACAATTCAATTTTGGAAAGTGAAATCCTTTTGATATTAACTGAGTGCCTACAAGAATATCTATTTCACCAGATATAATTTTATTCAATTTATCTTTGCCAGATGCTTTATTCATTGTGTCGCTAGAAAAAATTATTGTTTTTTTGTTAGGAAAAAGGTTTTTAACTTCCTCTGCAATTTTTTCTACCCCAGGTCCACTAAATACAAACTCACAAACATTTCCTTTTTTGCAATTTCTATTTAATTTTGAATTATATCCACAGTAATGGCACAAAAGAATTTTTTTATTTTTGTGAAATACTAAATTTATAGAACACCTTGGGCATGTAAAAACATTTAAACATTTTTTACATAAAACATAGGGTGCAAAACCTCTTCTATTTATGAAAAAAAGAACTTGATCCTTTTTTTTTAAATGTTCTTTTACTTTTTCAAGAGTTTTGAGAGATATAGAACTTTTGGTTGCTAGTTGATTTTGATAAAGATCGATAACGTGGTGTTTGGGTAAATTTGCACCTTTATATCGATTAAGTAATCTTGAGTAATTATATTTTTTAATTTTAATATTTTCGTATGTTTCGATTGATGGAACTGCAGTTACTAAATTTATTGGAATATTTTCGTGTTTAGCTCTTGATATTGCCATATCTCTAGCATTATAGATAATTCCTTCATCTTGTTTATAAGATTGATCGTGCTCTTCATCTACAGTTATCAAACCTAATTTTTTGAATGGCAGAAATAAGGATGATCTTGCTCCAAGTACTACTTTAATTTTTCCTGCTGATAATCCATTCCATATAATTTTTCTTTTTTTTGGGCTGACTTTTGAATGCCAAACTGCAGCTTCGAATCCAAAATAAGATTTAAATTTTTTTTCAAATTCATTTGTTAGTCCTATTTCTGGTAATAAAATTAGAGCTTGCAATCCTATATTTATAATTTTTTCAATAGCTTTAAAATAAACTATTGTTTTTCCTGAACCGGTTGTACCTTGCAGTAAATGAACTCTAAAACTGCTATCATTTTTAGACAACTCTTTATAAGCCTTATCTTGCTCTTCAGAAAGTTGATAACTTTCTTTTTTGCTTGACAGAGCATATTTTAATAGATCGCTGTCATTTTTTATTTTTAAATTTTCGTCATTAATCAAATGTAGTTTTAAACACATTCCTAGGGGTACAAGATTGTAATTAGAAAACCACTTTAGAAAATTCATTGTCTTTTTACTTAGTGGTTCAATTTGAATTTTTTCAATTATAGATTTTAATTTAAATTCCTTATTATTCTTTTCTTCAAAAAAATCCCAAATTACACCAATAATATTTTTCTTACCAAATGGAACTTTTACATAATCTCCTGCTTTTAATTTAATATTACTTTCATAGGTAAAAGGATAATCAAATATATTTGGCAACAATACTGGATATTTCATAAATATTTAATTTTAGTTTTTTTATATCTTAAAAATATATAAATAGATCAAATGAAATATAATTATTACTGGAGAAAATCAGGTTTAAAAAAACCTTATGGGGATAATTTTTTGAGTTTAGTTGAGGAATATAAGCCAAAAAATGTATTAGAAATTGGTGTTTTTTGTGGTGTTACATCAAGAAATATATGTGAATTATTAAAGACAAATTTTGGTAGTGATTTTAGATATTACGGATTAGATTTATTTGGATCTACTAAAACATCAAGTGTAGATGAGATCGAACCTAAATTTCTTGAAAATCAAAAGTTTTCGAATCCACTTAAAACTATCTATTATAATTTTATAAAAAAAGAAAATTTAAATTCAAAGATATCTGTTCAAAATTTTTTAAAGAAATTTTCGCAAAATATTGAGCTAATAGAAGGAGACACAAGGGTGACTTTAGAAAAAGTTCCTTTAAGTGAAATTGATTTCGTATTTTTAGATGGAGGCCATAGTTACGATACAGTTTTAAGTGATTTACAGAAACTTTATGACAACATGAAAAATAATTCTAGAATTGTTTGTGATGATTTTGCAGGTATTACAAAAATTGAAAGTGTTGAAAAAGCAATAAAAGACTTTGCAAATAATAATAAAATAAAACTTGAAGAAAAATTTAAAAGATTTGCTTTATTTAATGTAGAAAAATAATTATTAAGAGTGAATTTGTCTTTTATCTACTGATAATGCTGCTTCTTTTATAGCTTCAGAAAATGTTGGGTGTGCGTGACATGTTCTTGCAATATCTTCGGAACTAGCTCCAAATTCCATTGCGACAGCCATCTCAGCTATCATTTCTCCTGCATGAGGACCAATAATATGTACACCAAGCACTTTATCAGTTGATTGGTCTGCCAAAATTTTTACAAAACCCTCTGGCTCATCAATTGCTTTGGCTCTTGAATTTGCCATAAAAGGAAATTTACCAATTTTGTACCCTATGTTTTCTTTTTTTAATTGCTCTTCGCTTTTGCCAACATAAGCGACTTCGGGAGATGTATAAACAACTCCAGGAATAATATCATAATTAACATGACCTGATTGACCTGCTATTAATTCTGCAACAGCAATTCCTTCCTCTTCAGCTTTATGGGCTAACATTGGGCCATCAATAACATCGCCTATTGCATAAATATTTTTAACATTCGTTTCAAAATTTTTATTTACTTTAACTCTTCCTTTTTCATCTAACTTTACACCGACTTTATCTAAATTTAAGTTTTTAGTATAAGGTCTTCTTCCTACAGAAATTAAAACAACATCAACATCATGTTTAACTTTTTGGCCATCATTTTGTGAAGTCTCAACCGTCACACCATTAGAGTTTTTAGTTATTTTATCAACTTTAGTATTAAGGTTGAATTTTATACCTTGTTTCTTTAATATTTTCATAAATTCATTTGAAATATCTCGATCCATTCCAGGCGTGATATGATCTAAAAATTCAACGACTGTGACTTCAGTGCCAAGTCTTGACCAAACTGATCCCATTTCCAACCCTATATATCCTCCACCAACAACAATCATTTTATTTGGGAGTTTGGGAATAGATAGGGCTCCAGTTGAAGAAAGAATTCTCTCTTCATCAAAATCTACTCCAGGCAATGAAACTGGCTCTGATCCTGTACTGATTATTGTTTTATCAGTTTGAATTATTTTAGTGCCTTCCAAGCCTTCAATTTTTATTGAATTCTCGTTCTCAAATGAACCTTTGCCTTTAAAATAAGTGACCTTGTTTTTTTTGAATAAAAATTCAACTCCTTTAGTCAAAACTGTTACAGCTTTGTCTTTATTTTTCATCATTTTATCTAAATTGAGTTTTATTTCTCCAGTCTCGATTCCAATTTTTTCAAAATTTTTAGCACTGTGAAATTTTTCAGATAAATTAAGTAAACTTTTTGATGGGATGCATCCAATATTTAAACATGTCCCTCCTAGAGATCCTCTAGACTCTATGCATGCTGTTTTAAGTCCAAGTTGAGACAATCTAATTGCACAAACATAACCACCAGGACCACCACCAATTACTGTAACATCAAATTTTTCTGACATATTATAAATTTAAAAATAACCTTCTTGGATCTTCTAAGTTTTCTTTAACAGTTTTTAAAAAACTCACAGATTCTTTTCCATCAATTATTCTATGATCATAAGACAATGCTAAAAACATTACAGGTCTAGCTTTTATCTCACCATCAACAACAACAGGTCTTTCAACAATATTATGCATTCCAAGAACTGCTGATTGTGGAGGGTTTAAAATAGGAGTAGATAACATTGATCCATAAACACCTCCGTTGCTAATTGTAAACGTTCCCCCTTGAAGATCCTCTATGGTAAGACTGCCATTTTTTGCTTTGTCTGACAGATCTTTTATGTTTTTTTCAATGTCAGCAAAAGACATTTCATCAGCATTTTTTAATACTGGAACTACTAATCCTTTTTCAGTTCCTACTGCAAAGCTCACATTATAATAATTTTTGTAAACCATTTCATCATTTTCAACTTCAGCATTTATTGCAGGAAATAATTTTAATCCTACTATACAAGCTTTCACAAAAAAGGACATGAAGCCAAGTTTAATTCCATAACTATTTTGGAAATCTTCCTGGTTATTTTTTCTCATTGAAATTATATTTGACATATCAACCTCATTAAACGTTGTAAGCATAGCTGCATTATTTTGAGCCTCTTTTAAACGTTTAGCAATCGTTTGTCTTAATCTTGACATTTTAATTCGTTCTTCTTCACCATATTGAATTTTTCTTTCGTTAGGTTGAGGGTTAGCTCCCATTAAACTTATTAAATCACCTTTTAAAATTCTACCATCTTTACCTGTCCCTTTTACTTCATCTAAATTAATTTTATTTTCAACAACCATTTTTCTTACAGCAGGAGAAAGTGTTTTATTTTGTTTAATAGGCTTGGTTTCTTTAACTTCATCAGTTAATACCAATGGTTCTTCGTCAAGCAATAAAGGTTCTTGAGTTTTTTTTGTATCTTTTTTCTTTTCGATTTCTAAATTTATTACATTATTTTTTTCAACGTTTCCTTTAACCGGCTCAGCTTCCTTTTCTTCTTTAAGAGCACCACCTTCTGAAATCATTCCTAATACAGTTCCAACTTCGACTGTATCACCATCTTTTGAGTTGATCTCTGATATAACACCACTCGCAGGTGCAGGAACTTCTAAGTTTACTTTGTCAGTTTCTAATTCTACTACAGCTTCATCAGCAACTACGTTATCACCCTTTTTCTTTAACCATTTCGTGACCGTAGCCTCTGTAATACTTTCTCCCAAAACTGGAACTAATATTTTTTCACTCATTTATTCAAATACTTTATTTATAATTTCTTGTTGTTCAGAATTATGTCTTCTTGCATAACCTGTAGCAGGTGTAGCATCTGGACTTCTTCCAATGTAAGAAATTGCATTGTTTTTAGCCTTAATAGTCTCTAATGTCCATTGTATATAATCTCTAACAGCAAACCAAGCACCCATATTTTTGGGCTCCTCTTGGCACCAATAAAATTTTGAATTTTTTGCAAATGGTTTTAGCTCTTTAACCAAACTTTTTGCAGGGAAAGGATATAGTTGTTCAATTCTATACAAAATCACATCATTGATTTTTAGTTTCTCTCTTGCCGCGAGAAGATCAAAATAAATTTTTCCAGAGCATAATATTACTTTTCTAATTTTTTTATCTTCTTTTAACTTAATAAAACCTTTTTGCTTAGCATCTCTAGCATGATCCCATAGCACTCTATGAAAAGAATTTTTTTTACTAAAATCTTCTAAATTTGATACACAATATTTATTTCTTAAAAGTGACTTAGGTGTCATTATAATTAAAGGTTTTCTAAAATCACGGTGCATCTGTCTTCTTAAAGCATGAAAATAATTTGCAGGTGTAGTACAATTCATAACTTGTAAATTATCATTTGCACATAATTGTAAAAATCTCTCTAATCTCGCAGAAGAGTGCTCTGGACCTTGTCCTTCATAACCATGGGGTAATAACATAACCAGTCCTGATGCTCTTTTCCACTTTCTTTCACCAGATGATATAAATTGATCAATAATTACTTGTGCACCATTTGCAAAATCTCCAAATTGAGCTTCCCAAATTGTCAATGTATTCGGTTCTACTAAACTGTATCCATATTCAAATCCTAAAACTGCAAGTTCAGATAAAAAACTATCTACAATTTCAAAATTTTTTTGGTTACTAGATATATTGTTTAAAGGTATGTACCTTGAATTATCAATTTGATTTCTTAAAACTGAGTGTCTTTGACTAAAGGTACCTCTGCCTGAGTCCTGACCTACTAACCTTACTGGATAACCTTCAACTAATAATGAACCAAATGCTAAAGACTCAGCTGTTGCCCAATCAATTCCTGAGCCTTCATTAATAGTTTTTTTTCTATTTTCCATAATTTTTGTTATGGTTTTGTGAATATTTTTATCAGTTGGAAAAAAATGTATTCTGTCAGAAATATTATTTAAAATTTTCAAATCTGATCCAGTTACACCTCTTTTATCTTTACCTCTTTCGGGTTTATATCTCGACCAAGTTCCCTCAAACCACCTAATTTTAGGTTTATAATCTTTCGCATTTTTAAATTGATCATCTAATAAATTTTTAAAATCAATAATTTGTTGATCTAAATCTTGTTTCGTAAAAAGTCCTTCATTCACGAGCTTTTCACCATAAATTTTAATTGTAGATGGATGAGATCTAATTTTTTTGTACATAAGTGGTTGGGTGAAAGATGGCTCATCTCCCTCATTATGTCCAAATCTTCTGTAACATATTAAATCAATTACAACATCTCTATTAAATTTTAATCTAAACTCAGTTGCTATTCTAGTTGCGTAAACAACTGCCTCGGGATCATCTCCATTAACATGGATTATTGGCGCATCAACCATTTTACCTACGTCAGAAGGATAAGGGGAAGATCGCGCAAATCTAGGACTTGTTGTAAATCCAATTTGGTTGTTAACAATAATATGGATTGTCCCTCCAGTGTTATGACCAGGAAGTCCAGACATCGCGAAACACTCTGCTACTATTCCTTGCCCTGCAAATGCAGCATCGCCATGAATTAATATTGGTATAACTTTATTTCTTTCTTTGTCTTTGTGAAAAAATTGTTTAGCTCTAGTTTGGCCAAGAACAACAGGATTAACTGCCTCTAAATGAGAAGGATTATCTGTTAAACTAACGTGTACAGGATTTCCATCAAATTCTCTATCAGATGAGGCTCCTAAATGGTATTTGACATCTCCAGCACCATCTTCTGAACCATCCATTTCACCAGCAAATTCATTAAAAATTCTTTTATAAGACTTTTGTAAAACGTTTGCTAAGACATTTAGTCTTCCTCTATGTGACATTCCTATTTTAACTTCTTTTATTTTAGATTGTCCTCCGATTTTTATAATTTGCTCAAGAGCAGGTATTAAACTTTCTCCACCATCTAAACCAAATCTTTTAGTACCAACATATTTTGTGTTTAAAAATTTTTCAAATCCCTCTGCTTGTATTAATTTATTTAAAATTGCTTGCTTTCCATTTTTTGTAAACTTGAGTGCATTCTCGTCTTTTTCAACTCTATCTCTAAACCACATTCTCTCAGTTGGATTTGAAATATGCATGTATTCATAACCTATGGGACCACAATAAGTTTTTTTTAAAAACTTAAGTATTTCTCTAATATTTGCACTTTTTTTATTTATTATTCCGTTTAGAAAAATTTCTTTGTCATAATCTTCTTTTTTAAAACCATAGTACTCAGGATGTAATTCGTCTAAATATTCTGACTTCATCAATTCTAAAGGATCTAATTTTGATAATAGATGTCCCCTTAAGCGATAAGCTCTTATCAAGGCTACGGCACTTATTGAATTTTTATTTGAATTTGCAATTACTTGGAAATTAAACTTGCTAGAATTATCTTTGTTTTTTTCATTTTCTTTAGCTGTTTTCTCAACATCTTCTATATTAATTTTTTTTGAGAAAGGTTTCCACGACGGTCCATTTATCTCATCGACTAATATCTTCATATCCTCATCTACACCTGAGAAATATTCAATCCAACTTTCAGATAGAGATGGATCTTTATTTATAAATTTTACATACATTTCCTCAATAAATGCACTATTCGCTTTATTTAGAAATGATGTTTTTTTATATTCCAGATTTTTAGGAGAGCTCATTTTATTTTAATATAATACTAAATTTTGTTTTCAATTGGACAATTTATTTAACAATGTTTTTCCAATTTCTGAAGGGGATGTGGCAACTTCTATACCACAATCTTCCATTTTTTTGATCTTATCTTTGGCTCCACCTTTGCCACCTGATATTATGGCGCCTGCATGTCCCATTCTTCTACCCGGTGGTGCTGTAACACCTGCAATAAAACCAACCATGGGTTTTTTTATTTCATGATTTTTTACAAATTCAGCTGCTTCTTCTTCAGCTGATCCTCCTATTTCACCAATCATTAAAATTGATTTAGTTTCCTCATCCTTTAAAAATAAATCTAAACAATCAATGAAGTTCGTACCATTTATTGGATCACCACCTATACCTATACATGTTGATTGCCCCAAATCATTCTCTGTAGTTTGTGCGACAGCCTCATAGGTCAAAGTTCCAGATCTTGATACAATACCAACAGAACCCTTTTTATGTATATTTCCTGGCATTATTCCGATCTTGCATTCATCAGGTGTAATTATCCCTGGACAATTGGGACCTATTAATCTTGATTTTGAATTAAGTAACTTTTTTTTGACCTTAATCATATCAAGAACTGGTATACCCTCAGTGATACAAACGATTAATTCTAAGTTAGCTTCAATGGCCTCTATGATTGCTGCGGATGCAAATTTCGCAGGAACATAAATCATAGTTGCGTTGGCACCAGTTTCATCGACTGCTTCCTTTACTGTATTAAATACTGGTCTATCTAGATGAGTTTGACCACCTTTTTTTGGTGTAACTCCTCCGACTAAATTTGTTCCATATTTAATTGCTTGCTCTGAATGAAAAGTTCCGTGACTACCCGTAAAACCTTGGCAAATTAACTTTGTGTTTTTATTAACTAAAACTGACATTTATTTAATAGCCTCTACAATTTTTTTAGCAGCATCTGATAAATCAGAAGCAGAAATTAACTCAAGACCTGAATTATCAAGTATTTTTTTTCCCTCTTCAAAATTTGTTCCGGCCAATCTTACAACTAAAGGAACATTCATTTTTATTTCTTTTGCTGCATCCACAACACCTTGGGCAAGAACATCACATCTCATTATTCCGCCAAAAATATTAATCAATATTCCTTTAACATTTTTATCTGATAAAATTATTTTAAAAGCAGCTGCCACTTTTTCTTTAGAAGCCCCACCACCAACATCTAAAAAATTTGCTGGTTCCTTTCCATATAATTTAATTATGTCCATAGTTGCCATTGCAAGCCCAGCTCCATTAACCATGCATCCAATTGTTCCATCAAGTTTAATATACGCTAAATCATGCTTGCTAGCTTCTATCTCTGTTTCTTCTTCTTCATTGAGGTCTCTCAACTCAATTAGCTCTGGATGTCTGAATAAAGCATTTCCATCAAAATTCATTTTTGCATCTAAACAAATCAACTCTTTTTCTTTTGTTAAAATTAAAGGATTAATTTCGATTAAATTAGCATCGGTTTCTATAAATAATTTGTATATGGACTTAATTAGACTAATTCCTTGTTCTTTTGTTTCTTCATCTAGATTAAAAATACTTATTATTTTATTACAATTTTCATCAGATATTTCGTTATCTAAATCTACTTTTGTTGTTAAAATTTTCTCAGGAGATTTGATTGCGACTTCTTCTATATCCATACCCCCTTGATCACTTGAGATAAAAGCTATCTTTGAGCTCGCACGATCTACAACACAAGACAAATAAAATTCTTTATCAATGTTAGATGAAACTTCGACATATAATCTTTTAACAATTTTTCCGCTAGGTCCTGTCTGATGAGTGATTAATTTTTTTCCAAGCAAGGATTTTGCCTCTGTTTCAAGACTTTTTAAATCATTTACTATTTTAACTCCACCAGCTTTACCTCTGCCTCCAGCATGAATTTGTGCTTTCAACACATATTTATCAGTTTTAAGATTTTTAGCTTTTTCCAATAATTCATTTACATCTAGAGCATAAACTCCATCCGGAACTTTAGCTCCATATTTTCTAAGTATATTCTTTGCTTGGTGTTCGTGAATATTCATTAACTAGTTATTTAAACTAGGATCAATTTTGGATGCAGCTTCCCATAATTTTTTTACAGCATCTACTGAGTTATTAAACTCAGATTTTTCATTTTCATCTAGCTCAATTTCTTCGATTTTTTCTATACCGTTCTTTCCAACAATTACTGGCACTCCAGCATAAATATTGCTTATTCCGTATTGTCCATTTAAATGTGCAGCACAAGGGAGCATTTTTTTGCTATCTTTTAAGTATGCTTCTGCCATTTCAACACCTGACGCTGCTGGTGCATAAAATGCTGAACCTTTTTCTAAATATTTAACAATTTCAGCACCTCCATCTCTAGTTCTTTGATTTATACTTTCTAATTTATCTTTTGATATTTTTCCTTCTTTGACTAAATCTAATAATGGTTTTCCTGAAACTTTTGTAAATCTTGGTAGAGGAACCATAATATCTCCATGTCCCCCCATTACCATTGCCTCAATTTCTCTAACAGACACATTTAACTCTAAAGATAAAAACAGTTTAAATCTCGATGTGTCTAATATTCCGGCCATTCCAACAACTTTGTTAGGCGATAGTCCAGAAAATTTTTGAAAAGCCATAACCATTACATCTAATGGATTTGTAATACATATAACAAAGGCATTTGGTGCATGCTGCTTTATACCTTCAGCAACCTGTTTTATAATTTTTAAATTTATTCCTAATAAATCATCTCTACTCATTCCTGGTTTTCTTGGAACACCAGCTGTAATAATGATTACATCTGAATTTTTTATATCTTCATAATTATCAGTACCTGAAAATTTTACATTAAATCCATCTACGGATGAAGACTGTGCAATATCTAATGCTTTACCTTTAGCAATTCCACTTGCTACATCAAATAATACTACTTCATCAACAAGCTCCTTTAGTCCAATTAAATGTGCTAAAGTTCCACCTATTTGTCCAGCTCCTATTAATGATATTTTTGACATTTTACTATTTCATTGTTGGCATTATAAATTCAGGATCTGATCTAACACCTGAAGGCCATCTTGAAGTGATCGTTTTTAATTTAGTATAAAATCTAACTCCTTCTGGCCCGTGCATATGTTGATCTCCAAATAATGATCTCTTCCATCCACCAAAACTATGAAAAGCAACTGGCACAGGGATAGGGATATTAATTCCAACCATTCCTACTTTAATTTGATTTGCAAATGTTCTTCCTGCATCTCCATCTCTTGTATAAATACTTGTTCCATTACCAAACTCATGTTCATTAATTAAATTTAATGCTTCGTTAAAATCTTTAGCTCTGACAACAGATAATACAGGTCCAAATATCTCCTCTTTATAAATTCTCATATCTTTTTTAACATTATCGAATAAGCAACCACCAATATAATAACCGTCTTCATAACCTTGAAGTTTGATATCTCTTCCATCAACCACAAGGTCTGCTCCTTCTTTAATACCTAAATCAACATAACCTCTTACTCTTTCAAGATGCTCTTTTGTTACTAAAGGACCCATTTCAGAATTCTTATCCATGCCTGGTCCAATTTTTAAAGCTTCCACTTTTTTAGATAATTCATCGACTAGTTTGTCACCTACATTACCAACAGCAACAGCAACAGATTGAGCCATACATCTTTCTCCTGCAGACCCATATGCTGCACCCATTAGACCGTTTACTGCTTGATCTAAATCACAATCTGGCATGACAACACAATGATTTTTAGCTCCTCCAAGAGCTTGAACACGTTTTTCATTTTTGGCTGCATTTTCATAAATGTATTTAGCAATAGGTGTTGATCCAACAAAACTTACTGCGGATATATCTTTATGTTCCAAAATTGCATCTACAACTTCTTTATCTCCATTAACAACATTCAAAACCCCATCTGGTAAACCAGCTTCACTAAATAGCTCTGCAAGTTTTAATGGACAAGATGGATCTTTTTCAGAAGGTTTTAATACAAATGTATTTCCGCAAGCTATTGCCATTGGAAACATCCACATTGGAACCATAGCAGGAAAATTAAATGGTGTAATACCTGCACATACACCTAATGGCTGTCTCACAGACCAGCTATCAATGTTTGTACCTACATTTTCTGTAAAGTCACCTTTTAGCATTTGTGGAATTCCACATGCAAATTCAACTACCTCTAAACCTCTTGTGAGAGAACCTTTGGCATCTTCATAAACTTTTCCATGTTCTGATACAATCATCTTAGATAGCAAGTCAGAATTTTTTTCAATTATTTCTTTGTATTTAAATATTATTCTAGCTCTTTGTATTGGAGTTACATTTGACCATGTTTCAAATGCTTTTTTTGCTTTTTGTACTGCTAAATCAAGATCTTGTTTTGTACCAAGTCTTACCTCAGACTCTTGTTTGCCTATAGCGGGATTAAATACTTTTCCTTTTCTATCAGATGTACCTGAAACAATTTTACCATCGATAAAATGCTCAATTAAATTCATGGATGTATTTAAATAAGTAATTATGTGGTTGCAAGCATTTTCTTTATCTCAGCAATAGCTTTTGCTGGATTTAATCCTTTTGGACATGCGTTAGTGCAGTTCAAAATCGTATGGCATCTATAAAGCTTAAGTTCATCTGCAACCTTTTGAAGTCTTTCCTTTCTATCTTCGTCTCTGCTATCCATTATCCATCTATAAGCTTGTAATAAAACTGCAGGACCTAAATACTTATCGCCATTCCACCAATAACTAGGACATGAAGTAGAACAACAAGCACACATTATACATTCATAAGCTCCATCAAGTTTAGCTCTATCTTCTGGAGATTGATGAATTTCTGTTGTTTCACTTTTTGAATTATTTTTTAACCAAGGTTCAATGGATTGGTATTGTTTATATAATCCACTTAAGTCTCCTATTAAATCTTTTTTTACTTTTAAGTGAGGCAAAGGGTATATATCTATATCTCCCTTAATTTCTGCATGTGGCTTAGTACATGCAAGACCATTTTTTCCACCCATATTCATTGCACAAGAACCACAAACTCCATGCGCACAAGATCTTCTATATGCAAGTGTTGGATCAATTTCGTTTTTAATTTTATTTAGTATATCTAAAACTTTAGAAGGACAATTGTCCATATCTACTTCATATGTGTCTATTCTTGGATTCTCTCCACTGGTTGGATCCCATCTATAAACATTTACTTTTCTGATATTCTTTGAACCGGTTTTGTCTTTAAAATATTTACCTTTATTAACTTTTGAGTTTTGTGGTAAATTTAATTGAACCATTAATACACTCTTTCTTGTGGAGGAAAATATTGGACTTCATTTGTTAATGTTGAAGTATGTACATCTCTGTATTCAATTTTAGTATTTTTTCCATCACACCAAGACAATGTATGTTTCATAAATTTTTCATCATTTCTTTTCGGATAATCTTCACGAGCATGAGCTCCTCTGCTTTCTTTTCTGTGATATGCAGAATCTACAGTTGTTATCGCCTGTCTAATTAAATTATCAAATTCTAAAGTCTCAACTAAATCAGTATTGAATACCAACGATTTGTCTTTAACAGAAATCGATTCCATGCCATCATATGTTTTTCTGATCTCATCTACACCCTCTTTAAGATTCTTTTCAGTTCTAAATACAGCACATTTAGACTGCATTGTTTTTTGCATCGCCAGTCTAAGTTCAGCAGTTCCATTATCTCCCTCTGCATACCTTAGTTTATCAAATCTATTTAGACATTTTTCAGTTTCGCTTTCACTAACTTCTTCGTGAGGCGTTCCAGGTTTTACCAATTCCGCTGCTCTCTTTGCTGCAGCTCTTCCAAAAACAACCAAGTCAATAAGTGAATTTGAACCTAGTCTATTTGCTCCATGCACAGATACGCACGCGGCCTCACCAATCGCCATCAAACCTGGGACTGTTTTTTGAGATCCGTTTACTGTTAAAACTTCAGCTTTATAATTTGTTGGTATACCACCCATATTATAATGAACTGTTGGAACAACTGGTATTGGTTCTTTGGTTACATCTACATTTGCAAATAATCTTGCTGCCTCAGTAATGCCTGGCAATCTATCTTCAATAACTTTCTTATCTAAATGACTTAAATATAGATGAACATGGTCTTGATCTTTACCAACACCTCTTCCCTCATTGATTTCAATAGACATTGATCTGCTAACTACATCTCTTGATGCAAGATCTTTAGCGTTGGGAGCATATCTCTCCATAAATCTTTCACCTTTAGAGTTTACCAAATATCCACCTTCACCTCTTACACCTTCAGAAATAAGTGTTCCGTGTCCATATATTCCTGTTGGGTGAAATTGTACAAACTCCATGTCTTGAAGAGGTAATCCAGCTCTTAATACCATTGCATTACCATCACCAGTACAAGTATGTGCAGATGTTGCTGAGTAATACACCTTCCCGTATCCCCCTGTGGCTATAATTGTTATGTGAGATCTAAAACGATGAATTGTTCCATCATTTAAATTCCAAGCAATTAAACCTTTGCATTGTCCATCTTTCATAATTAAGTCTAATGCAAAATATTCAATAAAAAATTCTGTATTATGTTTAAGTGCTTGACCATACAATGTATGGAGAATTGCATGACCAGTTCTGTCTGCTGCTGCACAAGTTCTTTGTACTATTCCATTTCCATAATTTTTTGTCATTCCTCCAAATGGTCTTTGATAGATTTTTCCATCTTCTGTTCTACTAAAAGGAACACCATACTTTTCTAATTCTAAAACCGCTTTCGGAGCTTCCTTACACAAATATTCAATACTATCTTGATCACCTAACCAATCCGCTCCTTTTACAGTATCGTACATGTGCCAACGCCAATCATCTTCACCCATATTTCCAAGGGCTGCTGAAATTCCACCTTGCGCAGCTGATGTGTGACTTCTAGTTGGAAAGACCTTAGAAATGCATGCAGTTTTTAATCCAGCTTCACTTAAGCCAACCGCAGCTCTTAGGCCAGAGCCTCCAGCACCAAGGACAACGACATCGTATTCATGATCTATAATATTATAAGATTTCATATAGTTAGTTTAAATACCGCTAATATTGTAATTAAAGGAATTGTTATAGCAAAAAAATTTAAAGCTTTGTTTGCGGCATTTTTGATTTTTTCGTCTTTAATATAGTCTTCAAAAACCTCACTGATGCTTAATGCTGAGAAAAAGTAAGCAAAAATAAGAAAAAGACTAAATATAAACTTTGAAGGTTGAGAAGTTAGAAAAGTCAATATCTCTAAGTAACTTTTGTCATAAATACTTACCAGATTTAAAGCAAACCATAGCATCAAAGGTACCAATATAAGAGAACTCACTTTTAGAAATACCCATTTTTTTGTTACTGCTCTCATTACAATAAATTTCTTCCTATCAAATAAATTGAAATGGTTAAAACAAAAGATCCAAAGATTACAATTAAGCCAGTGATTTTTGTAGTTTTTAATTCAAATCCATAACCAAAATCCATAATTAAATGTCTTATCTCACTTAAGATTTGAAAACTAAAAGACCATGTAATACCCAATATGAAAAATTTTCCAATAATAGATTGCAGGAAAAACTTTATAAATTCATGACTTCCTTCACTAAATGAAAAAAATATAAAAAAAATACAGATTAAAGTTATTGCTAATATATTTATTATTCCAGTAATTCTATGAGATATTGAAACTAAAGATGAAACATGCCATCTATAAATTTGAATGTGAGGAGATAAAGGATTATTTTCCATTTTGATTTACTTTCATTATTGTTTCTGCAATTTCAACAGAATTCAATGCGGCTCCTCTTAATAGGTTATCTGAAACGATCCACAAATTAATTGAGTTCTCTTTTGTCTTATCATCTCTAATTCTCGAGATAAATGTTTCATAACTACCAGTTGCTTCTATTGGTGTGCTATATCCTCCATTTTCTCTTTTATCTATAACTCTACAACCATCAGCGTTATTTAATGCTTCTCTGATTTGATCAAGAGAGTAAGGATTTTCGAACTCTATATTTACTGACTCTGAATGTGATACTAGAACAGGAATTCTAACGCACGTAGCTGTTAACTCTATATTATTATCCAGTATTTTTTTTGTTTCATTAGTCATTTTCAATTCTTCTTTTGTGTATCCATCATCCGAAAAAACATCAATGTGAGGAATTATATTGAAAGCTATTTGTTTAGTAAAATTTTTAGATTGAACAGAATTTCCATCAAGATAAGATTTTGTTTGTTCAATCAATTCATCCATAGGTGCTTTTCCGCCTCCAGAAACAGATTGATAAGTAGAAACTATCACCCTTTTTATTTTATATAAATCATGTAATGGTTTAAGAGCTAATACTAACTGAGCTGTTGAGCAGTTAGGATTTGCCACAATATTTTTTTTCATTTCATTAATTTTTTCTGCATTCACTTGAGGCACAATAAGTGGAACATCGGGGTCCATTCTAAAAAAACTGGAATTATCAATTACAGTTGTTAATTTTGCTGCACTTTCTGCATATTGTTCTGCAATTTTACCACCTGCTGCAAAAAAAGTTATATTCGCATTTGAAAAATCATATTTTTCAAGATCATGGACTTCGTAATCTTTGCCTTTAAAACTTATTTTTTTTCCAGCACTATTAGAAGAAGCAACTAAAAAAAGGTTATCAAATTTAATATCTTTTTTTTCTATAACTTCTAGAGTCTTTCTTCCAACATTACCGGTTGCACCGATGATAGCTATATTAGTCATTTTAAAGATTTATACTAAATGAAAGGTAAATCGCAAACTGTTCCGTTAAAACTATTACCATTTATATCAATTTTGAATGTTTGCTTTGCTTCAAAATATGGTTTTTTTATCATAGCTATACCAATTACCTGTTTAAAAGTTGGATTGTAACAACCTGATCTTAGTTCTCCGATTATATTATTTTTTTCATCTGTTAAATTCATCGAACCAGTTACACTTATTTTATCAGTATCAATTTTAACGCCCATTAGTTTTCTTTTAATTCCTTCGGACTTTATTTTTTTTAATTTCTCTTTTCCTAAAAATTCAACATCACTATCAACATTAATATATTTATCAAAGCCACATTCGTATGGGTTGTCTCCATTGTCCATATCGTTTCCTTGAGAAAGTAATCCACTTTCGATACGTTCAATTAAATTAGGACATCCTGCTCTAATATTAAACTCATCTCCGATTTCAAATAAATGATCGTATAGTTTTAAACCCGCCTCATTATTCTCAACATAAATTTCATATCCACCTTGTTTAGACCATCCTGATTGAGCAATTAAATGTTTGGCTCCAGCAAAATCAAAATAATCAAAACCAAAAAATTTTAAATTTGTTATTTTTTCACCAAAAACTTTTTCCATTAACTTAAATGATTTAGGCCCTTGCACAGCCATAATATCAACTTCAGGTTCGATAATATTTACATCAAATTTATTCCCGATTGCCAATCCTTTAGCAAATAAGATTACATCTGTATCTGCAATAGAAACCCACCATTTATTCTCATTAAATCTTAGAACAACTGGGTCATTAATTAATCCAGCATTATCATCTATGATTGGACAATAATAACATCTTCCATCTTTTGATTTCGAAAGATCTCTACAAGTCATAAGTTGAACCAATTTTGCAGCATCTTTTCCAGTAATCTCTACTTGTCTTTCAGCAGCCACATCCCAAACTTGAACATGCTCTTTTAAATGATGATATGAGTCTTCTAAAGAACCAAATGCAGCAGGAAGCAACATATGATTGTATATTGTGTAAGCTGTAACACCTTGTTTTTCAATTCTTGATGTATAAGGCGTACCTCTAAGTCTTCTTGATTTTGCAATAGAAAAGTTTTTCATTTTTTAGCTTAGTGTCATCTTTTTATCTATTTGTAAAGAAAGTAAGTGGTTTATTTGAAAGAAATCTAAGAAAGTTCCTTAGCTCTTTTTCTTAATTCAAATTTTTGGATTTTACCTGTTGATGTTTTTGGAAGTTCACAGAAGTCTATTTTTTTTGGAATTTTGAACCCTGCTAGAGTTTCTCTACAAAAATCGATTAATTCTTTTTCATCTGTCTCTTTATCTGCCACTTTCTCTATAAATGCGCATGGAACTTCTCCCCATTTCTCATCTGGTTTTGCTACTACAGCAACAATTGAAACAGCTGGGTGCTTAGAAAGTGTGTTTTCGATTTCGATAGAAGAAATATTCTCTCCACCTGAAATAATAATATCTTTCGACCTATCTTTAACCTTGATGTATCCATCTGGATAAATAACTGCCAAATCACCAGAGTGAAACCATCCATCTTTCATAGCCTTTTCAGTGGCCTCTTTGTCTTTAAAATACCCTTTCATAACAACATTACCTTTGATCATTATCTCGCCAATGGTTTCTCCATCCTTAGGCACGGGTTTCATAGTTTCTGGATCTAAAACAACCACTCCTTCTGTGTTTGGAAATCTCACACCTTGCCTTGCTTTAATTTCATTAATTTTATCTTCTTCAAAACCATTCCATTCATCATTCCAAGCACATTGTAAAACATGTCCGTATGTTTCTGTTAAACCATAGACATGCATTACCTCAAATCCTAATGCTTTCATTTTTTTGAAAATTATACTTGGAGGTGGTGCTCCAGCAGTTAAAACATAAACTTTGTTTTTTAATTCTTTGATATCATTTTGTGATGCACCTGTTATCATATTAAGTACAATAGGTGCACCTCCAAAATGGGTAATGTCATGCTTTTCAATTAATTCAAATATTTTTTTTACATCAATAGCTCTTAAACAAACTGTTTTTCCATTTAACATTGGTATTGTCCACGGGTACCCCCATCCATTACAGTGGAACATTGGTACAACTGTTAAAAAATTTAATCTATTTGGCATATTCCAAGCAACGGCACTACCTGTTGACATTAAATAAGAACCTCTATGATGATAAACAACACCTTTTGGATTTCCAGTTGTTCCAGATGTATAACTTAAAGAAATCGCTTGCCACTCATCCTTTGGTTTTTTCCAAATATAATTTTCATCACCAGTATTTAAAAATTCCTCATATTCTCTATCTCCAATTTTTTTTAATAAGGATTGATCTGCAAAATCGTCTTGAACATCAATTACAATTGGTTTCTCCTTTAAAGTTGATAAAGCCTTTTCTGCAACAGCATGTAATTGCCTGTCTATTATTAATACTTTTGCTTCACTGTGTTCTAAAATATAAGCAACAGTTTTTGCATCGAGTCTTGAATTAATTGTATTTAAAACAGCTCCTGTCATAGGAACAGAATAATGTGCCTCGAAAATCTCTGGAGTGTTAAAGGTCATAACTGAAACTGTATCTCCTTCAACAATACCAATTTTCTCTAGTGCACTTGCAAATTTGATACACCTGTTAAATACTTCCGTCCATGTAAAAGATTTTGTTTCATATACTAAAGCTTCGTAATTTGGATAAATGTCTTTCGCTCTTTCTAGAAAGCTTAGCGGCGTTAAAGGGACATAATTTGAGGGATTTTTATCTAAGTTCTGATTATATTTGTTCATCAGTTAAATTTTGCACTCATGGTATATTTACTACCAGAAATAGCAGATTTATAATGGCTCTCAGCTCTAGGCAAAATTTTATCAAAATAGTAATTTCCTGTATTTAATTTATCTTCATAAAACTCTTTATTATTTTCCAAATTTTCATAGCTTTTTCTCATTGTCTTTAGCCATATAAATGAAAGACAAAAATAACCAAAAAATCTTAAATAATCGTTACATGATGCGCTTATATCGTCTTTTGGTGTGTTACCATTAGGAGATATCCAGTCAGTGAAATCTGACAATATATGTTTTAATTCAGATATTTTTTTTACATGTTCATTTAATTTATCTACTTTTGAACAATCTTGAATTTCTGTTTCTACATATTTCATAAAATTATCAAAAACTTTTTTCTGACTTATTTTTCTAAATACAAAATCAATTGCCTGCACTGAATTAGTTCCTTCATAAATAGGTGTAATTCTATTATCTCTAAATAATTGTTCTATCCCTTGGTCTTTTGTATAACCATATCCGCCAAAAACCTGAATTGCTTCATTGGTTATTTCCATACCCATATCTGTAAAAAATGACTTAATTACAGGCGTCATAAGACCTACAATATCCGATGCATCTTTTTTTACTTCCTCCGAACTATGACTTAAGCTTACATCTACTTGCTGAGCCATCCAAAAAGATAAAGATCTTTCTCCCTCAATTATAGACTTCATATTTAATAAACTTCTTCTTATATCTGCGTGCTTAATAATTAAATCTGTTTCTCCATTAGAATTATTATTTGATTTACCTTGTTTTCTCTCTTTAGAATAACTTAAAGCAGTTTGATAAGCTGTTTCAGATAGACCTAATCCTTGTATACCGACAACGATTCTTTCTAAGTTCATCATTGTAAACATAGAATTTAAGCCTTTGTTCTCTGGTCCGATCATATACCCTTTGGCATCATCAAAACTTAATACACATGCGGGTGAACCTTTAATACCCATTTTTGATTCAATTGAAACAGTATTGACGCCGTTTCTTGGACCAATTGATCCATCATCATTAATTTCATATTTTGGTACTAAAAATAAACTTATTCCCTTCGTTCCTTTTGGTGCGTCCTGCGTTCTTGCTAAAACAAGGTGTATAATATTTTCAGTTAAATCGTGGTCACCAGAAGTAATAAAGATTTTTTGTCCACTTATATTATAAGTACCATTTTCATTTTTAATTGCCTTTGTTTTTATTAATCCTAAATCTGTTCCACATTGAGGCTCTGTTAAACACATTGTCCCACTCCATTTACCCTCAACAATTTTAGGAAGATATGTGTTTTTGATTTCTTCAGTTGCATGACTCAAAATACAATTGTATGCACCTATACTTAATTCACTATATAATTTAAAAGATAAACTTGATGATGAAAGCATTTCATCAAAAAAAGCACTTACAGTTTTTGGCATTCCTTGACCACCATATTTTGGATCACAAGTTAAAGATACCCATCCATCTTCTATAAATTTTGAATATGCCTCTTTATAACCTGGAGGGGTTCTAACTACTCCATTTTCATAGACACAAGGATTTTCGTCTCCAGCTTTTGCTAAAGGAAGAAGCATTTCTTCATTAATTTTTGCAGCTTCCTCTAAGATATCTTTTACTAGATCAGAAGTAACTTCTTTATATTTTTCAATTTCGTTATAATTTTTATTATCTTTTAGATGTTCAAATAAGAACATCATATCTTTAACGGGTGCAGAATAAACAGTCATAAATTTAATAGTATCAAATTAAGTTAATTTTTTTATTTTTGCAAATATGCAATAATCGCATCTCCCATACCAGAAGTTGAAGTTTCTTTTGTTCCTTTTGACATAATATCTTTAGTTCTTAACCCATCATCTAGTACATTTTGCACTGCTTTTTCTAAGTCATCAGCTTCTTTATCTAAGTCAAGAGAGTACCTCAAAGCCATTGCAAAACTCAAGATAGTTGCAATTGGATTTGCTATCCCTTTTCCAGCAATGTCTGGAGCAGATCCATGAACAGGCTCATACATTGCTCTCATTTCACCATCTTTATTTTTTGCACCTAGAGAAGCTGAAGGTAATAAACCTAAAGATCCCGTCAGCATAGATGCTTCATCTGACAACATATCACCAAACAAATTATCTGTCACAATTACATCAAATTGCTTTGGATTTCTCAAAAGTTGCATTGCACAATTATCTGCAAGCATATGATTTAACTCAACATCTTTAAATTCTTTATCGTGAAGATTTTGAACTTCCTCTTTCCATAATTGACCTGCTTCCATAACATTCGATTTTTCACAGGAAGTAACTTTATTGTTTCTCTTCTTTGCTAAATCAAATGCAACTCTAGCAACTCTTTTAATTTCTGATGAGGTATAAGTATGAGTGTTTATTCCTTTACGTTCACCATTATCAATTGGCTTG
The DNA here is from genome assembly GCA_902615045.1 of uncultured Pelagibacteraceae bacterium. Taxonomy (GTDB): domain Bacteria; phylum Pseudomonadota; class Alphaproteobacteria; order Pelagibacterales; family Pelagibacteraceae; genus Pelagibacter. The sequence goes on along the minus strand of CACMNP010000001.1, from coordinate 232,991 downwards.
ATACCTCTCGGCTCACCAAAATAAATACCACCTGTCAATTCTCTAACAATCATTATGTCTAGACCTGATACGATTTCAGGTTTTAGCGTAGATGCCTCAACTAATTGTTTAAAACAAATTGCAGGCCTCAAATTTGCAAATAATTTTAATTCTTTTCTTAGCTTAAGAAGAGCTCTCTCAGGTCTTTTGGAGAAATCTAAATTATCATATTTTGGTCCACCCACAGCTCCTAAAATGACTGCTTCACATTCTAATGATTTATAAAATACTTCATCTGTAATCGGTGTTCCGTGCTTGTCGTAAGATGCTCCACCAACTAAAGCTTCTTCCATATCAAAATCAAGAGATTTATTTACATTAAACCAAGTTATAATTTTTTTAACTTCATCAATAACCTCGGGACCAATACCATCACCTGGTAATAATAAGAATTTTCTTTTTTTGACTTTAATCATTAAATATCCAAGGCTTTGCGGATTTTAATTTTTCTTCAAATGAAATTATTTTATTAGACTTTTCCAATGACAGTGCAATATCATCTAGTCCCTCAATTAAACATTTTTTTTTAAATTCATCTAATTCAAATTTGATTTCTTTATTTCCAAAAATTATTTTTTGATCTGGTAAATTTATTGCAATTTCTTCTTGTCTCTTAGAATATTCAGAAAGCTCTTTTATCTGTTCATCATTAACTTTAATAGGCAATATTCCATTTTTAAAACAATTATTATAAAATATATCTGCGTAACTAGTGCTTATAACGCAAGTGATACCAAAGTCTAAAAGTGCCCATGGCGCATGTTCTCTAGATGATCCACATCCAAAATTATTCCCTGCAATTAAAATCTTAGAATTATTATATGGGGATTTATTTAAGACAAAGTCATCTACTACTTTACCTTTTTCGTCATATCTCATTTCATAAAATAAATTTTTTCCAAGTCCTGTTCTTTTTATTGTTTTTAAAAATTGCTTTGGAATAATCATATCTGTATCAATATTTACAATTGGTAAATATGCAGGAATACTTTTTAATGTTGAGAATTTGTTCATTTAACTATTGTATTTTCTAACGTCATCTAAATTTCCAGATATAGCAGCTGCAGCAGCCATAGCTGGGCTAACTAAATGTGTTCTTCCACCTCGTCCTTGTCTTCCTTCGAAATTTCTATTTGATGTTGATGCACATCTTTCTTCTGGCTTCAACTTATCTGCATTCATAGCTAAACACATTGAACAACCTGGCTCACGCCATTCAAATCCAGAATTTTTAAATATTACATCTAAACCTTCTTGCTCTGCTTGTTGTTTTACTAATCCTGAACCAGGAACTATCATTGCATTTACATGAGAAGCAATTTTTTTATCTTTTAAGATTTTCGCAGCTTCTCTTAGATCTTCAATTCTTCCATTTGTGCAACTTCCAATAAAAACTTTATCAATTCTAATATCTTTTATTTTAGTTTTCGGCTTTAAACCCATATATTTTAATGATCTATTAATAGAATTTTTTCTGTCTTCGTTTAGCTCATTTTCAGGATCAGGAACAATTCCATCAATATCTACTACATCCTGAGGCGAAGTTCCCCAAGTTACCATTGGTTTAATATCTTTGCCCTCAAGACTGATTTCTTTGTCAAATACTGCATCACCATCAGACTTTAATTTACTCCAATATTCTAATGCTTTGTCCCAATTTGAATTCTTTGGAGACATTGGTTTACCTTTTAAATAATTAAAAACTTTTTCATCTGGCTCTATTAATCCAGCCCTTGCACCACCTTCAATTGTCATATTGCAAATTGTCATTCTTTGTTCGACACTTAAATTAGAAATTAAGTTTCCAGCATATTCAATTACATAACCAGTGCCTCCTGCTGTACCAATTTTTCCAATTATTTGTAATATTACATCCTTTGATGTTACTCCAACAGGAAGAGAACCATTAACGTTTATTCTAAAATTTTTTGATTTTTTTTGAACTAAAGTCTGTGTTGCCAATACATGCTCTACTTCTGAAGTTCCAATTCCAAATGCTAATGCACCGAATGCTCCGTGAGTAGCTGTGTGACTATCACCACAAACGATAATAGTTCCAGGTTGTGTGAATCCTTGTTCTGGACCAATAATATGCACTATTCCTTGTCTTTTATCGTTCATTCCAAAAAGATTTATTCCAAATTCTGCACAGTTTTTTTCTAGTGTCTCAATTTGTATTTTTGAATCTTCGTCAGTAATAGGAACTGATCTATCCGTTGTTGGAACATTATGATCTGCTACTGCTAAAGTTAAAGAAGGTTGTCTAACTTTTCTATTAGAATTTCTTAAACCTTCAAATGCTTGTGGACTAGTAACTTCATGAATTAAATGTCTATCAACAAATAAAAGTGAAGTCCCATCCTCTTGTTGATGAACAAGATGATCATTCCATATTTTATCGTATATAGTTTGAGGCATTGTAAAAAATTATTTTTTTACTTCAGGATTTTCTTTTTTTTCATCAGTTTTTTTTTCTACTGATGGGGTTTCTTCTTTAGTTTCTTTTTTTTCTTCTGGTTTTTTTGCTTCTACTTTTGGAGCATCTTTATTGGAGTCTTGTTGGCTATCTGCTGTTTTTTGTTCTGTATCAGGCATAACATTTTCTTCTGTTACTTCGTGAATCTTGGTTTCAACATCTATACCTATTTTCTTTTTAATTTTTTCTGCAATTCTTGCGGATTTACCTGTTCTATCTCTCAAATAATATAACTTGGCTCTTCTAACTTTTCCTGACCTTACAACTTTAATTGTATCTACAATCGGACTATATAAAGCGAATGTTCTTTCCACACCCTCACCAAAAGAAATTTTTCTTACAGTAAAAGAAGAATTGATATCTCTATTTTTTTTTGCAATACACACACCTTCAAAATATTGAATACGATCTCTTTTTCCCTCAGTTATTCTAACTCCAACTTTAACAATGTCCCCTGGAAAAAATTCTGGATGCTTTCTCTCAGAAATAATTTTTTTTACTTTAGATTGATTAATTTCCTCAATTGTCTTCATTTTAATTCTCTTTTATCTTTTTATATAATTGCCACAAATCTGGTCTTCGGTCGCGTGTTATAGCCTCAGATTGAGATAAACGCCAGTCTTTAATTTTGGCGTGATCGCCTGATAATAGCACATCTGGAACACTTTTTTCCTCCCATATTTGAGGTTTTGTAAATTGAGGATACTCTAAAAGTCCGTTCTCAAAACTTTCTTCTTTAGCTGAATTTGTATTACCAAGAATACCAGGAATAAATCTTAAAATTGCATCAAGAATTACAAATGAAGCTCCTTCACCTCCAGATAAAACAAAATCTCCTATACTTACTTCCTCAATATTTCTTGTTTTTAACAATCTTTCATCAACTCCTTCAAAGTGTCCACAAATTATATTTATTGTTTTTTCTTGAGATAGTTGTTTTGCTAATTGATGATTGAACAACTTACCCTTAGGACTTAGATAGATAATCTTTTCACCATCTTTAACATTCTTATCTATTGATTTTGCTAATACATCTGCTTTCATTAACATACCTTCACCTCCTCCATAAGGAGTGTCATCAACAGTTTTATGCTTATCAAATGCATACTCTCTTATATCCACAGTATCTATTTTCCATTTATTCTCTGATAGTGCTTTACCAAAAATACCTTGGCCTAAATAGCCTGGAAAAAAATCTGGATAGAGTGTGAATATACGAGCTTCTAACATTATTTTTTTTCTTCTTCCTTAGGTGCTTCTGCTGGCTTAGCTTCTTCCTTAGGTGCTTCTGCTGGCTTAGATGCATCTCCTTCTGGTTTCGCTTCTCCACCTTCGTCAGCTTTTTTTCTATCTTTTTTAGGAATTGCTTTTTGAGGATTGTTTCCTTTTTCAGGCATTGGCATTATATCGTTTTCTCCCAATAACCTTGCAACTCTTGTTGTTGGCTGAGCTCCTTGACCTAGCCAATATTTAATTCGTTCTGAATCTAAGCCAATTCTTTCCTTTTTATCCTTCGGTAATAACGGATTATAAAAACCTAATTTTTCTATAAACCTTCCGTCTCTTGGAAATCTACTATCAGCCACAACAATTTTATATACTGGCCTTTTTTTAGTACCTCCCATTGATAGTCTCATTTTTAACATTACTTATATCTCCTTTATTTTAATTGATTAAATAGTTCAGGTGGGATCCCTTTATCCGCCATTCCTTTCATGTTTCCTTTAGACATTTTTTTCATCATTTCTGACATCATTTTAAATTGTTTTAACAACTTATTGATAGTGGCAATGTCTGTACCCGAGCCATTAGCAATTCTTTTTTTTCTTGATCCATTTATAATTTTAGGATTTTCTCTTTCTTGCTTTGTCATTGATAAAATAACAGCTTCATTTTGAGTTATAATTTTTTCATCTATTCCTGATTGATCCATTTGTGATTTAATTTTTGAAACTCCAGGGAGAAATGACATTATGCCTTCTATTCCACCCATCTTTTTCATTTGACGTAATTGAGAAAGATAATCTTCCATCGAGAATTGACCTTTTTTAAGTTTCTCTTCTGTTTTCTTTAAATTTTCTTGATCTAAATCTTCTGAAGCTTTTTCAACTAAGGAAACGATATCTCCCATTCCCAAAATTCTATTTGCAATTCGATCAGGATAGAAAACTTCAAAATTCTCAGTTTTTTCTCCAACACCAAGAAACTTTATGGGGACCTCAGCAACATATTTCATACTCAATGCAGCTCCACCTCTTCCATCTCCATCTGCTCTTGTAAGTATAATGCCGCTCAAATTTACTGTATTTTTAAATTCCTTGGCTACATTAGCAGCAACTTGACCTGTTAGAGAATCTGCTACTAGTATAGTTTCTGCAGGATTAATAATAGTTTCAATTTGTTTGATTTCATTCATCATTTGAAAATCTATTTGTGTTCTTCCAGCGGTATCAAATAAAACTACTTCACAACCATTTAAATTTGCAGCACTTAAAGCTCTTCTACAAATATCAGCAGGAAGCTGGCCCTCTATAATTGGCAAAGTTTCAATATTATTTTGTTCACCCAAAAGTCTCAATTGCTCTTGCGCGGCAGGTCTGTAAACGTCCAAACTAGCCATCATTACTTTTTTCTTATTATTTTTTTCTAAAAATTTTGCTAATTTTGAGGTTGTTGTGGTTTTTCCTGAACCTTGCAATCCAACTAACATGATTGGAACTGGAGGTACAGCATTAAGGGAGATTTCAGAATTCTTATCACCTAAAAAAGATACTATTTCGTCATAAACGATTTTTACAACCATATCTCCGGGAGAAGTTGATCGTATAATTTCTTGACCTAGCGCTTTAGGCTTAACTCTACTAATAAACTCCTTAACTACGTCTAAAGAAACATCGGCTTCTAATAAGGCCAACCTTATACCTTTTAAACCCTCATCAACTTGCTTTTCATCAAGAGAAGGAGCTTTTTTTAATGAAGAAAAAATTTCTTCAAATTTATTAGTTAAATTTTCAAACATAATTTCACACAGCAAGTATCGCACCAGTGGGCGAACCCTCGCTGACTGGTGTCGATCTCTTTGTTTCCAAAGACACCGCAAATTGCTGTATTTTGCGGAAGTGCGCGTAAATTATATTAGAGGTTCAAAAAGTCAATAAATAAGTTAAGTATTATTTATATGGAATTTGAAGCATTTAAAATGGATGGATTAGGTAACGACTTTGTTATTATTGATAAGAGAATAAATAGTTTAAACTTATCAAATGATCAAATCTTAAAAATTTGTGACAGAGATTTCATAGGGTGCGATCAGTTGATCTACATAAACAAAAGTCAAAAAGCTGATGCTGATGTTGCTTTTTTTAACTCGGATGGGAGCCGCTCAGATGCATGTGGAAATGGAACTAGATGTGTTGCTTATTTACTAAGTATTGAAAAAAATAAAAAAGAAATTGAAATTTCGGTATCCTCAAAAATATTAAAATCTAAAGTTCTTAATGATAAAGATGTTGAAACGATAATTGGAACTCCAAATTTAGAGTGGAACAAAATTCCTTTAAGAAAAAATCTTGATACTAAAAATCTATCACTTGGTATGATTGATATTGACGGAAAAAAAATGAATGGTGGTATTGCAGTAAATGTTGGAAACCCTCATGTCGTATATTTTTGTGAGGATATAGAAAAAATAAATTTAAAAAAATATGGACCATTAATAGAAAATCATGAAGTTTTCCCTGAGAAATGCAATGTTACAATAGCTCAGAAAATTAGTGAACAACATTACAAAATTAAAGTTTGGGAGAGGGGTGCAGGTTTAACAAAAGCTTGCGGGACTGCAGCATGTGCAACAGCAGTCGCAGCTAATTTAAATCAACTACAAAACAGTAATTCAAAAATAGAATTTTCAACAGGAATTTTAAATATTAAAATTGATAATGAATTAAATATAAAAATGAGAGGTCCTGTATCTGAAATTGAAAAGATTAATATCAAAATATAATGGGTATTTTTGAAAAATTTAAAATCGGATTTAAAAGAAGTGCAAGCAATATAGCATCAGGTCTTAAAGAAATAATAGTTAAGAAAGAAATTGACGATGCAACTCTTGATAAAATAGAGGAATTCTTGATCGGCTCAGACGTGGGCATAGATGCAGCATCAGAGATAAAATCTATAATTGCTCAAAAAAAGATTGATCCTAAAAATGATCCAATAAAGGAAGTTTTTGAAATACTTAATAATTATATTTTAGAACTAATGAAACCCCTAGAAAAGAAAGATTTTTTCTTAAAAAAAGAAAAGACAAATATAATATTAGTTTCAGGTGTTAATGGAGTTGGTAAGACAACTACTATTGGAAAATTAGGAAAAATATTTATACAAAATAATAATAAAGTTCTTTTTTCAGCATGCGATACATTTAGAGCAGCTGCTATTGATCAATTAGAAGAATGGGCTAACAGGGTTGATGCTAAAATTGTAAAATCAGATCCTGGTTCAGATCCAGCTTCAGTTGCTTTTAAAGCAATGGAAATAGCTCAAAGTCAAAACATAAATCAAGTAATAGTGGACACGGCAGGAAGATTACAAAATAAAAAGAATTTAATGGATGAATTAAAAAAAATAGGAAATGTAATTAAAAAAAGTGATGAAACAGCACCTCACGAGGTTATTTTAGTTTTAGATGCAACATCGGGACAAAATATAATTAATCAACTTGAAGAATTTAATAAATTACTTCCAATCACAGGCATCATAATGACAAAACTTGATGGAACTGCAAAAGGTGGAATATTGATTGCGATTTCAAAGAAATATAAAGTACCTATTGTTGGTCTCGGGCTTGGAGAAAAAGAGGATGACTTACAAATATTTGAAGCTGAGAAATTTGCAAGTGCTTTTACCCAAGTTAATTAAGCAAATTTTTAGAAATTAAAGGTTTATATATATTGCACTCAAAATTATTTTTTAGAGATTTATAACCACAGTTTTCAGCATAAGAAGAGATTATAAAATTTAATTTGCCAGAAGTCTTAGCAATTTCTAGCTTATTATTTTTTATGTCATATTTTAAATTTTCATAAAAATTTTTTTTTGCACTTATCAAAATTAAAGTGTTGTTGTCATTTAATAAATAATAAGCAAAATCCTCTGGGAAAAGTGGGTAATTATATTTTTTTGATATTTTTTTTACTTTTTTTGGAAACCAGTCATATGAAATCAAAGGGTAATCTTTATTTAAATTTTTATCATATAAGTATAAGTCCTGTGGAAAATCATTAATGTAATTAGAAAATTCTCCCTTTGCTAAAATAGCTTTCTTCCGTGTTTTAAAATATAGAGTGAACTCACTATTGTAAGAGTTCATTTTTCCTATATGGAAATAATTGTTATCATAGTACTCTTTATTTATTTCTGAACTAAGTTTTGTTGGCAATATTAATAAGAAAAGTAATAAAAGGAATTTAAACATATCTAAAATTAGAATTTAAAAGTGATGTGGATTTGTTTAAAATATGTCTTAATTTAAACTTTTTATAAAATTGTCGATTGATTGAATTAAATTTTTGTTAAATTCCATCATATGGTCGTCGTTGTCATTAAAATAATTTGACTTAACACCACCATATTTATTAAATATTTCTTCGCCCATATAAAATGGTACAATATTATCCTTTTTTCCGTGCATCACATGCATGGGAAACTTTATTTTGTTAATTTTTTCAATGGATTTGTATTTATCTTTTAAAATAATTTTTGCAGGAAGATATGGGTAATATTTTTGTGCCAAAATCTCCATGGATGTAAATGGGGACTCTAATATTATACCTGCAAATAAATTGTTACTTGCGGTCTCTATTGCTACAGCAGTGCCAAGAGACTCTCCATAGAGAACAATATCTTTATCTTCTATATTGTTTTGATTAAGCCATTCTTTGGCTTTAATTGCATCTTTATAAAGTCCAATTTCTGTTGGTTTGCCTTTGTTTCCACTAAAGCCTCTATATGCAAAAATTAAATAGTTTAAATCTAAATCTGCAAACTCATTTAGTTTATAAATTCTGTTATCTAATTTTCCAGCATTTCCGTGAAAAAAAAGCAAGGTTTTAAAGTTATTATTTTTTTTGTAATACCATCCAACTAGATCATTATCAGATTGAATACTTACTTTTTCGATTTTGTGAGATAGAGGTCCCTCATCTAAATAATTATTTTCACCAGGATGGTATAATAATTTTCTTTGATAAAAATAAACTATTAAAGAAACTCCAAAGTAAATAATAAAAATATAAAACAGAATTTTTGCAAATAACATTTTAGGCTTTAATTTCATTTTTACTTTTTCTTCTTACCAAATAAATACCAAAAAATACAAATATGGTACCTATTAAATGATAATTCTCCAAAATCTCAGAAAAAAATATTATTCCATAAAAAGCTCCATAAATTGTGTAGAGGTATAGTGTGAAACCGGTTGTTGATGGTCCTAAGTATTTAATAGTTAATGTGTATAGTGAGAAAGCAATTATACCTGGAGAAATTGCTGCAAACAAAATCCAATAATAAAATTCTTCATTGAATAAAGTTTTTTCAAAATAAATATGCTCTATAAAATAAAAAGGCAAAATTGATAAAAAACCAAAGAAAGATATAATTGTTAGTCTTGGAAAGAAATTAAGTTCTGAATTCCATTGAAAAAGCGTAACTGTATAAATCGCCCAGCCTAATGCTGCTCCTAACATCCAAAAATCTCCAGAAGCAAATTTTAATTCAAGAAGTAAATTGATATCGCCCTTTAAAATTACAGCAAACACTCCAACTAGACAAAAAAGTAAACCAATAAATTGAAAAATATTTATCTTATCTTTAAAAAAAAAATATGAGATTAAAATTATAAATATTGGTGAAGAAGTATAAAGAATTCCCATATTAACAATGGTTGTAGATGAACCAGCCATATATGGAAATATTCCACAAACACCACACCCCATCAAACCTAGAAAAAAACTTCTTTTACTCTCTTTTTTAATAGTCTGAAAATTTTCAACTAAATACTTATAATTTAGGACGAATAAAATAATAAAAAAAATAAACCATCTCCAAAAAGATAAAGATATGGGAGGAACATCATCAACACCACCTCTTGCTACAATTAAATTACTAGCCATAAAAAGTGGCTGAAATAATAATAGAAAATATCCGATAAAATTTTTATTCATTTTTATTTAATATTAAAAAAAATAAGTAACTTAAAATGCATAAAAATAAAAAAATTGAAAAAGAAATTTGATAGCTCATTGTAATAGTAGCACCTAAATTTCTGGAAAAATCTATTATTAAACCAATTATCCATTGTACAAAAAAAGTACCAGAAAATAAAAATACATTGAATGAAGTTAAAGATTTTCCTGCTAGTTTAGTAGGAAAATTTAATGCTATTGCTGGTTGGGTTAAAGAAATTACTATTGATGATAAAATATAAAGAGTGAACATGGTTGCACCAGCTTTGTCTCCCATTATGACTATTAAAAATAAAATTATATAACTTACAGGAAGTGTAAATTTTACAATTCTCATACTGTCAATTCCCTTGGAAGATAGTTTTGGCAAAAAATATCCCCATATTAAAAAAGAAAAAAGCATAGTTACATTTATCCAAAATAAACCTGTCGCACTTTGTATTGCATCATAACCCGTTACATTTAGCATCCATGGGCCAGCCCACAATGTTTGTATTGCTTGAACACCTCCATAATTAAAAAATGCAAGCGGTACTAAGCTTATAAAGAATTTATTTTTCCATATGTGGGAAAGGTTTTGAAGATTATTATTTTGGTCTTCATCCCTCTTAGTTTCCCACGAAGGTATTAAAATTGATATTAATATTATGCTTATCAAAATTAAAGAGGCTATAATTAAAAAAATAGATCGCCAACCAATTATTGGTAATAAAATTTGAACTGGTAGAGTTGATGCAACAAATCCAAAATTTGCAACCATCAACATCCATGAATTTGCACGTTGTTGATATTTTTCTTCAAACCATACTCTGTAGCCAGTTAAAGGACCCATTAAACAAGCAGCAACACCTACACCAATGAAAATTCTAGAAATTAATAAACCTGCAAAACTTTTAGCAAAAGCAAATGAAATAGTTCCAATAAGAGCAATGATTAATAAATATCCGATAACTTTTTTTGGACCGAATCTATCTAATAACATACCAGTAGGAATTTGCATGAGCGAAAACCCTAGAAAATATCCTCCAGCTAAAAGTCCAAGATTTGCGGCACTTAAATTGAATTCAGTTGAAAGAGCAGGTGTTAATGTTGCGGTAATTGATCTCAGTAAATTTGATATAAAAAAGCCAAAGGCAAATACAGAAAAAATTAGAATACTTTTATTTATTTTATTGATCATTTATATTTTTTATGAAATTACAGTTCTATTATGAATAATCATTCAACAAAAGATAAAGATGCCATTTCTTCAAATGGTATGGCTGCAACATCACATCCAATAGCTACAGAAGAAGCTCTTAGAATATTGCAAAAAGGTGGAAATGCAGTGGATGCAGCTATTGCAGCTTCTGTTGTTCTCTCTGTTGCAGAGCCTAATGCCACAAGTATAGGTGGAGATTGTTTTGCAATAATAAAAATGAATGGCAAAGACCCTGTTTCATATAATGGATCAGGTATTGCTCCAGCTAAAGCAAATTTTGATTATTTCAAGGAAAAGAATATAGATAAAATTGGTCTAACAAGTCCTCACGCTGTAACTATTCCTGGTGCATTAGATGCTTGGAATTCAATTCATAATGATTTTGGAAAACTCGATTTTGAGGAATTGTTTCATAAAGGTATAGATATTGCAAAGAATGGTTTTAAAGTGACTAAAGTTGTTGCTAACGCCTGGAGCAACGTATTTAATAAATTAAACGATAACCCATATTCTAGAAAACATATGCTAAATAATGGTAAAAGTTATCAATTTAATGAGGTAAATAAAAATCCTGCACTTGGAGAGACTCTCGAAAAAATTTCAAAAAATGGAGTTAAAGAATTTTATGAAGGATCAATTGCTGAAGATTTAGTTAAAACTTTAAAAGAGTTTGGGGGCTTACATACAATTGAAGATTTCCATAAGCAAAAAACTATTAAATCAGACACTTTATCAGATAGATATAGAGATATTATCATTCATCAATGTCCCCCGAGTGGACCTGGAATAACAGTTTTAGTAATGATGAAATTATTAGAAAAGTTAGGTATTGAAAAATATGATGTGAATTCATTTGAAAGATTCCATCTAGAAGCGGAAGTTACAAAGCAGGCTTATAAACTTAAAGAGGAAAATATTGGTGATCCAGAATTTGTAGATTTAGATTTAAAAAAAATATTAAGTGAACAAAACATTGATAATATCTCAAAAAATATATCTATTAATGGCTGCGCAGATGTAGGAGATCTAAATATTCCAAACCATCCTGAAACAGTTTATTTAAGTGTAGTAGACAGAGATTTAAATGTAGTTTCAATAATAAATTCTGTTTGCTATGCTTTTGGATCTGGAATAACAGGTGATAAATCTGGAGTGGTTCTTCACAATAGAGGAACTAATTTTAGAGTTGAAGAAGGTCATCCTAATTGTATTCAAGGATTAAAAAGACCACTACATACTATAATTCCTGGAATAGTTATGAACAACAAAGGAGAATGTGAATTATCTTATGGAGTAATGGGAGGACAATATCAACCTGTAGGACAAGTTCATGTTTTAAATAGCATTATTGATTATAACTTAACTCCTCAACAAGCCATTTCATTTCCTAGAGCCTTCCATTTCAATAAAATTTATAAATTAGAGAAAAGTATTGATGAAAAAATTTTTAATAATTTAAAAGAAGTAGGTCATAATGTTGAGTATATAGATGGTACTCATGGAGGTGGACAAGCAATTCGAATAGATAGAAAAAAAGGAAATTTAGTTGGCGGTTCAGATCCAAGAAAAGATGGATACGCAAAAGGTTATTAATTTAAATGAACTCTAGAATTGTTAGGAATATTATAGAATCACAAAATGATAATCGAATTGCAATAACATCTGAAAGCAGTTCTCCACTAAAATTTCTTGATTTAAAATCATTAATAGAAAGAATTTCAAAACAATTATCAGGTAATGGTATTAATAATAAAGATCGTGCAGCAATAGTTTTGCCAAACGGTCCTTACATGGCAACTAGTTTTTTGGCGATTTCAAGCTACATGTCTGCTGCACCTTTAAACCCTAACTATAAGTCTGAAGAATTCGAATTTTACCTAGAGGATTTAAAGCCAAAGATAGTGATTGTAGAGAAAAATTCTAAAAATCCAGTAGTAGAAGTCGCAAATAAATTAAAAATTCCTGTTTGCGAAATAAAATCAGACGAAAATAATTTAAGCGGAGATTTCAATCTTTTTGAAAAAAGCAGTGATTATGTTTTGCCAGGTGAAGATCATGAAGCTCTTGTGCTGCATACTTCGGGCACTACATCAAGACCTAAGATTGTTCCATTAACAAATAAAAATATTTTTTCTTCGGCAGATAATATCTCCAAAAGTCTTAATTTAACTGATAAAGATCATTGTCTAAATATTATGCCATTATTTCACATACATGGCTTAATTGCAGTTCTTGCAGCATCTATGAAGGTAGGGGCATCTGTATGTGCAAGTAGTGGATTTAATGCATTAAAATTTTTAGATAATGCAAAAAGAGAGAAAATAACTTGGTATTCTGGAGTACCAACAATGCATCAAGCAATATTGATGAGAGCAGATAAAAATCTAGAAACTGCTAAACAATTAAATCTTAGATTTTTAAGATCATCATCAGCATCTCTACCTCCAGCTGTATTTGAAAAATTAAATGAGGTATTTAATTGTCCAGTAATAGAAGCATATGGGATGACGGAAGCTACTCATCAAATGACCTCAAATCCTTTACCGCCTAATTCCCAAAAACCTGGATTTGTAGGAATTCCTGCTGGGCCAGAAGTTTGTATTATGGATACTAATAACAAGATTTTAAATCAAGGAGAAGAGGGAGAGGTTTGCATTAGGGGTGAAAATGTTACTTCCGGATATGAAAATAATCCAAATGCAAATAAAAATAGCTTTTCAAATGGTTGGTTTAGAACAGGAGATCAGGGATATTTTGATAAAGATGGTTATCTAAAAATCTCTGGAAGATTAAAGGAAATAATAAATAAAGGTGGCGAAAAGATTTCACCTTTAGAAGTCGATAATATTCTTATGGATCATCCAAATATTGAGCAAGCTGTTTGCTTTGGATATGAAGATAAAATGCTTGGGGAAGATATAGCTACTGCAATAATCATAAAAGAGGGCATGAAGTGTACTGAAGATGATATAAAAAATTATGCAAATGAAAAACTTGCAAAATTTAAAATTCCAAAGAAAATATTTTTTGTAAATGAAATTCCTAAAGGTGCAACAGGTAAACTACAAAGAAATACTTTAGCTAAAAAGTTTGGATTAGTGAACTGATGACTAAAATATGTATATTTGGAGCGGGGTCTATTGGTGGATTTATTGCTACGAGTCTAAAAAAAACAAATGCACAAGTCTCTTTAATTGCTAGAGGAGAACATAAGAAAGCAATAGAGCAAAATGGATTAACTTTTATAAGAGATGATAATAAAGTTAATTATAAATTTGATGTAACTGACAATCCTAAAGATTTGGATGAACAAGATTTCATAATTATTTCTGTAAAAGCTAACGCTATTAGTAAAATTTCAGAAAGCTTAAAACCAATTATGGGTAAAAAAACTTCAATTATATGCGCCATTAATGGATTACCTTGGTGGTACTTTCATAAAGCTAATACGGGTACCAAATTAGACAATCAAATAGTTGAAAGTGTGGATCCAGGTGGAAAAATATGGCAAACTCTAGGACCTGAAAGAGCAATTGGTTGTGTAGTTTATCCAGCTTGTCAGATATTAGAGCCAGGTGTTATTAAACATAATGGTAATGGTGAACGATTTTCTTTAGGTGAACCAGATGGAACCAGATCAGAAAGACTAAAAATAATTTCAAGTTTATTCATAGAAGGCGGTTTAAAAGCTCCTCAGAAGAAAAATTTAAGAGACGAAATTTGGGTGAAACTATGGGGGAATTGTTCATTCAACCCAGTAAGTGCTCTAACAAATAAAACTATGGATGAAATGGGTAATGATCCTGAAACTTACAATTTAATAAAAGATTTAATGCAGGAGTGCCAACAAGTTGGAGAAAAAATCGGAATTAAATTCAATATATCAATTGAGGATCGAATTAAGGGTGGAGTCTCAATTATAGGACATAGACCTTCGACCGCTCAAGATTTAAATGCTGGTAAACCATTAGAAATAGATCCAATAATTGGTTCAATTATAGAAATTGCAAATAAGCTTGATTTAAATGTTCCAAAATTAAAAGAGATTAATGAAAAATTAAAGTCCAAGGCAGAAGACTTGGGTCTTTATACAAGATCAGAATTAATTGATAAATTAACAGTTTAAAAATTTAGTGAAATATCTCTATGTATTGAATTACATTTAGATACATAGATAGCTTGCTCTTTTGTTAGTTTAGACTGCAACCTTAGTCCGATTGTTTCTTTGATTGCATTATTATATTCCTCAAGTTTTGGCATTAAGTTTTCTTTAGCATTTGCTCTCCAGCTAACTTCTTTATTGAATAACTCAACAACTTCTTTTGATTTTGTTCTAATCGCCATTGGATCAAGTTCGTCTGAGTCTACCATTGATAATAAATCATCTACACTATTTAAAAATTCATCCATTCCAGAGATCTCACTCAACTTGTCAAACAATCCATCCATAATTGTAACTGATCTTTCATATACTTTTGTATTGCTTTCCATAGCTATAAAATAATCTAACTGTTTAATATCTTTTGATACTTCTTGAAGTTTTACTCCATCGTTTATGAACATTGCGAACTGATCAAGTAGATCGTAGGCTTCATCTACATTCTTTCTATATCTTTTTGTTGTTGTATTTTTAGCTTTATTTATTTTGTCGAATTCTGAATTCTTAGCTTGCCAAGTATCTGGAATTGAGTTTTGAATTTCCTCAATTTCAAGTTTTACATCCTCAATTCTTAATTCTAGTTTGTTTTTCTCATCTAATTCGTCATCATCTAAATTTCTAATCTCTGCTTTATATTTTTCTATTTTTTTATTTAATTTAAGTATTTTCTTTTGCTTCTTTCTAACAGTGAAATGCAGATCCCTATAATCAACAGCATATGCATTGTATTCGACCTCAACTTTTTTTAATTTATCGACTAGAGCAAAAGTTCCTAGTGCACTATCAAAATGATCTTCTAAAATTTCCATTTTATCATCTGGCAGATTAGTTGGAGCCTCAGATTGGAATTTTAATATTGCATTTTTAATTGTCTCACCGTTTGAATCAAATCTTGCAAATTTGTACTCTTGCAAACAGTACTGTAATTTAGGATTCATTGGTGGAGGAGCAACATTCGAAGTTAAATATACTCTATTTGGTAGATAATTTACTAAGCTAGGGTATGCACCGACTATTCCCAATCCTATAAGCTGAAGAATTATAAAAGGCACAACACCTTTCCAAATATCAAGTGTTTTAACAATTTTAGGTGCTACACCTTTCAAATAAAAGAGTGCAAATCCAAATGGCGGCGTTAAGAAGGAAGTCTGCAAGTTAACACCAATCATAACTCCCAACCAAACGGCTGTGACGTTAGCCCCTGTTTCAGCTAATAATATTGGTGCAATTATTGGAACAACAACAACTGCAATTTCAATAAAGTCTAAGAAAAATCCTAGCAAGAAAATTACAATCATCACAACAACAAATTGTGTCCAAAAACCACCCGGTAAATCTTGTAAAAAGTCTCTTACTAATTCTTCTCCCCCAAAAGCTCTAAATCCTGAAGTAAGCATTGCTGCTCCTAAAAGGATAATAAATACCATTGAAGTAGTCACACAAGTTTCTGTTACAACTTCTTTTAAAACATTTTCTGTTTTAAAAGTTCTCCAAAAACTCCAACCTATTCCGTATACAAGTATAACTACAAAGAAAGCGGTTATAAAGATTGCACTTAAATCTCTTTCCTCCAAATTTTTTACATTTAATTCATAATTTGATGCAAAGAATGTAATTGGAATTAGAGATCCAATAATTAAAATTAAAGGATAGAAAGCACTTTTCTTTCCTTCATATAATCTATAACCAGCCATCAAAGTGGCACCAATTGCTCCAATTGAACCTGCTTGGTTTACAGTAGCAATACCCATTAAAATTGAACCTAATACAGCAAATATTAATGCAAGTGGTGGTATGATAATTACAACTACTCTTAACCAAAATTTTAAATCAAAATTTCCTTTAAATGGAACTGGTGGTGCAACACCTTTCTTTATTCTAGCAAAAATAAACACATAGATCATATAAAGAGCAACTAAAACAAGACCTGGTAAAAGTGCTCCTAAGAACATATCACCTGCACTTGATGAACCTACTCTAAATTCACCTGGCATATTAAATTCACCAGTTAAGGCTTTATAATCATTTTGTCTTAAGTTGTTTGCAACATCAGATGCACTTGCCAACTGGTCAGCAATAATAATTAAAACAATTGATGGAGGAATAATTTGACCTAATGTTCCTGATGAACAAACTATTCCACTAGCAAGTTGTCTGTCATACTTGTTATTTAACATTGTTGGTAACGAAATTAGTCCCATTGCAATTACAGTTGCTCCAACGATACCAGTCGTTGCTGCTAATAGAGCTCCAACAAATATAACTGAAATTCCTAAACCACCAGGAATTGGTCCAAATAATTGGCCCATTGTTATTAATAAGTCTTCGGCAATTTTTGATTTTTGAAGCATAATTCCCATGAAAATAAATAAAGGAATTGCGATCAAAGTATCTGTTTCTACATCCCAGTAATTACTCCTAAAATTTGTAATACCAGCAACGAGCCATTCTATAGGTCCATCTACAGCAAAAAAAGCACTGGAGTCTCCCTCGAATATGTAGCCAAAAAATGCGGCTAAACCAATTGCAATTATAGCTGAACCAGGTAGTGCAAAAGCAACAGGGTAACCCGATGCAAGAGCAACAATCATTATCACAACTAGAACAGCTAAAAAGAATGTTTCCATAATTTAATTTTTGACACCTTTTAAAATTTTGTGACTACTTTCCATAAAATAGCTAGTAAATTGAATTAACATCGTAACAGCAAAAACAGCTAGATAAACAGCCATCAAATATAAAAGATAGAGACCATTAGATCCTTGTTGCGTAACTTCAAAAGCTACAACAGGACCATTTATAATGCTGGCTTTTCCGTTTAGACCTAAAAATATAACTATTAATGTAAGTGGTACTCCTAGAACTGCCGATCCAACCATATTTGTCCATGCCTTCTTTTTTTCACTAAAAGAAGAATAGAGTACATCAACTCTTACGTGCCCTTCATGAATTAATGCGTATGCACTAGCAAACAAATAAAGTGCAGCATACCAAAATCTAACTAGATCGCCTTGAAATGCTTGTTCGTATGAAAATATAAATCTTGATAATACAATTACGAATTCACTTACTACAACCAATACAGCTAGCCAAATAAAACCAACTGATTTTGTAAAATATCCAATCACGAAAGAAATTAATATTATTGGAAAGTGAATATAAGTAATTCTTACAGGGGCTTTAACCATCAATGCTTTTACTTCAGGACTGAAGATTGCTTCCCATAATCTTTCAACAACCATAAAAGATATAACAAAGTCAGCTACGCCAACTAAAAATACTGCCCAAAATGATGATCTAACAAGATATGCTGAAAATCTTGATAAAATTTTTGAATCTTGCTCCAAAGTTTGGCTATATGTTTTAAAAACATAAAAAACGACTGCAGCAATACAAATCAAATACAATCCAATTTGCATATAACCATAATTTAAATCAGATCCCTCTAGAGCTTTTTTCTTATATCCAAACATCTCATGATGTGAAAAAATTTTTTTTATTCCTGGCCAATCACTCCAAACTGTTAAAACATTATTTATAAGAAATGCTAAAGTAAAAGCTAAAACTGAATAACTGATTATTCTAAGATATAGAGAAAGATTTGAATTTTTTGTCACCATAGCATTTTAAAATACCTAAGTAATACTCGATTTTGTTTAAAAAAAAAGGGCCCAATTAAGGGCCCTTTAATAACTAAATTTAGTTAGATTACATTCCTAATGCTCTGTTTCTTTGAGAAATGTAAGGTGAGTCAGACAAGTTGGTCCAAGAACCAATGTCTTTTCTAGCCTGTAAGAAACTAGAGTGGATTCTCTCAGCGAGACCACTGCTTGCTCTTGTTTCCTCAAATACTTCATTAGCAGCTTTAGCAAAACCATCATAAACTTTGTCGCTAAACTTCTCTAGTTTAACACCATGATCGTTTATTAATCTTGCAAGCGCAGCACCATTTTTAGCGTTGTACTCTGACATCATAACGTCATTTTCCATCGCAGCTGCAGCTTCAATTAATAGCTGATCTGATTTTGATAAGCTTGTAAACCAAGATTTGTTAGTACCACATGCTAACATAGATCCTGGCTCGTGCATTCCAGGATAGTAGTAGTATTTAGCAGCTTCTTGGAATTTCATAGCTTCATCATTCCATGGACCTACCCACTCTGTTGCATCAATTGCACCAGAAACAAGGTTTTCGTAAATTTGTCCACCAGGAAGTGAAACTGGAGATCCTCCAAGTTTACCGATAACTTGTCCACCTAATCCAGGCATACGCATTTTAAGACCTTTGAAGTCATTAGGGCTTCTAATTTTCTTATTAAACCATCCACCCATTTGAACTCCTGTGCTTCCACACATAAAGTTTTTTAGACCAAATTTGTCTGATAGTTCATCCCATAATTGTTGACCACCAGCAAATCTAATCCATGCGTTCATTTCAGTGTAAGTGAAACCGAAAGGTACAGCTGTAAAGTAACCCCAAGCTGGATCTTTTTTAACCCAGTAGTAGTCAGCAGCGTGATACATTTGCGAGTTACCTGAAGCAACTTCATCAAATGAGTCAAACGCTTTAACCCTCTCGTTTGCTGCATAATAAGTGACTTGAATTCTTCCATCACTCATGTCTGTAATTCTTTGAGCAAATCTTTGCGCACCAGTTCCTAAACCTGGGAAATCTCTTCCCCATGTAGCTACCATAGAAGCTTCAATTCTTTCTTTGGCAACGGCTGGAGCAGCTAAAGATGATGCAGCTACAGCAGCAACACCAGTCGCAGCAGCAGCCTTAAAGAATTTACGTCTTGAAGGAGTTTTACCCTTCAATAGTTTTTTTTCTTTAATCATTATTTCTCCTCTTTAAGTTAATTAACTGATGCATTTAAAGCATATATGTTTCTTAGAGTCATTTTAAAAAAGTGAGGATTTTCCACTTAATTACAATCTATGATTGTAAATGTTTATGAATTATCTTTAATTATTGAATATTTTGGCATGGTTTAACATGCTCAGATCTTCAAATTGTTTGCCTATAATTTGAACTCCTAAAGGCAAATTTTTTTCGCCCTTTAAAATTGGCAGTGAAATGCAGGGCACATGTGCAAGAGACCAAATCTTATTAAATTCTGGACTCCCAGTTGTCTTAAATCCTTTGTCAGCAATTCCACAACTACTTGGCGTTATAATTGCATCAAACCTTTCAAATATACTATCTAAGTTTTTTGAGTATGTTCTCATCGCATCTAAAGCTAAAGCATAATCTTTTGCCGAATGTTTTAGTCCATTAATAATTGCTCTCTTAATTTCTATAGAAAGTTTTCCTTTTGAAGTTTTGTAGTAATGATGGAAATTTTGAGCCATCTCTGTCTCATATATAATTGTATGACAATCAATCATATCTTCAAAATATTTGGGAGCAGTCTCAACCTTTAATATTTTTTTATTATTTAAAATAAATTTATTAAATGATTTTTTTGAAATACTTTCAACATTTCTCCAGCGTTTGGTTTTATAAAAAACAAATTTTGATTTTTTTATTTTAATTTTTTTATTAAGAAAATTAATATTTGTTGTTGTTTCATCTGCATCGTCTCTAGCAAACAAAACTTTCGATAAGAGTTCTACATCGCTAATTGTTTTTCCAAATACTCCGACTTGATCTAAATTATATGATGTTTGCAAAACACCATTTCTAGAGATTAATCCATAGGTAGGTTTATAACCAACAACACCACAATAAGAGGCTGGCCTAATTACAGATCCACCCGTTTGAGTTCCAATTGATAATGGTGCCATATCAGATGCAATAACAGCTGCAGAACCACTAGATGAACCTCCTGGTGTTCTTGAATAATCATGTGGATTTTTGGTTTTTGATGGCGATAAGAAAGCTAATTCACAAGTTACGGTTTTACCCATAATTATTGCTCCTTCCTTTTTTAAGAGCTCAACAATTTTAGCATCTAAATTACTCTTTTTTTTTAATTTTATTCTTGCGCCATATTTTGTTGGCATTTCAGATGTTGAGATAATATCTTTAAGTGCTATTGGTAGACCATGCAAAACCCCTAAAGATTTTAATTTTTTTCTCTGATTGTCAGATTTTTTTGCATCAATTAGGAGTTTTTTTTCATTAAAATATTCCCAAGCTTGAATATTCTTATTATATTTTTGTTTTTGATTTATATATGCTTTACAAAGTTCAACAGAAGTTAATTGTTTATTTTTAAGTTTTTTTAAAAGTTGTTGTGCTGATAAATTTAGTAGTTTCATTTATCCCTTAAACTAATTTTTCATCAGAATAAACGCAACATTTCTCTGGTGGAAAATATAAATTTAATTCTCCATCTGGAATGGGTTTTTCTCTTTCTACTTTTGACTTAATCACTAAATCACCCATTTTTCCTGTAAGGAGCTTGAAATTACCAAAGTCTTCAACTCTTGTAAGTTTAATTTTAACTGTATTACTTTTTTCTTTTTCAGCCAATTCTATGAACTCGGATCTAATACCCAGTTTAACATTTTTATCTTTTAAATTTCCTAAATTTGAATTTGTCTTAATTGTAGTATCATTAATTTTTACTTCATGATCAGATGAAACAGTTGAATGAAAGATATTCATTGCAGGGGAGCCAATAAAATAACCGACAAAAGTTGTTTTAGGTTTTTCAAATAAATCTTTTGGCAATCCAACTTGTACGATTTCACCTTGATCCATAACAATTATATTTTCTGCAAAAGTCATAGCTTCGTTTTGATCATGAGTTACATAAACCAATGTTGTTTTATATTGTTCATTGATTTCTTTTAAGTTTCTTCGAAGTCTAAATTTTAAATCTGGGTCTATAACTGTAAGAGGTTCGTCCATTAAAACAGCTGCAACGTCTTCTCTAACCAACCCTCTTCCTAAAGAGATAAGTTGTTTTTGATCAGCCGTTAATTTTCTTGCTGGTGAGTTTAAAAATGAAGATAAGTTTAAAGTATCTGAAACTGCCTTTACTCTTTCTTCAATTTTTTCTTTTGTAAATTCCCTGCATCTTAGCGGGAAAGCTAAATTATCATAAACAGTCATTGTATTGTAAATTACTGGAAATTGGAAAACTTGGGCAATATTTCTATCTTCTGTTTTTAAATCGGTGACAGGTATTTCATCGAATAATATTTCACCTTTGGATGGTCTCACTAATCCAGAAACAATATTTAACATTGTGGTTTTTCCACACCCAGAAGGTCCCAAAATTGCATACCGCTTGCCATTTTCCCAAGTCATTGAAAACGGATTAAGAGCATATGTTGGTTTTGGATCTAGAGGATTATAAGTATGAGAGATATTTGATAAATCAATTTTTGCCATTTGTTCCTCCATATGGCGACGAGACTAATTTTTCATCTTCTCCAAAAGCATAAAACTTATTTGCATTAAAATTTATTTTTACTTTCTCATGAATTTTAAAATTCATTACTTCCTCGATTAAAGCAATTATTTTTGAATTTCCTCTTTTTAAGTGAAGCAACGTTTCTGAACCACTAATCTCTGCTAATTCTATCTCGAATTCTTCACCATTTTCATCAAGTTTTATTTCTGAAGCTCTAATTCCAAAATTATAATCTTTATCTTCTAAATTTTTAAAATGATTTGGAATTTCTAAAGAAATATTCTCAAAGTTCAGATTTTTTAAATTTTTTGAACCCTTCAAAACATTCATTGGTGGATCATTTGATATTTCTGCAACTTTTAAATTAGATGGATTTTCAAAAATCTCTTTAGCAGGCCCTTTTTGTAATACCTTTCCTTCATCTAAAACAATTACTTCTCCATTTAGTTCCATTACTTCTTGGGGATCTGTTGTTGAATAAATTAAAATTGTATCTTGGGAAAGTCCTTCTGAGAATATTCTTTTAAATTCTTCTCTTAACTGCTCTCTAAGTTTATAATCTAAATTAACTAACGGTTCATCTAGCAACAAAATTTTTGCTTTTTTTGCAAGTGATCTTGCAAGTGCAACTCTTTGTTGCTGTCCACCAGATAATTCCTGAATTTTTCTATTTTCAAATCCAACTAATCCAACAGTTTTTAGAGCTTCATCTACATCTTTTTTTATTTGCTCAGGACTTAGTTTTCTCTGTTCTAATGGAAAAGTTATGTTTTCATAAACATTTAAGTGAGGGTAATTAATAAATTGTTGATAAACCATAGCAACATTTCTTTCCCAAACTGGTATTTTAATAAAGTCTTTTTCCTCAAAAGAAATTGAGCCTTGATCTGGATTTAATAATCCTGCAATTGTTTTTAAAAGTGTTGTCTTGCCAGATAAAGTCCTGCCTAAAATGGTATACAAATTACCTTTTTTAAAATTAAATGAGACATCGTTTAAATGAAACTGCTCATCAGGTTTATAAGAAATTTTCTCTCCGATTAAATTCATTATTTTAATGCTCCTGATAAATTTCCTTTTGATAGATATCTCTCAACTATAAATGCAACGATTATTAATGGTGCAACTGAGACTAAAGCTGATGCCGAAAGACTCCACCATGGTGTTATTGACGAATTAAGTGCAACAACTTTTACAGGTAACAATTGTACTTCAGTAAATGTCAAAATAAATGCAAAAAAGAAATCTATCCACCCAAAAATAATACAAAACATTCCTGCAACAATTAAACCAGGTATTGAATTTGGTAAAACAACTTTATAGAAAGCTTGATAGGGATTACACCCGTCAATTAATGCAGTCTCATCTAATTCTTTTGGAACTCTATTAAAAAAATCTACCATAATCCAAACAGCAATTGGCATCAATAAAACGATATATACGACCACTAGACCTAATAAACTATCAAGCAATCCTATTGTGCTTAGAAAAATAAAGAAAGGAATTGATAATACAATTGGAGGCATGATTCTTTGTGAAATGAAGAAAAAAGTAATATCGTTGTTTCTTACAAATCCAGCTTTAAAGGTAAATCTTGATAGTGCATAGGCAGCAAGAGTACCAAGAACAATGCTTATTAAACTAGCAGTACAGGTTACAAAAATACTATTGAAATAAGGCTCAACAATATCTACTCCACCTTTCGCAGGAGACTTAATTAAAACTCTCCAACCCTCCAGTGTTGGTTCAAAATCTAACCAAGGTATATAAGTTACTTTACTATTTACAGATTGGAAGTCTTTAAAAGATGTTGATACAGCCCACAGAAATGGCGCAACAACAAATACAGTCCAAAATGTAATAAAGAAATATTTAAGAAAAGTGTAAAGTTTGCTCATGGTTATTCTTTGATCATTAATTTGGTTAAAACTTTAGCTATTATCGTTAAACTGATAATCATTATGACAAGATAAGTGAAAGATAAGGTTGCTGCATAACCCATCTGAAATTCTCTTAATCCTTTTATATAAATATAAAAACTTGACGTCTCAGTTGCAGTACCTGGTCCTCCTGAAGTCAAAACAAATACTGTATCCATTATTTTTGAAGCCTCAATAAGTCTTATTATTATTGCTCCAATTGATATTGGAGCCATCAAAGGAAAAGTTACATAAACAAATTTTCTAAATGGACTTGCTCCATCTATAGCGGCTGCCAAAAAGGGTTCTTTTGGAAGTGACAAAAGTCCAGCTAGTAATAGTAAAAACATAAATGGTGTCCATTGCCAAACCTCAACAATTATAACAGTAAACTTCGCAATAACTGGATCACTCAACCATAAAATAGGTTTTACTCCTAATCCACCTAACAAATCATTTACAGGACCTAGTGATTCATGAAAAAATGTTCTCCAAATAACAGTCATTATTACTGGAGTTGTCATCATTGGTACTAGGAAAATTACTCTAAAAAATCTTTTAAATTTTATTTCTCTCCAAACCATCATCGCTAGAGCAAATCCGATAACATATTGAAGAACAACTGTGGTAACCGATAAAAAACTTAGCCTAAAAAAAGACTCCCAAAACCTCGGATCATCAGTAAATAATCTTATATAATTCGTAATACCTATGAAGTTCATTTCTGGTGTATAACTATTCCATCCAGAAAGACTTAATCTAATAGTAAAAATAATTGGAAAAATTAAAATTCCAATAAGTACAAACAATCCTGGGAATAAAAAAACAAACTTGTGTTTAAAATTCATAATTTTTTTTTTGGATTATTTTAAAATGTGGCCGTTAAAAAACGGCCACAAGTTTTACAAAATTATTGCTTATTATCTTCCATTGCTACACCAACAGCATAGGCTTTTCTTACGTTATCTTTTCCTACTCTGTTAAGTATATCTTCCCACTGTTTAGCAGCTTCGTCTAAAGCAGCTTGTGGAGATAATTGACCAGCTAATGCTTTTGCGGCAGCAGTAGCCAATGCAGCATTAAACTCAAAAGTTCCAGGAACTCTTAATGGAAATACTCTATTTTTACTTTGTTCCATTTGTGCAAGAGTATCAACATATGATTGAGCAATATCTTTATCCCAACCAATTTGTGTCCATACATCAACTTTAAAGTCATCATTTCTAAATGGGTTTACACCAAATCTGCCGATTCCAATGTCTGCTTGGTGATTAGCTTCGTTAGCAAAGAAACATAGGTAATCGAAAGCCATTTCTTTCTCTTTACTTTTCTTAGCTACTCCAACTGCCCATCCCCATACGAAGAAAGGAGCTTGGTTAAAGCCTTCATCCCAAGTGTTAGTTTTTCTATTCCAAACTTTCATTGCTCCTGGTAACTGTGCAGCACCAACTTTATTGTTTATTGGACTATCTGGTTGCATAGCGGCAACAAATGCATCATCCCATGAAAAACTAAACAAAGTTTGTCCTCCACCAAATGATCCAATTTCATCACCTAAACCAAAATTTATTCCTCCTGGAGGAACATATTTAGTTGCCTCAACCCAGTCAGTTAAAGCTTCAACAAAACCTGGATTGTTAATTAGTGGTTTCATAGTTTCTAAATCAAAGAAAAAACCACCAGGTGTTTTAGGATTTTTTGAGTAAGCAGCAGATCTTGAATAGAAAGCAGCATACATTAGATCGTCTTTTTTCATAACTTCAGCAGATCCGTATTCTTTCTCTCCATCTCCATCCCAGTCCCAATTATTAAAGTAAGCTGCCATTTCTCCATACTCTTTCCAAGTTTGAGGAACTCTTAGTTCTTTACCAGTAGCATCCTTATATTGTTTTTGGTACTCAGGATTATCAATTACATCTTTTCTATATTTTAGATAATGTCTGTCTCCATCAACCGGAAACTGATACATAACACCATCCCAAGATGCTACACCAATGTGAGACGGAGTAACGTCTTTCATTTGTTTCATCTCAACGTATTTCTTTGGAACTGGCTCTAAGTATCTTCTCCAATCGTTAATGAAGTTTGAAAATCCAAAAACAATGTCATATGGAGCTTGTCCAGCTTGAAATGGTACCATTGCTTTCGCATACAAGTCACCTGCTGGCGTATGAGTAACATCAACTTTTGCTCCAGTAAGTTTAGCAAACTGCTCAGCATGTAGAGCTGTTGGCTCTCCCATGACTGGTACAGCATGTGTATTAATCTTAAGCGTCTTGCCTTTATAGTTTTTCTTAGACATAGACTCGTAAGAACAATCACCAGGAATATCCCCAGTTGCTTTGATATGTGGAAACTGATCACTCCACTTATCAGCATACGCAACAGGACTAAATACCAACAAAGCTGATATTAGAGCGGTTACGCAAGTTTTTATTGTCTTCATCTTTTTTCCTCTCTTTGTTGTTAATTATGGAACTAACACTGCACGACCTTTAATCTTACCATCATTTAAATCATGTAGTGCTTTATTAGCTTCTTCAAGTTTGTATTCTTTCATTGAAAGTTTTACTAAACCTTTATCTGCTAGTTCCATTAATTCATATAATTCAGCCCATGTACCTACTAAGCTTCCAACTATACTTTTTTCTTGATCGATCATATCAATCGCCAAAACTCTTATTTCTTCTCCATAACCTACAATATAGAAAGTCCCAGTTGCTTTGGTCATTTTAATTCCCATTGGCGTAGAACCTTTTTCACCAACAAAATCTATAACAGCCTCTGCACCTTTTCCTTTCGTAAGTTCTTTTACTTTTTCAATTTCATTACCATCTATTAAAACCCCATGGTCAGCTCCTAGTTCCATTGCATGTTCTAAAGGTGCTTTTGCTTTTTCAACAACAATAATATTTGCAGCACACATTGCTTTCATACATTGAATTGCTATATGTCCTAATCCACCAGCACCTATGATTACACAATTTTCACCTGGTAGAAGGTGTCTAGTAGCTTTTTTAACAACTCTGTAAGCAGTTAAACCTGCGTCTGAAAATGGCGCAACGTCTATTGGACCTAAAACTTTTGGAATTTTTATTAGATTTCTTACGCTAGTTTGAAGTAATTCTGAATATCCCCCGTGTTTTACATTCAAACCTGCAAAAATTGGATCTTCAGCATGCATATCGTTTCCTCTTCTACAATCTAAGCATGTTCCTCCTGTGCCAGAAACTTTAGGGTGTAAAATAACTGCATCACCTTTTTTAAATCCTGTAACATCTTTACCAACTTCCTCTATCCATCCAGCGTTCTCATGTCCCATTACCATCGGCAACAGATCGTTATTTTGATCTGTAATGTGCTTCCAAACTCCTTCAATTATATGCAAATCAGTTCTACAAACTCCTGCAGCTCCAATTTTAACAATGACATCACTTGCCTTCTCAATTTTAGGATTTGGTAACTCTTCACCTGTGACCCAAACATCTGCTTTCATTTCTGGGTCATACTTATGTAAAACCTGTGCTTTCATTATTTTCCTCTCTAATTTTTTTTTATAAACAAATTCTAAATTGAAATAAAAAATATGTCTAGGAACTTAGAATAATTTTAAATAACGGAATACAACTTGAGATTGTTAATTAACTTTATTTTTACAGCCACCTGTTCGAAAAAACTCTTCTAAATTTTGTATAGCTAGATTTGCCATTGCAGTTCTTGTTTCTTTAGTTGCACTACCTACGTGAGGAAGAATGAATGCACTTTTATGTCTAAAGTATCCTGGGTTTAAATTTGGCTCATTTTTATAAACATCAAGACCAACTGCATAAACTTTTCTTCTATCTAGTGCATCAATAAGTGCATCATCATCTATTATGTCACCTCTTGCAATATTTGTAACAATTGCTCCTTTAGGTAAATATTCAATTGTATCTTTATTTATCATATCAACCGTTTCATTTGAAGCGGGACAACATACTGAAAGCACATCTGAAACTGACATCAAATCTTTAAGATTGTCGTGATATATTGCTCCTTGTTCTTTATCTTCGCTTAGTCTTGATCGGTTATGATAGTGTATTATCATTCCTAGAGCTTTTGCTGTTTTAGCAATTTTTTGTCCTATTCTCCCCATACCTAATATTCCAAGCCTTGAACCAGTTAACTGTTTACCTATTAACATATCTGCGGCCCAAACCCATCCTCCTAATTTAGCTCTTTCTATACCTTCAGATGCTCTTCGACACGCTCCTAAAATTAGCAAAACACCAATTTCTGCGGTAGCGTCCGTCAAGACATCTGGTGTATTGGTTACAGTTATACCTCTACTTTTTGCTGCTATTAAATCAATGTTACCAAAACCAACTGCGAATTGAGAAATGATTTTTACACTTTCTGGCAATCTATTAATTGTATTAGCATCTAATTTTTCTGTGAGAGAGGACAGTATGCCATCACATCCCTGACTTAGTTCTACAATTTTATTTTGAGAATATAACTCATCATTTAAATTAAAATTGGCATCAAATAATTCTTTAGCTTTATCCTCACAAGATCTTAAAAGCCTTCTCGTGATTAAAATTTTTTTCATTTTGTTTTGGATTAATTTAGATCAAAAACCTTACCAGGATTCATGATATTGTTTACATCAATACTTCTTTTAATAGCTTTCATCACTGGCAAATTATCTGGATGCTCTCTTAATAAGTAATGTTTTTTTTGAAGACCAATTCCATGTTCTCCTGTAATTGTTCCCTCTAATTCTAAAGCTTTGTTAATTAAATCATCGCTGTACTGCCTAATTTTTTTTTGTTTTTCTTCATCATCAGGATCATACAATATAATAGAATGAAAATTTCCATCCCCGACATGACCAACCATTGGTGCAGTTAGACCTAATTTTTTTACTTCTTTTTCTGCCCATGAAATACACTCTACTAACTTTGAAATTGGTACACAAACATCTGTAGAGTAAACTTTCATATCGTGACCTAAAGCTTTTACTGAATAATAAACATCATGTCTTGCTTTCCAAAGTATTTTTTGTTCTTCAGGAGAAGATGCCCATTGAAAATCACTTCCACCATTATTTTTTGATAATTCTTCTACAATTTTAATAGACTCGTTATTGGATAGCTCACTTCCATGAAATTCAAAGAATAAAGTTGGTGATGCTTTGATATTTTCTAACTTTGAATATTTAATACTAATTTCCATTTGGTCTTTGTTTAACATTTCAATTCTTGCAATTGGAACACCGTACTGAATAACTTCTTGCGCAGTCTTTACTGCTGAGTCTAAATCTGGAAAATAGCAAACTGCACTCATTATGCTCTCAGGTATTGGTGATAATCTTAATTGAACTTCTGTAATAATTCCTAAAGTTCCCTCAGATCCAATAAACAAATTAGTTAAGTTATATCCCGCAGAAGTTTTTTTAGTTCTTGCACCGGTTTTAATTATATCTCCATTAGGTAAAACAACTGTTAAACCAGAAATAACTGTTCTCATTGTTCCATATTTAACTGCCATAGTTCCTGAAGCTGAGGTAGATGCCATACCACCGAGTGCAGCATCCGCACCAGGGTCTATTGGAAAAAATACTCCATCTTCTCTTAAATATTCATTTAATTGCTTTCTTGTTACATTTGCTTGCACTCTGCAATCGAAATCCTCAGCATTTACGCTCAAAACTTTATTCATTTTTTCGAGAGAAATTGTAATACCATTTTGATTTCCAACAACATGACCTTCAAGAGAAGTGCCAGTTCCAAAAGGGACAACAGGAATTTTGTGCTCGTTACAAATCTTTAGGATTTTTGAAACTTCTTCATTAGTTTCTGGAAATACAACTGCCTTAGATAATATTGGATTATAGGTATCTTCCCCTCTTGCATAATTTGCACGAGTAGACTCTGAGGTAGAAAATCTTCCGTTAAATATCTTTTTTAATTCTGCTTGGACGGTTTCGTTCATTCTTTAATAATACAAAAATATTGATTAAAAATACAGTTTATTTAGAAAGCATCTTGCCTATATTTTCTAAGGCTTGCATTATATTATCTCTAGATGCGGCAAAACTAAATCTAACGTAATCATTACAAGTTTTACCAAACGCAGTGCCAGGAACAATCGCAACTCCAGCTTCATGCATAGCTTTTTTGCAAAACTCAGATCCATTCATGCCAGTCCCTTTTATATTCGGAAAAGCATAGAAAGCTCCTCCTGGCAAACTACACTCAACTCCTGGTAAATCATTTAATCCTTTGTGAATTAAATTTCTTCTTAATGTAAATTTGTCTAACATATCTTTAATAGAATCTTCTGGACCATCTAATGCAGCTATACCAGCATATTGGGCTGCTGCATTTACACATGATACACTATTAATCAAAAGTTTGTTTACATGTTCAACCAAATGCTCTGGCCAGTAACTCCAACCAAGTCTCCATCCAGTCATAGAATATGCTTTACTCCAACCCTCAAGAACAATTAATCTATCTCTTAAGTTAGGATAATTAAAGAAAGTCGGCATTTCTTTATAATCAAAAATTTGTCTACTATAAATTTCATCACTTAAAATTGTGACCTGCGGATGTTTTTCTAATTCTTTTGCTAAGTAGTCAATTGCAGGTTTTTCAACAAAGCTTCCAGTTGGGTTGTTTGGATTTATTAGAATTAAAAGTCTAGTTTTGTCAGTTATTAAAGACAGAATTTTGTCTGGATCAAATTTTAAATCTTTATCCTCTGTTAAATCATATGGAACAGCTTTTGCTCCAGAATAATTAATCATTGACTCATAAATTGGAAAAGCTGGAGTAGGATGAATTATTTCAACACCTGGTTCACCATAACAAGTAATTGCATAATACATTGTAGGTTTACCACCTGGCATTATTAAAACTCTATTTGGATCAATATCAGCATTGTAAAGTCTCTTGACCCATCTTGCGACAGCTTCTCGACATTCTGGAATTCCATTTGATAAAACATAACCATGATGACCGTCATCTAAAGCTTTTTTTGCAGCTTCAACAACATGTTTTGGAGTTTTAAAGTCAGGTTGTCCTAGACCTAAATGGATCATAGGTTTGCCTTGTGCTTCTAATTTTTTTGCTTCTGCTAGAACAGAAAATGCACTTTCAGTTCCTAAACGATCTAATGCTTTTGCTAATTCAATCATAATTTTTCGTCGACAAACTAACTGAAAAGCAACTTCATGTCTATTTATTTAAAGTAAAAATAATAATAAAAATTATTTATAAAAAATATTTAATTTCGGTAAATTATCTTTGATCTATCTAACTCTTTTACACTTTTGCAGCCCATAAGGATCATATTTCTTCTAATTTCATCGTGCATATTTTGAAGCAGCCTCTCTACTCCTTGCTGACCACCTGCTCCTAAACTGAACAAAAAAGCTTTACCAAAACTACAAGCAGTAGCACCTGCAGCTAAAGCCTTAAGAACATGAGTTCCCCGTCTAACACCTCCATCTAAAATTATCTCAAGTTTATCACCTACAGCATCTGAAATAGCCTTTAGTTGATCAAAAGGAGTTCTAGATCCATCAAGCTGTCTTCCTCCATGATTTGATATTATTATTGCTGTACAACCAATATCAACTGCTCTCTTTGCATCCTCTACAGACATTACACCCTTCAAGGCAAAAGGTCCGTCCCACTTTTTTATACAGTATTCTGCATCTTCCCAATTCATTTGTGGATCATACTGTTCATTAACATAGTCTATTACGGATTTTGCAATGTTAGTTCCCTTATCAGTTTTGTGTTTAATATTTGCAAGTTCAAATTTCTTATTCGTAAAATATCTGAATAACCATCCTGGTCTCATCGCGAAATTCATTATACTTTCTAATGTGAATTTAGGAGGAGTTGTAAAACCAGTTCTGTGATCTCTTTCTCTATTTCCTGCAACCAAAGTATCAACAGTTAAGCATAAACCGTCAAAATTTGCTCTTTTACACCTATCAATCAAATCATTTGTAAATGATTTATCTTTATGGATATAAAGTTGAAATAATTTTGGTCCACTTGATATGTTAGCAATTTCTTCAATCGAAAATGAAGCCATTGTTGACATGCTATACATTGTACCAAATTTTTCTGCAGCTCTAGCTGAAGCTTTATCTCCATCAGGATGATATAAACTTTGCATAGCAGTAGGTGACAAAAAAATTGGCATATCTATTTTTCTACCAAAAACTGTGGTTGATAAATCTGGTTCTCCTACGCTTCTAAGAATATTAGGGATTAAGTCACAATCATCAAATGAATTTGTATTTCTTTTTAAAGTGGTTTCATCATCAGCACCACCATCAATGTAATGAAAAATTGGAGCTGGAAGTTTTTTTTTGGCTAGCTTTCTAAAATCTTCAAAATTATAACAATTCTTTAAGCTCATGCATTTCGGAATCTTAAATTATTTCGATTAAGATCACTGATCTTTGTGCAGCCCATTAATTTCATGTCTCTTACTAATTCAGTTTTATATAAGTTGAGTGCTCTCTCAACACCTTCTTGACCTGCTGCCGCTAAAGCATAAAGATATAATCTTCCACCAGCACAAGCTTTTGCACCCATAGATAAAGCTTTTAACATATGAGTTCCTCTTTGAAATCCACCTTCACAAATAACATCTAACTTATCACCAACTGCATCAACAATTTCAGCTAATTGATCGAAAGGTGATCTAGATCCATCAAGTTGTCTTCCTCCATGATTTGATACCATTATACCAGTGCATCCAATATCAACTGCTCTTTTAGCATCTTCAACACTCATAACTCCCTTAAGCGCGAAATGACCACCCCACTGAGAGCACAATTTTTCAGCGTCGTCCCAGTTCATTGATTGATCCAACATAGTAGAAAAATAATTACCAATTGAAGTATTTGTGTCAGTGCCTTCTTTAACGAAATCTTGAAGATGTGGTAGTTCAAATTTTCCTTTGGTTAAATAATTTATTCCCCACATTGGTTTTGTGGCAAAACTAAACAAACTCGAAAGTGTTAATTTTGGAGGTGATGTAAATCCAGTTCTTAAATCTCTTTCACGATTTCCTCCTGTTATTGTATCAACAGTTAAAGCCATCACATCAAATTTTGCTGCTTTTGCTCGTTCTAAACAAGAATCATTTAATCCTCTGTCTTTATGGAAATAAAATTGAAACATTTTTGGTGTGTCTATTAAAGATGAAATTTCCTCAACACTAACTGTAGCCAATGCCGAAACACCAAACATCGTGTTAAACTTCTTTGCAGCTTTTCCAACTGCTCTTTCTCCTTCGTAGTGGAATAGCCTTTGCAGAGCTGTTGGAGAACAATAAAAAGGTAAATCTAGTTTTTTTCCAAAAATAGTTGTCGACAAATCCACATTTTCAACACCTCTTAAGACATTTGGAACTAAGTCAACGTCATTAAATGCACTACTATTTCTTGCATAAGTTATTTCATCATCCGCAGCCCCATCAATATAATGAAATATTGGAGATGGAAGCTTTTGTTTTGCCAATTTTCTAAAGTCATAAAAGTTATGACAATCTTTTAATCTCATATCTTAAGTTAAAATTTTTTTGTAAAATTAAACATATAACTATTTGCCCCAGGATTTTTATCTCCAAGACTTGCATTAGAAATATGATTATAAGAAATACCTAATTCAGAATTAGATGAAATATCAAATAATATCTGTATTTGTGTCTTAAATTCAATTTCGTGACCTAAGTCCTTGCCATCACCTTCGTCGTAATATCCAATTGCAAAACTAGGAGAGAAAGTAGTTGAATTAGATTTTTGATTTAATTGATAACCTGTATAAATATATAATGCATCATCAGCCGTTACCATTGCACCTGTCACAGGCTGAACATTTCCTAAGAACATATCTTTGCTAGCATTAAAATTTATATATTCGGCACCAAATAGATTTGCTCTCTTACCATCATCGCTGAAATCGAACATGCCAGTGTAAAAACTCCATTTATTTTCTGCATTAGAAAATGAAACAGTAAGAAATGAAATTATTAAAGTTTTAATTAAAATCTTCATATTAAAAATCCCTGCTACTTTATAGATACTTTTCTAATAATTAAAAGGCCGCCAAAAGCGAACAAAATCAAAGGTATTGACCAAAGTAAAAATGTATTTTGGTTTAATTCTGGTTCATATACAATCCACTCTCCATATTTATTTTTTAAATAATCATATATTTCTTCTTCTTCTTTACCTTCATCAATCTTATTTTTTACAACAAGCTTCATACTAATAGCAAAATCGGACTGAGAATCGTAAACAGATTGACCTTGACATATTAAACACCTTAAGTTTTTTGTAATTTGATCTACTTTGGTATTTATTTCATTAGCATAGGAAAAATTAAAACTAAAATATAGCAGCAATATTAATTTTAAAATTTTAAGCATTTTTTTTTAATAAATTTTTTATTTCTATTAAATTGTCGCTCGTCAATGGACCAATATACTTTTTTATTATCTCATTTGTTTTACCGCTTATGATAAAAGTTTCAGGAACACCAATAGCTCCAAATTCTATTGATTTTGTTCCATCATTATCGGTAATAACTTCTGAATAAGGATTTCCAAGTGAGCTTAAAAAATTTTTCGCATTTTTTGGACTGTCTTTATAATTAATTCCAATTATATTTATGTTCATATCTTTTAATTTCATTAAAAACTGATGCTCTTCTCTACATGGTGCACACCAAGATGCCCAAATATTTACTACTGATGGACTATTTTTATCAAATAAGTCTGAAATATTAATTGTTTCATCAGAAAATAGTTTTTTTGCATTAAGTGAAAAATCTATTTTACTTTTTAATTTCTCGTTAGAGTAATCTTTCGATACGTTCAATCCCTTGAGCAATATAATAAAAATTATTATTAATGTTAGTAGTAATCCTAAAAATTTAATATTTTTGCTCATTTTTTCTAATAACACTTAATAACCCACCAAAACCAATAAATATAGTTGAGATCCATATCCAAATCATTAAGGGTTTATATTGATATCTTACATTATAATAACCATCGTCTTTTAGAATATTAAATACTAAAAAATTATCTGAAAATAATGTTGTCTTAATATCAGCTTCACTCGTAATAGTTAAAGGCTGCTGGTAAATCCTAACTTCTGGGTATAAAGCAAAAGAGGAATTTTTATTTGTTACTTCAAAACTAGCTTTAAGAGATTTATAATTGTCCACATCTGTAACATTAACTTCTTTTAATTTTACAACTTTTTCGTTGAATATTCTTTCATCTCCTACTTTCATATTTGAATTGAATTCATTAGAAAAAAGGCCATTCAATAAGATACTTGTAATTAATAAACTAAAACCAAAATGTGAAATTTTTTGGCTAATCGAGGATCTACTAACAAAAAAATCCTTAATTGTTACTAATAAAAGATAAATACTCAGAACTATCAGAGGAATAGATAACAAAAATGAATTTTCTGTTTTTGTTAAAATGACATACGAAATAAGTAGTGAAATAAAAAAAATAATTAAAATATTATAATTAAACTTTTTTAATTTATCTTTAATCCATTTCAAACTTGGGCCAAAGCTCATGAATATTAAAAAAGGAATTAAGAAAGGTATTAAAAGATTATGATAAAAAGGTGGACCAACAGAAATTTTTGAACCATTTAAAACTTCAAGAAAAATTGGATAAATTGTACCAATAAGAACAACAGACAAAAAAAACATCATAAACCAGTTATTCACTAATATTGCAGTCTCTTTACTTAAAATAAAATTTTCTTTTGCTGTGTTTGATATTTTATTCTGATTAAAAAAGAAAATTAATATAGACATCAATATTAGGATAAAGAGAAAACTTAATATAAATAACCCTCTTGATGGATCGTTTGCGAAAGTATGAATTGAATTTAAAATTCCAGACCTAACAAGAAAAGTACCACTCATACTCAGTGAAAAGGTTGTAATTGACAAAATGATAGTCCACTCTTTAAACAAATTTCTTTTCTGTAATACAATTACCGTATGCAGGAGTGCTGTTAAGCAAAACCATGGCATTAATGAAACATTTTCTACAGGATCCCAAAACCAAAAACCTCCCCAGCCCAGCTCATAATATGCCCATATAGATCCTAGCAAAATACCAATCGTTAAAAATACCCAAGATACCAAAACCCATTTTTTTATATGTCTCGCCCACTTATCTCCAATATTTCCACTAATCATTGAGGCAAGTGAAGCTGAAAAGATAATAGATGTTCCAACATAACCTAAATATAAAATTGGAGGGTGAATAGCTAAAGCAGGGTCTTGTAAAATAGGGTTCAAACCTAACCCCTCGCTAGGAATTGGGTAAAGCGTTTTGAAAGGGTTGGAAGTTAATAAAATAAAAACTAGAAAACCTGAAATAATAATTTGTTGAAATAGGATCGTTAAAAGTTTGTATTTAGTATCTTGTGATCTTGAATTTAATAAAAAAATAAATAGAAAAATTGAAAGAACTAATAACCACAATAATAAACTTCCCTCGTGATTTCCCCATGTGCCTGAAACTTTATAAAATAAAGGTTTTAAAGTATGAGAATTGTTGAAAACAGTTTCATTACTAAAATCTGAAATAACAAAAGCTGCAACTAGACTAAAAAAACTTACCGTAATCATTATAGTTTGTATTGAAGTAATTAAAATAAAGTTTTTATCTAAATCCTTATTTTCTGAATTTGCATCCAAATATGACTTAAAAATTAAATAAACAGATGCAATTAAAGCAATATATAAAGAATAATTTCCTAAATAATTAGACATACGAATTAATTGTTTTTCATAGCTTCGCTGACTTCAGGAGGCATATAATTTTCATCATGTTTTGCTAAAATCTTGTCAGCATTTAGAAAACTTTTATCCTTTAAGAAACCTTCAGCAACTACACCCTTACCCTCTTCAAACAAATTAGGTACCGATCCATTAAAGTTGACTAATAATTCATTTTTGAAATCTGTAATTACGAAAAAAATTTCTTTATCGTTTATTTTAATAGAATTTTTTTTCACCATTCCACCAACTCTAATTTTTTGAGCATTTTTGATTTCATTTAGGTTTTTAATGTCTGTTGGAGACTTAAAATATACTACGTTTTCCTCAAGAGATTTAGCCACCAAAAAAATTGTAAGAACTAATGAAATTAAAATTAAAAAAATAAAAAGGGCTCTAAATTTAACTTTTTTTCCGTACATGTGAATTTTAGTTAAACTTTAGATGTAGAAGTGTTTGCTAATATTTCTCTGTACGTTTTTTGCTTAGCTACTGATGCAAGTTTCTTTTCATCTAGTGATTTATAATTTTTCTCAAATTTCTTTTTCTCTTTAATTAATTTTAATTTTACAACCACATACAAGAAACTGAAAGAAAGTAGAGTGAATATAAATGATGACCAAACATATACACCGTATCCATTCATATTTAGTAGTTCACTAATCATAATCTATTAAGGCCTTTATTTTTAATCTTTAACAGTTCTGTATTATATTTCATTAAAAATATCAAAAGTGAAAATAGAGCAAATGCCGCAGTCATTATAGCTAATGGTGTCAACATTGATGAATGAATAGTTGTTTCTTCCAAAATTTTTACTGAAGCAGGTTGGTGTAAAGTATTCCACCATTCTACTGAGAATTTTATAACTGGAATATTTATAAGACCAATGATTGCTATTATTGAGCTAATTTTTTCTGCTTTACTAGTATCTGTCGTAATCTTCCAAGAAGTAATGAACAATAAATAAAAAATTGAAAGTAAGAGCATTGAAGTTATTCTTGCATCCCAAGCCCACCAAGTTCCCCAGGTTGGTTTTCCCCAAATTGATCCTGTAACTAAAGCTATTATGCTAAAAACAAAACCAGAAGGTGCTAAACTTTTTGTTATTAAAGAAAAATTTTTATTTTTAAAAACAAAAACTCCAAAAGAAAGAATGGAAATAAATGAAAATATTCCGAGTGATATCCAAGCTGACGGAACATGGACATACATAATCCTAACTGAGTCACTCTGTTTATAATCCTCGGGAGAAAGAACTAAAGCTTCAACTAATCCAAGTAACAATACAATTATAAATAGCGCAAATACAAACTTTTGTATTTTATTAATTATCTTTAAAGTATTATTTGGATTGAAATAATTAATCATAATTTTTTATAACACATAAATTTTAGATTAAAATTGTTCAAAATTTTCTGACCAAGAATACAGAGGGAGATAGAGGAAAAACAGTATTCTTGATCAGAATTAAATATTTTATAACAAACAGATATGACAAAGATTTGGGACAATTGTGTTTAAATATTGGCTATTAGTTAATTTGAAGGCTTGAAGTAGCTTGATCCACGCTTACCCGAAAAAATTTCATTAATTAGAGGGTGTTTTATAGGCTCTTCAGAGTCATCAAATAATAAATTTTGCTCAGACACATAAGCCTCGTAAGTAATTTCGTCATTCTCTGCTAGTAAATGATAAAATGGCTGATCTTTTCTAGGTCTCACGTTTTTTGGAATTGATTGATACCACTCCTCTGAGTTATTAAATTCAAAATCAACATCGTAAATCACACCTCTAAAATCGAAGTGTCTATGTTTTACAACGTCTCCAATTGAAAATTTAGCTTTTTGAGTACTCACGATATTAAATATGGATATTTGATGAAAAAAATCAATAAAAAAAATATAAATGTTTTATTAATCTGTTAATATGTAGCAGTGAATAAATCACTTCTAAAATTCATTACAGACGTTGGGCCTTTAGCTATTTTTTTCTTCTTTTATTATAACAGTGATAAAAATTTAAAAGTTGCAATACCACCTCTAATTGTCGCAACAATAATTTCTGTTCTCTTGGTTTGGATACTGGAAAAAAAAGTTCCGATGGTTCCTTTGTTAGGAGGGATTTTAATTACTCTATTTGGAGGTTTAACAATTTATTTTGATAATCCAATTTTTATTTATATGAAACCCACTATTATAAATATTTTATTTGCCTTAGCTTTATTCTTTGGAAAATACTTCACCAATGAACCAGTTTTAAAATTAATACTTGGAAAAACACTGCCAATGTCTGATGAAGGTTGGAAAATTTTGAATAACAGATGGACTTATTTTTTTATTTTTTTAGCTATATTAAATGAAATTGTTTGGAGAACTCAAACAGAAGAATTTTGGGTTAACTTTAAAGTTTGGGGAATGCTACCAATTACATTCATCTTTACAGCATCACAAGTTGGGTTGATTAATAAACACAAATTAAATGAGTAATTTAAAATTAGTAATAAATAATTCAAATAAAGAACAAAACCAAAGGTATTTTTTTGAAAAAAAAGAACTAAAAATTATATTAGACCTATATGCTAAAATGGTATCTGAAGGATCTTGGAAAGACTATGGCCTCTCAATATCAAGTAAAAGAGTGAGTTTTAGTATTTTTAAAAATGCAGCAGAAAAAGCTATCTACAACATTAGTAAAAATTTTAAACCTTCTAATAAGAATTTGAAATATTTAATAACTGATAGAAATGGTAAAATTTTAAATAATGCTTATGATTTAGAAATACTTCTAAAAAAAACAAATTGGAAAAAACTATAGTTTTTGATTATCTTCTTTGACCAAACAATCTTAAAAGCATTATAAATAAATTTATAAAATCTAAGTATAATGTTAAAGCTCCCATAACAGCTTTCTTGCCAATTACTTCACCTGAATCTGATGCTGCGTACATGTTCTTAATTTTTTGTGTATCGTATGCAGTTAATCCAACAAATATAAGAACCCCAATGATTGAAATAGCAAAGTACATCATTGACGATTTTAAGAAAATATTTACTAAAGACGCGATTATAATTCCGATCAAACCCATCATTAAGAATGATCCAAATTTTGTGAGGTCTCTTTTAGTTGTGTAACCATATATACTCATAGCTCCAAATGTTGCTGAAGATATGAAAAATACTCTCGTCACACTAAGTCCTGTGTAAACTAATAAAATTGATGATAGTGATAAACCCATCAAGGCTGCAAAAATCCAAAAAGTAGTTTGAGCTTTTGAAGAACTCATTTTATTTATCCCAAAACTCATATAAAAAACAATTCCGAGAGGAGCTAACATAACCACCCATTTCAATCCTGATAGATAAATTGCATTTCCGAACTCAGTTAAAGCAACTATTGATCCACTTGCATCTGTAACTACTGACATTTTAAAAGATAACAATGCTATGATTCCCGTTAGCAAAACTCCAGTTGCCATGTAATTGTAAACTTTAAGCATGTAGGCTCTAAGGCCTTCATCCATTACAACAGCTTTTTTTGCTGTCGTTGATCTATTTAAAATATTGTCTCTATTGAATTCCATAATTAAATATATAGTAATAAATTTTAAATTTTTCAAGCAGTCAAAATATAGGTAACAAATACTTGATATTTAATGAATTATAA
Organism: uncultured Pelagibacteraceae bacterium; assembly: GCA_902615045.1. GTDB lineage: Bacteria > Pseudomonadota > Alphaproteobacteria > Pelagibacterales > Pelagibacteraceae > Pelagibacter. The sequence goes on along the minus strand of CACMNP010000001.1, from coordinate 192,084 downwards.
AAAATTAGGAACAACTGATATAGATATTAGCACAATTTGTCTCGGCACCATGACTTGGGGTGAACAAAATAGCCAAGAAGAGGCCTTCGAACAAATGGATTTCTCACTAGAAAATGGGGTTAATTTTTGGGATACAGCGGAACTTTATGCGGTACCTCCTAAAGCTGAAACTTTTGGTCATACAGAGACGATCATTGGAAATTGGTTTGAAAAAACAAAAAAAAGAAAAGATGTGATACTTGCAACTAAAGTTTGTGGCCCTGCAAGAGATTATATTAGAAATGGTGAAAATAGTTTTGTAGGGAAGAATCTCGAAACTGCACTTCATAACAGTCTTAAAAGACTTAAAACTGATTATATAGATTTATATCAGCTTCATTGGCCAGAAAGAAATGTAAACAATTTTGGAAGACTTGGTTATGTGCATAAAGAAAATGAATGGAATAAATTCGAAGACGTGTTGGTTGAATTACAAAAGTATATTGAGCAAGGTAAAATTAGACATGTAGGTTTGTCTAATGAAACTCCTTGGGGTGTTATGAATTATCTCAAACTCTCAAAAGAAAAGAGTTTGCCAAGAATGATGTCTATACAAAATCCCTATAGTTTATTAAATAGGTCATATGAAGTTGGATTAGCTGAGGTGTCTATAAGAGAAAATATTGGCTGTTTATCTTATTCTCCTTTAGCCAGTGGTTTTTTAAGTGGTAAATATAGAAATAAGCAATTTCCAGAAGGATCTCGGATGGAAAGAGATTGGGATTTTTGGACAAGATATCGAAAACCAAATACTAACGAAGCTGTTGATGAGTATTTTAATATTAGTGAAAAATACAACATTGATATGAGTCAAATGTGTATTAAATTTTGTGAGATACAGGATTTCATGTCTAGCGTTATTATTGGTGCAACAACAATGGAGCAGTTGAAAACAAATATAGAAAGTGTAAAAGTGAATCTTGATAAAGAAATAATTAATGAAATTAATGAAATTCAAAAAAAATATCCAAATCCATGTCCATAATTTTTAAAATAATTTTTTTTATTCTCTTTTTGGGATCAACTTCTTATTCAGAAGAATTAGATAAAATAGGAACATTTAAAGACTGGGATGCAATTGTTGTTACTAATGGGGATAGTAAAGTATGTTTTGCTCAATCTAAACCTGTTCTTCAATCTCCTAAAAAAAATGATAGAGATGCAAGATTATTTGTAACTTTTAGACCATCAGAAAAAATTAAAGACGAAGTAAGCACAACCTCAGGCTATGAGTACAACAGTCAAAATTCAATTACAGCTAGCTCTGGCAAATCAAAATATAAATTTGATATAGCTCAGGATAATTTTGCATGGATTTCAAGTAATAAAATTGAAAAAAAAGTTGTTAGCAGAATGAAAAAGGCCTCAAGATTAATGGTTACTGGATATAATAAATCTGGTTCTCAAACAATTGATCATTATTCTTTGATGGGCTTCACTAAAGCATATAACGCGGCTAAAAAAAGCTGTAGTTAAATAATGAAATCAAAGAAAAAGATAGTTCTTGCCTATTCTGGAGGTTTGGACACATCAATCATATTAAAATGGTTACAGGAAAATTATGATGCAGAAGTAATTTGTTATACTGCAGACATTGGTCAAGAAATAGATAGAAGTAAAATTTTCAGAAACGCAAAAAAACTTGGCGTAAAAAATATTATTATTCAAGATCTAAAAGATATTTTTGTAAAAGATTATGTTTATCCAATGATTAGGGGCCATGCAATATATGAGGGTGTTTATTTGCTTGGAACCTCAATTGCTAGACCTTTAATAGCCAAAGATCAAATTAGAATTGCTAAAAAATTTAATGCCTATGCTGTGTCTCATGGATCAACAGGAAAAGGAAATGATCAAGTAAGATTTGAGTTAGGTTATCATTATTTTGGTCCTAAAATAAAAGTTATTGCGCCTTGGAGAATTTGGAAGCTGAAATCTAGATCAGATCTAATTAATTATGCAAAAAAAAATAAAATTGAAATACCTAAAGACAAGAAAGGAGCGCCACCTTTTTCAGTAGACGATAATATTTTTCATACATCAACAGAAGGAAAGTTGTTAGAAAATCCAAAAAACTCTGCACCTGACTTTATCTTTCAAAGAACGGTATCTCCAGAAAAAGCACCTAATAAATCTTCAATTGTAAAAATAGACTTTAAAAGTGGAGATCCGATTGCAGTGAATGGGAAAAAATTATCTCCATCTAAATTGCTTGGAAAATTAAACGACATAGCTGGAAAAAATGCTGTTGGAAGAGTTGATCTAGTAGAAAATAGATTTATCGGTATAAAATCAAGAGGTGTATACGAAACACCAGGCGGAACTTTATTAATGCACGCTCATAGGGCTATAGAGTCTGTTACACTTGATAAAGATACAATGCATAAGAAAGAAAAAATTATGCCTAGATATGCGGAACTGATTTACAATGGATATTGGTTTTCTAAAGAGAGATTTAAATTACAAAGAATTGTAGATCTTAAGAGAAGTAAAGTTAATGGATCAGTTAAATTGAGGTTATATAAAGGGAATGTTATTATTCATTCAAGAATAACTAAAAGTTCAGCTTATTCTATGAAAAAAGTTTCATTTGAGGAAAATAAAACTTTTAATAAATCAAATGTTGAAAGATTTATTAATTTTCACAAGAAAAAATTAAAATAAAATATCATGAATTTTGAACCAAGTCGGGCGCAAGCCACTAATAAACTAGATAATTTTGTTGAAAATAATCTTTCTGAATATTCAAGATTGAGAAATTTTGATTTTGGTCCAGATAAAAGATCAAATATATCTTGTATTTCTCCATATATATCTCATGGAATATTAAATGAGTTAGAAGTTATAGATAAAGCCTTAAAGAAATTTTCATTTTCTAAAAATGAAAAATTTATTCAAGAGGTTTTGTGGCGTACTTATTGGAAAGGATGGTTAGAATTAAGACCTAATGTATGGACAGATTACATAATAGAACTAAAAATTATAAGAGAAAAATACAAAGATAATAAAGATTATTTAAATGCCATTGATGGAAATACAAATATAGAATGTTTTAATGAATGGGTTAAAGAATTAAAAGAATTTAATTACCTTCATAATCATACAAGAATGTGGTTTGCCAGTATCTGGATTTTTACTTTAAATTTACCTTGGCAATTAGGAGCTGAATTTTTTATGAAGCATCTCTATGATGGAGATGCAGCATCTAATACATTGGGATGGAGATGGGTTGCTGGGATACAAACTCAAGGTAAGCATTATTTGGCAAGTGAATGGAATATAAAAAAATTTACTAATAACAGATTTAATAACATTAATTTAAATGAAAATGCACCACCTAAAGTTAGCGAGAAAATATACAAGGCTGTCTTAAAAGATTTTAGTAATCCAGTAAATTTGGATGAGCAAAATTTAATTATTTTTGATAATAATCTTTCCTTTGAGTTGACTGATTTCAAAGACCATAAATTTAAAAAGATTTATTTAGTTAATAATAATAACGACAGTAGAAATATTACACTTAGTGAAAAAACAGTGAAATTTAAGACTAATTTAATTCAGGATCAAAAAAGAAGGTTGAATGAAAAATCTTTGGATTGTGAAATTATTGATATTAGTAACCTTAAAACAATTGAGAATAGTTATTTTTTATATCCTTGTGTTGGAGAAAACTTAGATTTTTTAACTTCTCAAGGAATAAATAATATAAAATTTCTTTATCGTAATTTAGACCGAAGTTCTTGGAAATATTGCAATAAAGGTTTTTTTAATTTCAAAAAGTATATACCAACTATAATTAAAGAATTTTTTTAAAGAACTATTGTAAATTATCAAAATTATGAGATAACAATAGTATGAATAACCCGCAAGTTCTTGAAATTATTGAAAATCTTAAAGGCAGAAAGAATTACGAAGAAAAGAAAGCTTCAAAATTAGGTTTCAACTCTCTTTACGCATACATTGAAAATAAAATATTAAAAGAGAAAGAAGCTGAAGCAGCAAAAATTCTTGAACAATCAGCCCCTAAAGAGGAAGTGATTGAAGAAAAAAAACCAGAGAAAAAGAAAAGCTGCTCTTGTTGTTAATTAGTTATTTTTTGAACATTTCTTAGAACAATATTTCACTTTATCCCAGTTTAATTTCCATTTTTTTCTCCAAGTAAAAGGTCTCTTACATACAGGGCAAATTTTTGTGGGTAAATTTTCTTTTCTCACTATGCAGTATTTTGTTTAATAAATTTTTCTGCCTCAGCTAAAATTAATTTTTTTCTATCAGGTTTCATTTTATCAAAAATTCTAACCATCATAGAAAGTCTAGGATTTTTTAAAAAGAAGGCTCTATTTCTATTTATGAATCTCCAATAAAGACCATCCATGGTATTGCACCATTCTCCTTTTTTAAAATCCATCATTTTCATGAAATAAGCGGAGCCGCAGATATATGGTTTTGTTGCAAATATTCCTCCATCACTGAAAAGCCCCATTCCATAAACATTCGGGACCATTACCCAGTCAGAGGAATCCACAAACATTTCCATAAACCATTTGTAAACATATGTTGGCTTAACTTCGCATAAATTCATTATGTTTGATAAGATCATTAACCTTTCAATATGATGTGACCAACCATAATTCACTGCATTTTTAATAGCATAATCTAGAGGTGGTAATCCTGTTGTTCCTTCGTACCATGAGTTTTTCATTTTTCTATTTTGTTTAAAAAAATTTCTAGTTTCCATTTCTTTTGAATAGCTTTGATATATTCCCCTCATAAATTCTCTCCACCCGATTACTTGACGAATATAACCTTCTAAGGAATTTAATCTTATTTTATTTTTGTTGTGAAAATCTAAAACTTTTTTAATTATAAATTCTGGAGTGATAAGACCTAAATTGATGTAAGGACTTAAAGCACTATGAAATAATATATTGTCTTTCTGATCAACTGCATCTTCATAATCCCCAAATAAATTTGATTTATCTTTAATAAAAAAATTTAATAATTTAATTACATCATCATATTCCGTAGCAAACCAAAAGTCTTTCGTATTACCTGGGTGACTTTTAAAATTTTTATCAATTAAAATTTTTAGTTTTTTCGTATGAACAGTCTCAGTAATTTTAGGAAATTTGGGTATAGATATATTTTTTGGAAGTTTATTTCGATTTTCTTCGTCAAAACTCCATTTGCCTCCTTCTGGATTACCATCTTTTTTCATAAGTATATCCAAATCTCTTCTAGTCTCTTTATAAAAAACTGCCATAAAAGGTTTTTTTGATTTCGATAAATAGTTTTTAAATTTTTCTCTAGAATTTAAAAACATTGGTGTTTGAATACTATTCCATTTAATTTTTTCCTTTTTTAAAAAATTGGCAATTTTATTTTCAAAAAACTTATCCTCAATTTCGAAACTTGAAATTTCTTTAATTTTTTTTGCTTTAATTATTTTTTTTAATTTTTCTGTGTAATCCAGCTTGAAAGATTTATCCTCGATAGAAGAATATTCTAATTTAAATTTATTTTTTTTTAGTCTGTCTGCGTGAGATCGCATGCAAGATAAGAACAATAATATCTTTTGTTTATGATGCTTTTCATATGTACAAAGCTGATAATCTTCAGCCATAAAGAAAAAGTGGTCTTTTTTGTACTTTTCTAGATATTTCTCTGAGAAAAGCTGATTTCCAAGTAGAAAAAATAATTTCATTAACTATATATAACTCTTTAACAATTTATGTCAGAAAAATATTTAGTAGTAGGTGCGACAGGATCTATCGGATCTAATTTAGCTGAACAGTTACATGCGGCCGGTAAAGAAGTACATTTAATTGGTAGGGATGAAGAAAGAACAAAATCTTTGTCTGAAAAACTAAATTGTAAATATACAGTCTCTGATGTTTTAGAAAATGGTTTTGTTGAAAAGATTAAGTCCGAAATAGATGATATCAAAGGTATAGCTTATTGTGTTGGTTCAATTGATTTAAAACCTTTGAGAATGGTTTCAGAACAAGATTTTACAAAATGTATGAGACTAAATTTATATTCTGCAGTAGAATTAATTAAAGGTTATCAAGAAAGTTTAAAAAAAAATAAAGGATCGATTGTTTTGTTTTCAACTGTTGCTGCTCAAAGGGGTTTTACAAATCATGCAATTATAGCTTCAACTAAAGCAGCTGTTGAAGGATTAACTGTTTCTTTAGCAGCAGAATTTGCTCCTAATATAAGAGTAAATTGCATTGCTCCAAGTTTAACTAATTCAAAAATTGCAGAGCCAATGCTTAAAAATAAAGTTTTAGCTGATGGTATAGCAAAAGCCCATCCATTAAAAAGACTTGGAGAAGGTAAAGACTCAGCTTCGCTTGCAAAATTTCTAATAACTGAAGAAAGTTCTTGGGTTACAGGACAAATTATTGCTGTCGATGGTGGTAGATCGAAACTTTCATAGAGTGAAGAAATTATTATTTCTTTTATCATTAATACTATTATCAACTAATTCATTTAGTAAAAATTTTAATTTTAATAAAATTATTGAATTAGAAGCACCTTGGGGTTCATCATTCGTTAATGATAATGAAATGATTGTTACCGAGAAAGGTGGCAAAATAAAACTTGTTAATATTTCGACAAGAGAGACGAGTGAAATTGGTCATAACTTAAATTTTGTAGAATATGGACAGGGAGGATTATTGGATATTCTGTATAATGAAGATTACATTTACATCTCATACACAGAAAATAGAAATAATTGGAAGACTAGTACTTCAATTGCACGTGCAAAATTTAATAAAAACAAATTAAATTTTAAAAATATTTTTCAAGCCAATCCACCAATTGACTCGCCTTATCACTTTGGTTCAAGACTGGTAATTAAAGACAATTATTTATTTGCTTCTGCAGGTGAAAGAGGCGGGGGAATGATTGCTCAAGATGGAAATAAACATCCAGGGAGTATAATTAGAATTTATCTAGATGGTGGCATTCCAAAAGACAATCCTCGTTTTGAGGGGAAATCAGACTGGCTGCCTGAAATATATCAAATTGGTGTAAGAAATCCTCAAGGTTTAGCTTTATCACCTTTCGATGGAAAAATTTATATGAGCAATCATGGTGCAAAAGGAGGCGATTGGTTTGGTGAAGCAAAGAAAGGTGAAAATTATGGTTGGAAAATTCTTGGATGGGGTGGTACAAATTATTCAGGTATACCAATAGGGCCAAAATGGAAACCTGGCTTTACAAAAGCCATTCAATATTGGGTTCCATCTATAGCCACAAGTGCGATCACAATTTATAAAGGTAATGAATTTAAAGAATGGAATGGTCATGCATTAATTACTTCTCTTAAAGATAAGTCTTTAAGAAAATTAGAGTTTAATGATTTATCAAACGTAAAAGAGGAAATAATATTTAAAGATAAAATTGGAAGAATCAGAGACATACAAATTCATCCCATAAATGGTAAACTATATTTTTTAAATCAAGATGGATTGTGGTTGATGGAAAATTCTAGTTAGTATCAAAAAGCTCTTTAAATAATTTAAATTCACCAATTTTAAAAATAATTGCATCATCTTTCTTAAATCCAAATTTTTCTGCATTTTGCTTAAACCTTAAAGGGGGCTCTAATATTGGTTCAAGTGATAAGACAAAAGTTCCCCAATGCATTCCAATTACTTTTTTACTTTTTAAATCTTTAGCAAGTCCAAGGGCTTCTTCAGGGTTAGTGTGGTAAGCAGAAGAGTCTTTAATTGAAGCCATAGGATAAAAATTATATGCGCCAATGTTAATAAATGTTAAATCAATTGGACCATACTTATCTCCCAATTCTTTATATATTTTTCCAACACCAGTATCACATGAAAATAATATTTTTTTTCCTTTGTATTCAATCAAATAGCTGCCCCATAAAGTTTTATTAGTATCCATTAAACTCCTTTTTGACCAGTGGACTGATGGTAGAAAAGTGATATTTAAATTCTGATTTATTCTTATTTGATCATACCAATCCATTTCATTTACATCTTTAAATCTATTAATTTTAAAATATTTTTTTAGTCCTAAAGGTACCAGGACTTTAGATTCTTTATAAGGAAATCTCATTATTGTTTTCATGTCTTGATGATCGTAGTGATTGTGAGTTAGTAGAAAAATATCTGTTTTTGGTATTTCATTTAGTTTTAATGCTGGTTCGGTAAATCTCTTTGGCCCAAAAAATAAAGGTCCTGCATTTTTTGAAAAAACTGGATCTGTTATTATTGTTATTTCCCCTAATTTTAATAAAAATGTTGCATGACCTATCCACGCTACATAATCTTCTTTTTGGAAATTATTTAAATCCAATAAAACTTTTTCTTTTTTAATGATATTACTTTCAGGAAAAGTCATATCTAATTTTTTTTTTTCTTGGTTAAAGACCTTAAACGACCAATTGAAATTCATATCAATCACCTTTGATCCTTCAGGATTACGAAATGTGCCATTTGCTAAATGATGATATTTTTTTTTCATATCTGATTAATAATTTTTTGAAATAATATCTTGAATTGTATTACTTATAACTATTGTTCCAGCTTTGTTAGGATGTATGCCATCTTGTTGATTTAGATTTGGATCAAGAGCAACACCCTCTAGCAAAAATGGAATTAAAGGTAAATTATATTTTTTTGACAATTTAGGATAAATAGCATCAAAATTTTTTTTATATTTAGTTCCATGAGTTGTTGGCGCAACCATCCCAGCTATTATAATTTTAATTTTTTTACTGTTAGCGATTTTAATTATTTCTTCTAAATTTCTCTCAGTTTCATCTGGTTGAATTCCTCTGAGCATATCATTTGCCCCAAGACCAAGGATGATTAGATCAATACCGGGTTCTGATAAACTCCATTCTGCTCTATTCAATCCACCAGAAGAAGTACTTCCTGACACACTTCCATTTATTACCTTAATATTTAAACCACTCCTTACGAGATTACTTTCTAAAACCAAAGATAAGTGTTGTTCTTTAGGTAGGCCATAACCCGCCATTAAACTATCGCCGAATAATATAACCTTTTCTATTGCACTTGCATTTATGTGCACTAGAAAGAATAACAATATTTTTATAAATAAACTTTTATTCATGAACACACTTCTTAAATTAAAAAAAATAAATCTCAAATACCAAACTGGGAAGGACAATATCTATGTTTTAAAAAATATTGATTTAACTATAAAAAAAAAAGAAACTGTATCTGTGGTTGGAGAAAGTGGGTCAGGAAAAACAAGCTTGATTATGCTTATTGGTGGACTAGAACGTCCAACCTCAGGGAAAATTATATTTCAAGACAGGGAAATAACAAATCTTAATGAAGACGAAGTATCTGAGATTAGAAAGCAAAATATAGGAATTATATTTCAATCTTTCTATTTAATTCCAAATTATACAGCTGTTGAAAATGTAGCTTTAACACTTGAACTTAATGAGTTTAAAAATCCAGAGAAAGAAGCAAAAAGTTTATTAGATCGATTTGGTCTAAAACATAGATTCAATAATCTTCCAAGTCAATTATCTGGCGGAGAGCAACAACGTGTGGCGATTGCAAGAGCTATTGCAATGAAACCAGATTTGATTTTAGCTGATGAACCAACTGGTAATCTAGATACCGAAAACTCAATAATGATCTCTGAAATTTTATTTAAATACGTCAAAGAAGAAGGGTCTTCTTTAATAATGGTCACACATGATCCAAAATTAGCAGACAAAGCAAAACGAAAAATTAAAATCAAAGATGGAAAAATTAAATAATTCTTCAGAGTTAAGTTTAATATTCAAGTATGCTTTAAAGGATTTAAGCAGAAATTATAAAAAAATTTCAAGCATTATTGTAACGCTGTTTATCAGTCTTTTTATTTTAAGTGCCATCTTTACAATCGAAGATAGTTTAAAAAAAGAGCTTAATGATAATGCAAAAGTTCTTTTGGGTGGAGATCTCGAAATCGATTATAACCGTAATCAGGGGGATCTTAATTTAGTCAATAAAGTAAAGGAATTTTCTACTGTCTCACAAATGATAGAGTTCAGTACAATGCTTTCTACGACAGGCAGAGAAAAAAATAAATCATTATTTACAAGAATTAAAACAGTTGATGAAAAATATCCACTTTACGGTGAAGTTGTTTATGAGCCAGAAGATGCTTATGAAAGAATGCAAAAGGAACCAAAGACAATTTTGATTAATGAAAGTTTATCAAAAACTTTAAAGATAAAAATAAATGACAAAGTTAAGGTTCAAGATCAAAGTTTCATAGTTGTTGGAATTATAAAATCTGTACCTGATGTCAGTGGGTTTGTAGCTTTTGGAGATTGGGCATTAGCAGGAAAACAAACTTTGGAGATACTAAAACTAAATGGAATAGGTAGTTTTTTAAATTATGAATATAAAGTAAAATTTAAACCAAGTGATGATCCAGAAAAAATAGAAAGTAAGATCAAAGATATTTTTAAAGATGACCAAAAAGTAAAACTTAGATTTCCAGAAAATTCAGCAAGTGGCTTAAAAAGGATAATTAATAATTTTTCCCAATTTCTCTCTTTAGTTTCAATTAGTGCAATGTTAATTGCTGGAATAGGTATCGCTAATACATTGTTGTCATTTATAAACCAGAACAATATGTCTATAGCTGTAAGAAAAGCTGTAGGATTTTATTCATGGAATATAAAAACACTTTATTATCTTCAATTATTAATATTATTATTTATTATTACTGTAATTTCTTATGGCTCAAGTTTTTTAATTGTACCAATTGCAGATAAATATTTATCTGATGGGTTGGGATTAAATGTTTATCCAAAATTCTCTTTAATTAATTTTATAAAAATATTTATTGTAGGTTTGTTAGTTCTTATAATTTTTTCAATACCGACAATAAGTTCAATTGATCAAGTTAAAGCATCAAACCTATTTAGAAATGTATTCCAAAACCTACAATTTTATTACTCAAAAAAGTCAGTTATTTTAAGTTTTATCTTGTTATCATTTTTAGTTTTATTGTTTACACTAGGATCTGAAAGGCCTTCTTATAGCTTGGGTTATTTTCTGGCTTTTTTTGTATGTCTAATTGTATTTTTTTTACTTTCGAAAATTATAATTTATTTACTGAAAAAGTTTAATTTTAATTCAAATATCTCTTTAAAAGTATCGATAAAAAATATAACTCAAACAAAAAGTATCACTCCTATCACAATTATGTCTTTAGGCTTAGGTGTAACTTTGTTATTAACTTTAGCTTTAGTAGGAACAAATTTTAAAAGAGAAATTGCAAGATCTATCCCAGATATTGCACCTGATTATTTTTTTGTTGGAATTCAAAAAGGTGAAAAAGAAAAATTTGAACAAGGTGTTTACAAAATGAACCCTGATGCGAACATTGAAATAGTACCTATGGTTTCTTCCGGAATAGTAAAAATTAATGGTGTAAATCCAAATAGCTATATTAAACCAGATAATGATAGTTATTGGGTAATTGGGAGTGAAAGAAGATCTTCATGGGCTGAAAATATACCTAAAGATAACCCAATTTTAAAAGGGGAATGGTGGGATTTATCTAAACCTAACCAACTTCAGATATCACTTGATGCAAAAGTGGCTAAAGATTTTAACATTGAGTTGGGAGATATTTTTACTTTAAACATTTATGGTCGAGAAATTGATGGAGAAATAGTTAATTTTAGAGAAGTTGATTATCGTGATCTAAATATTAATTTTGCCATGTTATTTAATCCACAATTTGCAAAAAAAATTCCTCATGAATATTTAGCAACTGCTAAGTTTAAAAATCCAGATAGTTTTGATGAAACCAAAATGTTAGAAGTATTACCGAGTTTATCTATGATAAAAATTGCTGATTACTTAAACAAAGTAACATCAGTTTTAAATAAAGTTTTCATAGCTGTAACCCTAATTTCTGGAGTAACAATTGTCATTGGATTAATTGTGATCTCAAGTGCTATTATAGTTCAAGGAAAAATAAAAGAGTACCAAAATCTTGTATTTAAAATTTTAGGTTTTTCAAAAAAAGAAATCATATTTTCATCTTTGATAGAATTTATAATTATTTTTATGTCGGTAATATTGATCGCAATCTTTTTTGCAGTGATTGGTTCAAAATTTATTATGGAGAATATTTTTGAATTAGTTTGGCAATTTGATTTTAAAGTTTTAATTTACCTTGGTGCCTCTATAGGAATTGTAACCTTGATTTTAATTATGCTAACTAATCTTAAATACTTAAATCCTAAAGTATATCCATTAATAAGAAATCAATAGCAAAATTTATTTATTTGCTCTCTTAAAACACTCGATCGTATTTTTAAGTAAACATGCAATAGTCATAGGTCCTACTCCACCTGGAACTGGAGTTAAAGCTTTTGCAACTTTTGATACTTCATCAAATGCTACATCTCCAACTAAGCCATTTTCAGTTTTATTAATACCAACATCAATCACAATTGCGTCTTTTTTCACCCAATCTCCTTTTACAAGCTCAGGGATTCCAACAGCAGCAACTATAATGTCGCCTTTTAAACATTCGCCCTTAAGATCATTTGTTTTTGAGTGAGTAATTGTAACTGTGCAATTTTCTTTCAACAACAACTGTGTCATTGGTTTACCATTTAAATTTGATCTTCCAACAATTACAGCTTTTTTTCCATTAAGGTTTGGTTCAATTTTTTTTATTAAAAGATAACAACCTAAAGGAGTGCATGGAATAGAACTTTCATAACCTGAAGACAGATTACCAACATTCATGGGATGAAATCCGTCTACATCTTTCTCTGGCAAAATTGCCTCTATAACTTTTTGTTTATCAATATGTTTTGGAAGTGGTAGCTGAACTAAAATTCCTGAAACAGAATCGTCATTGTTAAGTTCATCAATTTTTTTTAAGACTTCACTTTCTTCAACACTGTCAGGGTATCTGATCACCTCTGATTTAAGACCTACTTCATTTGCAGATTTCTCTTTATTTCTAACATAAATTTGGCTAGGTGCTAAATCACCAATCAATATTACTGTTAAGCCTGGCACTTTGTTGTGCTTATCTTTTAATGATAAGACTTCTTTCTTAAGCTCTTCTCTTAGATCAGCAGCAGCTTTTTTCCCATCAATTAAAATCATATATTAAAATATTAGTGGTGCAATGTAGAGCTTCATACACATTTCTATGAACCATATCAACAAAAGAAGTACTATAGGTGAAATATCAAAAGCTCCAAGGTTAGGTAAAAATCTTCTAATTCTCATTAAAATTGGTTCTGTCATTTTATAAGTGAAGTCTAATATTAAATATACAAACCGATTACTTGTATTTAATATATTAAAAGCAACTAACCAACTTATGACTACATTAGCAATGACAACATATGAATAAAGTTTCAAAATTTGAAGTGCTAAATAAAATATAGCGATCATTTTTTTTCAACATAGATGGACTGACTTGGGAATGCGAAAGCAGCTCCCTTACCTTCAACAATTTTTTTTATTTCAAGTGCCAAATTTTCTTTTACTTGTAAATAATTAGTCCAACTATTTGTTTTTGTAAAACATCTAACATACATATCAATGGAGCTATCTGAGAACTTATCTATTCTCACGGCGACTCCTACAGATTGATCATAATCGTCACCTTTATTTATGTGATCTTCAATTTCGTCTCTTATTGTTTTTAATTGATCAATAGTGGTGTCATATTGAAGAGTTATTATCCAACTAATAGCCCAGTTAGTCTTTCTTGTGTTATTAATCACTGCATTTTCTGCAAATTGAAAATTAGGAATAATTGCCAGCGATTTGTCAAATTTTCTTATAACAGTTGATCTGAATCCAATGTTCTCAACAACCCCTTCGATAACTCCCTCAACTTTAATCCAATCACCAATTCTAAATCTTTTTTCAACTAAAACTAAAATTCCGGAGATTAAATTTTTAAATAAATCCTGAGCGCCTAATGCTACTGCTACTCCAAATAAACCTAAACCTGCAATAATTGGTCCAATTTTAATTCCCCATAACTCAAGAACAGCAGCTGCTCCTAAAATAAAAATTAAGATTTTAAGAGACTTTATAATCCAGCCTATTAATTCTTTTGTCAAAACTTTATCTAATCCACTTAAAATATAAGATATTGGCTCAATTATCTGATGTATTATCCAAAATATTAAAATTGTAATTAAAGTTCTGTTAACGTTATCAATGAAACCTCTAGTTTCATTATCAAATGACATATAGTAACTGGCAAAAAATACACCAAGAACAATTGGAAGAAACCTTGCAGGACCTTCCATAGATTTTACAAAAGTATCATCTAATTTATTGGTTGTTCTTTTTGAAATTAATTCCAATTTTTTTATTACAAGTTTGCTGATTAGACCTCTAAATATTAAAAATAATACAAATATTGAAAGGCCTACTATTATCTGAAAGAAATCTACCCCAAGAATTCCCTGCTTCCAAACAGATAAAAATAACTCATTTAGTTTATTTAAAACGTCCATTTTTAAATTTTATATAGCAAAAACTCCTCTTCACCAGGGTTAAAAAGAAAAATTTTTTTCCATTTTATGTCATTCAATGCTGATGATGCTTTTTCGCCCATACACATTAAGTTAGTTTCCATCCAAATATTATCTAAATTATATTTTTTTATTAACCTAAAAAATGTCTTCGCACTATTTTCGGAATATATGTAAACAATTTCTGGCACAGAAGATTTGATATCTCTAAGAAAGTCATCACTTAAATTTTCATTGGGTATTGCAGTATAATTTATAATTCTCTTTATGACATAATTTTCCGAAATTAAATCTTTATCAAGGTTATAAGAAACAATTTCTCCACTAATGTAGGCCATTGGTCCAATCTTTGGGTCAAAGTTTTGTAAAATTAATTCTTTAAGATTATTTACGTTACCTTCGGCGCAGAAAATATTTTGAAAGCCTAATTCTTTTGCCTTTCTTTCTGTTGCAAGACCAACACAAAAACAAATTATTTTTTTATCTATTTTTGAAATATTTAGATTTTTTAAAGAATTAGCGCTTGTGAAAATGACACCTTTGAATTGGCCAAAATCTATATCTTGTGTTTCTATTTTTTTTATTTGTAATAAAGGTAAATGAGAAACTTTATGTTTCATCGAAGTAAATTTTAAAATTAATTCTTTGCTATCATCTAATGGTCTAGTTAATAAAATATGCATTTTAATTTTTATAAGAACCTTTTGATTTTAATTTAAGCTCTTCTCCTACCATTCTACTAGTAGATTCTATTTTATCTTTTTGAAAACTTTTTTTTATGAAATATCTATTTTTTCCATCTACAGAAAACAATTCAGTCAATAGATCTACTTTTTTGCCATTTGATTTTGCAAATACACCTACTGCGGTATCACAGTCTCCTTCAAGAACTTTTAAGACCTCTCTTTCTGCTTTTGCTTCAATTCTTGTTTCTTCATCATTAATGTTTTCAAGTAATTTTTTAATTTCATTATCATCTTCTCTGCATTGAATTGCTATAATCCCTTGGCCTGCACAAGGTATAAGTTCATTAACACTGAATTCTTGTGAAATTTTATGTTGTAAATTTAAAGCATCTACTCCTGCTTTTGAAAGAATTATTGCATCATATTCACCGTTTTCTAACTTTTGAACTCTAGTATCAACATTTCCTCTGATAAGTTTATATTTTAAGTTGAGCCTTTTTTTCTTAAGTTGATATTCTCGTCGATATGATGATGTGCCAATAATTGAGTTTGGCTCTAAATCATCAAACTTTATATTATTTTTACTTATTAAAATTTCATTAGGAGAATTTCTTTTTAAAAAATTATTAGTTATAAGATTTTCGGTTTCTTCAGTAGGCATATCTTTAAAGGCATGTACTGCAATATCTATATTTTTATTTAATAAATCTTTTTCAATTTGTTTCGAAAATAATCCTTTGCCTCCTATTTCAGATAGTCTCTCATCTTGCTTTTGATCTCCTGTTGTTACTATTTTTTTTAATTCAATCTCTTTAGAATAATATTTTTTTAGCTCTTTTTTCACATTTTCTGCGTAAATCATTGCTAACTTACTTCCGCGAGTCCCAATTACAAGATTAGCTCTTTTCATAAAAGTTATTTTTATTACATTCTTATAGATTAATTGTATTAATTATAAAAAATAATTTATGAATAAAAGCCCAATAATATTAGGAATTGAGACAAGTTGTGATGAAACATCAGTTTCAATTATTCAAGATAACGAGAGTGGTATACCAAAAATTTTATCAAATATAGTTTCAAGTCAATTTGACATTCATAAAGAATTTGGAGGGGTTGTGCCAGAATTAGCAGCAAGGTCACATGTTGAAAAAATTAATTTAATTGCAAAAAAAGCTTTAGAAGAAAGTGGAATAAGCCTTGATAAAGTATCAGCTGTTGCAGCAACATCTGGACCTGGATTAATAATATGTCTTAGTGTTGGTTTAAATTTTGCAAAATCGCTTGCATCATCTTTAAATGTTCCGTTTATTGGTGTTAATCATCTAGAGGGTCATGCTCTAAGTCCAAAGCTTCATACTAATATTAGTTATCCTTATTTACTTCTGCTGATTTCAGGAGGACATAGTCAATTTTTAAGTGTGAATGGATTGGGTAATTATAAAAGATTAGGAACTACAATTGATGATGCTCTAGGAGAAGCATTCGATAAAACTGCAAAACTTTTAGGAATAGAATTTCCAGGTGGTCCTAAGTTAGAAAAATTTGCAGAAAAAGGTGATCCAAATAAATTTAAATTACCTAAACCAATAATAAATAAAGGTGGATGCAATTTATCTTTTGCTGGACTTAAAACTGCGATATTAAAAATATCGAAAAATATAAATTCAGAACAAGAAAAATATGATTTAGCAGCCTCTTTTCAAAAAACTATTGAAGAAATATTATATATTAAATCTAAAATTGCTTTTAAAGAGTTTTTAAAAAACTCTATTGGTAAAAAATATTTTGTCATTGCAGGAGGAGTTGCGGCAAACAAAGGAATAAGAAAAAAACTAATTCAATTGAGTAACGAGAACGATTTTGAAGCAATTTTTCCAGATATTAATTTATGTGGTGATAATGCAGCTATGATTGGGTTGGTTGGAATAGAAAAATATAAATTAAAAAAATTTGATAATATGGATTTAGAAGCAAACCCAAGATTAGCTTTGGATAAAAATGCGACTTTTTTAAAAGGTTCTGGCGTTAAGATTTAGCAAAGCAATTTATTAATCAATTTCTTTTATTTTTGTAAATTTAGATAAAATTAAATTTCCTCTTTTTACAAAATAAAAATCTTTTCCCTTATATATATCAAAGCACGTTCTTTTATCATTTTTATTAAAACTTGCTTTATTAGTCATAATTAAATAGTGGGCATCTGAGGCATTTGTAACTTTAAATTTTTTATATCTTTGAGACAAGTAATGAGCTGCAACATTAGGATCACCACCACAAACACCAATATTGAAATTTTTTGGTTGTTTTCCTTCAATTGTATCTGGCAAATCTTTTATTAATTCTTTCCAAGAAGTATTCCAATAGTCATGTTCAAATTTATCAGATGCGGAACTTAACTTAATAAAATTATAATTAATGTAAGAATATTGATATGGAGTTAAAATTATAAACCTATACGTCGATATAAAGTATAAACAAATGAATAATGTGAGGAAAATATAGTTTGAAAAGTTTTTTCTAAAATTATTAATCACATAAATTAATGTAAGTGAACATTGAACACAAAAAAAAGGAATTATGAACAAAAAAAGTCTTATACCATCGTATATTTTGACGTTAAATAATATAGTTAAAGATACAGTGTAAAAAATAATAAATAAAATTAAAAATGAGAATTTATTGAATTCCTTTATTTTATTTTTAAAAAATTCTTTTTTAAGAAATACTAAGAATAACGATATGAAGAATAAAATCGATTGATAAATGGGCATCTTGAATAATAAAAAACTTAAAAAATAAGTTTTAGGAGTATTAGATGTCTCGAAAAAATTTCCATTAATTAAAACAAGTTTGGCACCACCTGGCCAAGATATTGAATTTTTAAGTGTTTGTAGAATAATATTAATATTTCCATCATGCATATGTGGCCAAGTAATAAATGGTAGAAATAAAATACAAATTAATCCTAAAATTATATCAAAACCTTTTATTTTTAAGAATTCAAAAATATTAATTTGAAATCTTTGTATGTAATAAATTATTCCAAAAATTATCACTGGAAAAATAACTGCTAAAAAAGATATTCTTATCCCACAGCCAAAACCAATGAACAATGAAAAGTATATTAAATTTTTAATATCTCTTTTTTTTGAAATATATTTATAAAAAAAATACAAAAACCAAATTAATGCGAAAAAAATTATTGTATCTTTTGGATTTATTCCCATGTGGCCAAAAAAGAAAGGATTGAGAATAGTTAATAAAGTAGAAAATAATGCCAATAATTCATTATTTGAAATCACTTTAATAAATTTAAAAAGTCCATAAATTGAAAGTGCTGCAAATGTAAAGTTAATAAAGTGTTTAATATTAAAAAAATTTCTATTTAAGAATTCTGGATAAAATTTATTAATTAGAAAACTAATTGTGCTACTAAACGTATCATATGTGCCAGGATAAAATTGGTTATTTGCATATTGATAATTTTGATAATCACCAAAAGTGATTAAATACCTTAAACGAAGAACACCATTAATGTGGTGAAATGGTTCATCCCACGAACCTCCAATGATTAATGAATTCCATAAAGCAAAGAATAATAATAAAAAAATCAAAAATTTTAATGCTAATATAACTTTATTTGAGATTTCCATTATTAGTTTATTTCAATGTGATCCAAGCTTTTATTTTTTTTTAATCTTTGAATTACTGTTAAATAGGCTTTTTCTAAATGCTGAGTAAACAATTTTGTATCGAATAATGGTTTAGTTGAAATATTGCTGTTAATTTTTCTTTTTATTTCTTGCAAAAGAGAATTATTTTCTGCCAGTTTTATTGCTACTTTTTGATATTCATTCTCGTTATCGGTTGTTAATTCATTTAAATCTAGACAATTTAACAAACTTGAAGCTACTCTACTCGCAAAAGACTGGCCCTTTAATGTCACAACTGGGACTCCTACTCTTAGAGCATCACTTGCTGTTGTGTGTGCGTTGTAAGGAAAAGTGTCTAAAAATATGTCAGCAAGTTTGAGCCTAGACAAGTGTTCTCGATGATGCATCCTACTTGCAAAAATTAAACGGTTTTCTTTAATATCATTTTTAATAAATTCATTTTTTAAATTTTTTTCGGTAATTTTATTATCTGTCATTAGCCACAATACACTATTCTCCACCTTTTTTATTATTTGAGTCCAAATTTTAAACATATCTGGCAGTATTTTGTAACTTTGATTAAAACTGCAAAAAACTATTCCTTTTTCGGGCAATCCTAGATCTTTTCTTTCAAATTTTTTTTCTGAAACTTTAAGTGTTGAGTCGTTAACTTGATATGTATTTGGCATATATATAATTTTTTCAGAATAAAATTTTTTATTTTCGTCAGGTATTAATGTTTTATCAGCTACCAAATAATCAATTGAGTCGGATGCCAATGTTCCTGGATATCCAAGATAGCTTATTTGAAGAGGCGCACATCTTTTAACAAATATTCCAAATCTATTGTTTAACGTAAAGCCCTTTAAGTCAACGGCGATATCAATTTTTAATTCCCTGGACATCTCAACTATTTGTTCGTCTGTTTTTAATCTGACATCTAAAAATTTATCAAAAGTCTTTGAAACCCTATTCCTAATTTCTGAATTATCATCTTGCCCAAATGAAAAAGCATAGATTTGAAACTTTGATCTATCATGCAGTTCAAATAAGTTTGCCATTAGATACATTGTTGCATGGTTATGAAAATCTGAAGAATAATAACCAATATGAACTTTTTTATTGCTAGGTAATTCTTTTATTATTTCTTTAAAACTATTTTTATTGTACTCGCTTTCAAAAAAGATTTTTGAACTCTTTTTATGTAAATGAGGTGAATCATATATCAAAAGAGTTGAAAAAGGATTAGATGATTTTTTTCCTGATAAAATATTTTTCTTTAACAAACTTTTATTTTCCGAGAAATTTTCCCAATCACATATTCCACATTTGGATTGAAGTATTGTCCCTTCAAGAAAACTAATATTTGGATTAATATTTATTGCTTGTTGATGATTATAAATTGATTTATCTAGAATTTTTAGATCTAGATAAACGTTTCCTAAATTTTTATAAGCTTCTGAAAAGTTTTTATTTAATGATATAGCCTTTTCATAATTAGTTACTGCTTTTTCATTCTGATTAATTTCTTTATAAGTTTTAGCTTTGTTGTAATATGATAAAGCAAAATTTGTATCAACACTTAGAGCTTTATCAAAATTTTCTAATGCTTTTTTAAAATTTTTTAATTCAAAATAAATGTTTCCAATATTATTATATTCAATTGGGTTTATAGGACTGATTTGAGTTGAAAGATTAAACTTTTCTAATGCTCTTTCATAATCTTTCATTTCAACATAAACATTGCCTAAGTTGCTGAATGCTTCTTTGTAATTTTTTTTTATTTTAATAGCTTCTTCAAAGTTTTTTATTGAATTTTTGTAATCTTTTATAATGGAATAAACATTTCCTTTGTTAAAAAAGGCCTCTGCATAATCCGGCTTTATTTTTGTAGCATTATCCCAAGATATAATTGCCTCTTTAAATTTTTTTTCTTGAAATAGGGCTATTGATAAGTTGTTGTATAAATCTGGTCTACTAGGATTTATTTTGATTGCTTTATTAAAAAAAGTTATAGCTTCTTTGTAGTTTTTTTTTTGAAACAATAAAACAGCATATAAATTAATGACTTCAAAGTTATTTGGTGACTCTTTTAAAATTTTTATACATATCTTTTCAGATTCTAGAAATTCTCTTTTTTGATAAAAATTAAATGCCTCTTTAAATGTATAACTATTCATTAGTTGAATTTATAGCAATAATTCTATTGGATTTGTTTAAATATTTTATAAATAGTTATTCTTTTTAAAATTTTATTTAGATATGAAATATTGGTTATTAAAATCAGAACCAGATGTATGGTCAATAGATCAACAGATTAAAACTGGTAAAAGAGGTGCAAATTGGGATGGAGTAAGAAATTATCAAGCAGCAAATAATTTGAAAAAAATGGAAAAGGGTGATCTTTGTTTTTTTTACCATTCAAATATTGGTAAAGAAATCGTTGGAATTGTTGAAGTGATTAAAACAGCATTTATTGACCCAACAGATAAGGAAAAGCGATTTGTAGCAGTAAAAGTTAGGTATAAAAGTAAACTCAAAACACCAGTTTCTCTTGAAAACATTAAAAAAAATAAAGATTTAAAAGATATTGCACTAATAAAACAAAGCAGACTGTCTGTCATGCCAATTGACACTAAATGCTGGAAAATTATTTTGAAGATGAGTAGTATCTAAAAAATTTATAACACATGCCAAAAAAAAAAGCTAAAAAAAAAAAGAAAAAAATAATATCTAAAAAGAAATCCAAAGTAAAATCTACAGCTCCAAAACAAGACAAAGAGCTTATATATAAAACTAAAAAAGACTGGATTAGCAAAGCTCTAGTAAATAAATCTCAGTACGAAAAAAAATATAAAGCTTCAATTAAAGATAATGATGGATTTTGGAAAAAAGAAGGAAAAAGAATTAATTGGATAAAGCCATATACAAAAATTAAAGATGTCAAATATAGTAAATCAGACGTTAAGATAAAATGGTTTTATGATGGTACACTTAATGCATCAGCAAATTGTATTGATAGACACTTAAAAAAAAATAAAGATAAAACTGCAATTATATGGGTTGGTGATGATCCAAAAGTTCAAAAAAAAATTTCTTATAAAGAATTACACAAAGAAGTTTCTAAAGCCGCAAATGGTCTTAAAGAATTAGGAGTTAAAAAAGGTGACAGAGTAACAATATATTTAACTATGATACCAGAACTTGCGTATACTATGTTAGCTTGTGCAAGAATAGGAGCAGTGCATTCAATAATTTTTGGAGGATTTTCTCCAGATAGTATTTCTGGAAGAATAAACGATTGTGAATCTGATTATCTAATTACTGCAGATGAAGGGGTAAGAGGTGGAAAAATAATACCTTTAAAATCAATTGCTGATGAAGCTTTAGTAAATTGTCCAAATGTAAAAAAAAATGTGTAGTGGTCAAAAGAACAGGTAATAGAATTAATTGGGATGAACGAAGAGATGTTTGGTACCATGAGTTAACAAAAAAAGTTTCAAATAAATGTGAGCCTGAAGAAATGAATGCAGAAGATCCTTTATTTATTTTGTATACTTCAGGATCGACAGGAAAACCAAAAGGGGTAATGCATACAACCGGTGGATATATGGTTTACGCATCAATGACTCATCAATATATTTTTAATTACAAACCTAAAGATATTTATTGGTGTACAGCTGATATTGGTTGGGTAACTGGTCATAGCTATATTATTTATGGACCATTATCAAATGGAGCAACAACAATAATGTTTGAAGGAATTCCAACTTTTCCTGATAGTTCAAGATGGTGGCAGATCGTTGATAAATATAAAGTGAATATTTTTTATACAGCTCCAACGGCAATAAGAGCTTTAATGAGAGAAGGTGATAAGCCTGTTAAAAAAACATCAAGAAAATCCCTGAAATTATTAGGAACTGTGGGTGAACCAATCAATCCAGAAGCTTGGGAATGGTATTATAAAACTGTTGGAGATTCGAACTGCCCAATTGTTGATACTTGGTGGCAAACGGAAACGGGTGGAATATTAATAAGTCCTCAAACAGGTGCTATAAATTTAAAACCAGGTTCAGCAACAAAACCATTTTACGGAATAAAACCTGTAATAGTAAATAAAGATGGAAAAGTTTTAAAAGGAGAAGCTGAGGGCCGGTTATGTATTGCACAATCTTGGCCTGGTCAAATGCGGACGGTTTATGGTGATCATCAAAGATTTATTGATACTTATTTTTCTCAATTTGATGGAAAGTATTTTACAGGAGATGGGTGTAGAAGAGACAAAGATGGGTACTACTGGATAACAGGAAGAGTAGATGATGTGATAATAGTATCAGGACATAATCTAGGAACTGCAGAGATAGAAAGTGCTTTTGTGGCTCATCCAAAAGTTGCTGAGGCTGCTGTCGTTGGATACCCTCATGATATTAAAGGTAATGGTTTGTATTGTTATGTCACTTTAAATGTGGGAGAAAAATCGACTTTAGATTTAGAGAGAGATTTAAAGCTTTGGGTTAGAAAACAAATAGGCCCAATAGCTACACCAGATTTGATACAATTTTCACCTGGACTTCCAAAGACTAGATCGGGCAAAATTATGAGAAGAATTCTTCGAAAAATTGCAGCAAATGAACATGATCAATTAGGTGATACGACAACTTTGGCAGATCCAAGTGTAGTAAAAAGTTTAGTTGAAAATAGAAAAAATACTTAAAAATTTATTAACTCAATAAATTCCTTTTTAACATTATCCCATTTCAAGATCATAGAGTTCAAAACTATTTTTTTGTCTAAAGATTTTAGTTCTTCAGCTATAGGTGACCATTCATATAAAGACAAAGCACTAGTATTAAAGGGTAATGACTCGTGGTATTCATTCCAATTAATTTTTTCATATCTCTCGAGAAATTTTTTTTTTGCAATTTCATATATTTCATTTGGCATTTCATTTTTTTGAAGTTCATTATCCAAAATTTGAAAATAGATTTCATTTGCTTTTTCGATGTCATGTTGATTTCTGATATTTTTTAAAAAAGAGATGGTATAAAAAGTTAAATCTTGTAAAGCAGTTGAGTAAATATTCCATTTAGCTTTGTTAATTGAACCTAAAAATATCTCATCCTCAAACATCAATACATATTTTGCTCCCATTCTTGTTTTCAGATATCCGTAGAGAGTTACTTGGCTTACCCATGCAGATTTTTTTTGAATAAATTCTTTTAAATCGGAATAGTTCTCAATTTTTTTTGTTTTTTTGAAATATTTTAAGAATGGAATGAAATATTCCTTTAAATACTCAAATTTCAAATCTTTGAGCTTTAATTTGTATTTAATGCCCATTTAGAACTAATATTACCACTTTTACTATAAATATATGCCATTTTTTACTCTTTAATTATTACTTTAAATGAGTATGAATTATATCTTTAACCTATAGGGAGGATTAAAATAATGTCAAACAAAGAAAAGCACTGGGAAAAAACCAAGGGATTAATGATTATTACATTAATTATTTGGTTTGTTTTCGGTTATCTGATCTTCATGTTTGGTTCTGACCTAAACACTTCAAGTTTTATGGGATATCCATTAGCGTATTACATGTGTGCGCAAGGTTCCATCATTGCATTTGTGGTCCTAATTTTTTGGTTTGCAAATAGACAGGAAAAAATCGATGAAGAGTTTGGTTTTACCGAAAAGGAGGATGATTAATGTTTAAAGGCAATTTTATTGACAACCTACCAAAAATTTACGGAACATATACTGGGGGCTTCATTGTATTCATCATATTGATGGCGATAGCCGAACAAGCAGGTATGACCGCTAAAACAATTGGTATTTTGTTTGTCGCCTTTACAGTTTGTATATATGCCTTGATTGGGTATTTATCTAGAACTGTACAAGTCGACGCTTATTATGTTGCTGGAAGACAAGTACCAACAGTATTTAACGGAATGGCAACTGCAGCTGACTGGATGTCAGGTGCATCATTCGTTGCAATGGCTGGTGGTATTTACTTTGGTGGTTATACTTATATGGCTTTCTTAGTCGGATGGACTGGGGGATACGTTTTAGTATCATCACTTTTAGCACCATACTTAAGAAAATTTGGATGTTATACTGTGCCAGATTTCATTGGAACAAGATATGGCGGAAACTTTGCAAGATTCTGTGCCGTAGTTGTTTTAACATTGGCATCTTTCACTTATGTAACAGCTCAAATTAACGCAACAGGAACAATCGCATCAAGAGCACTAAGTATTCCATTTGAATTAGGAGTTTGGGTTGGACTAGTAAGTATTTTACTTTGTTCAATGCTAGGCGGAATGAGAGCGGTAACTTGGACACAGGTTGCTCAATACATAGTATTGATTATTGCTTATCTAATTCCAGTATTCTGGATTAGTAACAAATCAGGATTTGGTTTCTTTCCACACTTTATGTTAGGTGAGGAAGTAGCTAGATTAGGTGCACTTGAATCGCAATTTGGATTAGTTAAAAATGCTGCTGCAGATATTAAAGCTGCAGGTGTACCAGGTGGTTTAAAATCTATTTCTGTATCACACTCGGGTGTGCCAGAAGGTGGAATGGCTGCATGGAAGTTTATTTCATTAGCACTATGTATGATGGTAGGAACAGCTTCTTTACCGCACATTTTAATGAGATACTTCACTACTCCAAGTGTTAAAGCTGCAAGAAAATCAGTGGCATGGTCACTATTCTTTATTGCATTGCTTTATACTTCAGCGCCAATGCTTGCAACATTATCCAAGATCTCACTAATAGATCCAAACTTGCCAACAGGTATTATTGGAAAACCAATTGCTGAAATTATGCAAATTGAGTGGGTAAATGCTTGGATTAATGTAAAACAAGCCTTCATAGCAGACTTTAACGGAGATGGTATTCTCCAGTTAAATGAATGGTTTATGAGAGGTGACGTAGTTGTACTAGCAACTCCTGAAGTTGCTGGATTACCATACGTAATCTCTGGACTAGTTGCTGCAGGAGGAATGGCTGCTGCGATGTCAACTGCTGATGGTCTAATTCTTGCTATCGCAAACGCTTTATCACATGATATCTATTACAAAATCATTGATCCGAAGGCGGATGTAAGAAAAAGATTGTTAGTTGCTAGAGCACTTCTAATAGTTATTGGTGCTGCAGGAGCATACATTGCATCGATGAGGATCACTAGTATCCTTGGTGCAGTTGCTTGGGCATTTGACTTTGCAATGTCAGGATTGTTTTTCCCATTAATACTTGGTGTATGGTGGAAAAGAGCAACAAGACAAGGCGCAATAGCAGGTATGATAGCAGGTCTTGCATCAGGAACAGCTTATCTAATTTATGTTTACCCTAAATTTATGGGTAATGCACCATGGTTAGGTATTGACCATTTACGTTTCGGTATAATCGGAGCGTCAGTATGTTTAGTTGTAATGGTTGTAGTAAGTTTAATGACTGAAGAACCAGATAAAGCTACACAGCAAATGGTAGACGAAGTTCGTGTTCCATCAGGTAAGACAATACTTGGTAAGCAACACTAAATTAAACTTTTAGGGGGCGGATACCGCCCCCTTTTTTCAAATAAATGCCTTTATATATTTTAATAATAGATTACATTTTAGGTATCATTATGTGGACTTTAATTGGAAGGTCTGCAATGAATATTTTCCAGAAAGAAGACTCAGAATTTTTTTTTATGAAGGTCTTTGTAAAATATACAAATCCAATAATTAAAGTATTTAAATTCATAACTCCTAGTTTCATTATAGGACCACTAGTGCCACTTTATGTTGCATGGTTTTTTTATATGTTTAGATTTTATTTAATGCCTTATTTAATGGGTTATTCTGTAATGGGAATGTTATCGTTTCCATTAGAAAGTGAAATAGCTGCAGAAATTTACAAAGTATTTGGTAAATAATAATTCAAATATATTCAAAAATTGATAGTACTAGTTTTAGTTTATTAATGAAAAATATACAAATTTCACCTTCAATACTCTCAGCAGATTTTAGTCAGTTAGGTAAAGAGATTAAACGACTAGAGGATGGTGGTGCAGATTTGATTCATGTTGATGTAATGGATGGGCATTTTGTTCCTAATATCACAATAGGCCCCCCGGTGATAAAAACTTTAAGAAATTATACAAAATTACCCTTTGATGTACATTTGATGATCTCACCCGTTCATAAATATATTAAAAATTTTGCTGAGGCAGGATCTGATATAATTACAATTCATCCTGAAGCAACTAATAATTTAATTGAGTCAATTCAACTTATAAAGCAATTAAAGAAAAAAGTAGGAATATCTTTAAATCCAAATACAGAAATAAATATCATAGAAAAACATTTAAAGGAGATTGATTTAATTTTAATTATGAGTGTACATCCAGGATTTGGTGGCCAAAAATTTATACCAGAGGTAATTGAAAAAATTAAAAAGCTTTATCAAATAAAAAAAGATAATAAATTGAAATTTGATATTGAAGTTGATGGTGGAATTAACTTTTCTAATTCAAAGGAAGTTATATCAGCAGGAGCAAATATACTGGTTTCAGGAACAACAATATTCAATGAAAATAATGGCGATATTAAAAAAAATATAGAAACTCTAAGATCAATGTAAGATGTATCTAAAAAATTCTTTAATTTTAATAAATGAATTTTTTAACTCATACAAAAATAAAATAAGAAAATTATACTTAAAATCAAAATTTTACGATAATAAAATTTCAAAAATTGAAATAAACAATTTTACCTACAGACCAAGTTTAAGCATTCTGAGTTGCTTGGTTAAATATGATAAAAAAAAAATTAAAATTGAGGAATTAGATAAAGATAATATTTGGGAAAATAAATTGTTAAGTGGAAATAGCCTATTTAAACTTAATAATTTTTATTGGTTGTTTAGTATCGATCTAAAATCTTCCCCAAATATCACACAATCAATAATTATTAAATGGATTGAAAAAAATCAAAATTATAATTCATTAACATGGCAAAGCGATATTTTATCAAAGAGAATAATATCTTGGATTGCAAACTCTAAATTAACATACGATGAAAGCGACATTAGATATAAAAAGAAATTTAACTTTTCAATAAATAAACAAATTAATCATTTAATAAATGAAATAAGTAAATCTCAATCTGTTGATGACAAATTATTGGGTTGCACCGCAATAATAATCACAGGATTATCATATGAAAATGAAAAATTTTTAAATTTTGGATTAGAATTATTAAGAAAAATTATTGTTAACTCTTTTGACAGCGAGTATTTTCCAAGAACAAGAAGTATTAGGCAACTAAATTTTTATTTGAAATATTTTGTTCTAGTTAGAGAATTATTAAAGGAATCTTTTAACAATATACCTGAATACCTAGATGAAATAATTTTCTATCTCGGAAAATCGTATGCAGCCTTCTCTAGACTCGAACAAAGTTTATTATTTAATGGGAATCATCTAAGTGATTTGGAGGAATTTAATAAATATTTATCTCATTATAAGTATAAATTCGAGAATTCAAAAAATGAGGTAGGAGGTTATGCTATTTTAAAAAATAAAAATTGTATTCTTGCCATGGATGTTGGAAATTCACCTCAAAAAAAATTTTCATATAATTATCAAAGTGGTGCACTTTCATTTGAATTTATTTACAAAGACAAAAAAGCTTATTTCAAATTCTGGTTATTTTCAGGATTATAAAAATAAATTAAATTTAATGTCAAAATCTACGGCTGCACATTCAGCGCTTGTAATAAATAATCATTCAAGTTGTTCATTTAGGAATAGTAGAACCTATAAAACTGTACAAAATAGTTTAAAAATTATTGACAAAAATATTGTTAATGAAAAAAACTATTGGTTAATAAAGGCCTCCCATAATGGCTTTTTAAAAAAATTTGGAATTTTACATGAGAGATCTTTGGAATATTTTGCAGAAAAAAATAAATTAATAGGAATTGATAAAATAATTTCAAAAAATAAGTTGGAGTCAAAAAAATATGATGTTAGGTTCCATATGGAACCAGGTGCAAAATTAACAAAAACTTTGGATAACAAAACTATACTAATTGAAATCGAAAATTCTGGATGGAGATTTTCAGCTAACTGTGAGATTATTAATATTGAAAGAGGTTTATATTTCGGTATTAAAAATTTATCTAGTGAAAACCAAAATATATGTTTATCAGGCAAAACAGAGGATATAAGTCAGGAAGTTAAATGGGTATTCGAAAAAATTCAGTAAAAATTAAGACTGCTCTAATTTCATTATCAGATAAATCTAATTTAAGACCATTATTAAGTTTATTAAAAAAATACGAAGTTAAAATAATAAGCTCAGGTGGTACACATAAAAAAATCAAAAGTATGGGTTTTGAATGCGTAGAAGTATCAAAATTTACAAATTCAAAAGAATTACTGGACGGAAGAGTAAAAACGTTACATCCAAAAATTCATTCTGGGATTTTGAATATTAGACAAAACAAAAAACATCAAAAGGAAATGAAAATTAACAAATATGAAAATATAGATTTAGTTGTTATAAATTTTTATCCATTTGAAGAAGTTTTATTAAGTAACTCTGGTCATAAAAATATAATTGAAAATATAGATATAGGAGGGCCAACAATGGTTAGATCAGCTGCAAAAAATTATAATGATGTGGTAGTTCTTAGTAACCCGAAACAGTATGAGGATTTAGCAATTGAATTAAATAAAAATAGAGGATCAACGAATTTAGATTTTAGAGAAAAATTAGCTGAAGAAGCATTTATGGAAACTGCATATTATGAGTCAAAAATTTTTAATTATTTAAATCAGAAGTCTGAAAACCTTTTCCCAATTAAGAATATAATTTCTGGGAAATTAGTTGAAAAAACAAGATACGGAGAAAACCCTCATCAAAAAGCAGCAATATATTCACAAAATAATAAACAGGAAATAATTCAAATCAGTGGAAAACAACTAAGTTACAACAACTATAACGATCTTTATTCCGCTCTAAGTTTATCTAAAACTTTACCAAAAAATAAAGGTATAGCAATAATTAAACATGCTAATCCTTGTGGAGTCTCTATTAATCCAAACAAAATCAAATCTTTTAAAGAGGCTTTAGAAAGTGATCCAATTAGCGCCTATGGTGGCATTGTATCATGCAACTTTAAATTAAATATAAATTTAGCTAAAGAA
Source organism: uncultured Pelagibacteraceae bacterium (assembly GCA_902615045.1). Lineage (GTDB taxonomy): Bacteria > Pseudomonadota > Alphaproteobacteria > Pelagibacterales > Pelagibacteraceae > Pelagibacter. The sequence goes on along the minus strand of CACMNP010000001.1, from coordinate 161,949 downwards.
ATTAATAAAATATTTTTTGAGGTAATAGTTGCACATGGATTTGACGAAAAATCAATTAAACTTCTAAAAAAGAAAAAAAAACCTAAGGCTAATTGACTCTGGTAAAGTAGGAAAAAATTTTAAATTTAATTTTATAAATAAATTTAATTCTTTTTTAGTTCAAAATCCAGATACTCAATATTTTTCTAAGAAAGATTTTAAAACTGTATCAAAATTAAAACCTACTGATAAAACTTTAAACAAACTCATCTTTGCATTTAATGTATGCAGAAGTGTTAAATCGAATGCGATAGTTATAACAAAAGATTACAAAACAGTAGGTATAGGTTCTGGTCAACCAAGTAGGTTAGATAGTTGCAAAATAGCTATTGATAAAATGAAAAAGTTTCAGAAAATAAGCGACAGTGATGAAATCTTAGCAGCTTCTGATGCGTTTTTCCCGTTTGTGGATGGTATAGAAAAATTGGTACAAGCAGGAATTTCAGCGGTCATTCAACCGTCAGGTTCAAAAAATGATAAAGAAATCATTAAATTTGCTAACCAAACAAATACTATTTTAGTATTTTCCAAAACAAGACACTTTAATCACTAATCAATTTATTTTATCTATTTTAGCAGCTAATATAAAATCACTCTCAGCAAGACCTTTAATTGCATGCGTAAATATTTTAATTCTTGCGTAACCCCAGCCAAACCATAAATCTGGATGATGTCCTTCTGCTTCAGCTATTTCACCAACTTTATTAACAAATTTTTGACTTTGTAAAAAGTCGTCAAATTTGAAATTTTTTATTAAATGAAATCCATCAATTTTATCTTCAATAACTTCCCATCCATCAACTTGTTTTAAGTACTTGTGAATTTCTTCTGTATTGAAAGGTGGGATATTTCCTTCACATGGTATACATTTTTTACTTGCTAGATCACTCATAATACAATTCCTTTAATGGAGCGGGCAATGGGACTTGAACCCACGACCTTCTCGTTGGCAACGAGACGCTCTACCACTGAGCTATGCCCGCTTATTCTTATATTTCAAAACTAAAAGCTTTTTTGGAATTTAGCAAGTGATTAAATAATTAAATGCGACTATCGAATCATTTCTGTCTAGTTGTAACTTTAAAAAGAATAATTATAATTATAGTATGAAACTTGATGAATTACCAAAAACTATACCAATTTTTCCTCTATCAAATTTTATAATGTTTCCTGGCACAACTGTACCACTAAACATTTTTGAGCCTAGATATTTACAAATGGTAAATGATAGTATGAAAAAGCATAGGATGATTGGAATGATACAGCCAAAAAAAACAGGGTCTTTGAAAAAACCTGATTTATATGAAATAGGATGTATTGGAAAAATCACAAGTTTTAATGAAACAGAGGACGGTAGAATACTTATTATATTAAACGGGATTTGTAGATACAAAATTAACTCAGAGGTAAATACAGAAAAAATGTACCGTGAGTGCAATGTTCAATACGATTATTTTTCGAAAGATATAATGCAAAAAAGCAACGAAGTTAACTTTTCAGACTTAAGCTTAATTATGAAGAACATGAAAACATTTTTCAAAAAACAAGGATATATTGTAAACTTGAAAGACTTAGAAAAGAAAGATCTTAGCCAAACTCTTAATGATTTATCAATGGCATCACCGTTCTCATTAGAAGAAAAACAAATATTATTAGAAAGTCTTGATATAAATGTAAGAAAAGAGAAAATGGAACAAATACTAAATAATTATATTAAAGACGAGTTTGAAAATACTACTCTTCAATAATTTATAAATTTAATCCTTTGTCTGATAAAATATTAGAATATTTTTTAAAAATAGAATTATTATTTAAAACTTTAAAAACTGGTTTTGAAATTGAATTATTAATATTACTATCTAATCTAAAAAACTCATAAATGCCATCTATTGCTTTTCCATAAAGATAATTAAGATGTTTAGTAGAACTTTGAAAATCTTCAGCAACAGACATATCTATTGGAAGGCCTAGAGATATTCTATCATTTACTATTTTTGAAATTATTTTAATATCTCTTATTGTCATGTTAAATCCTTGGCCTGCAAGGGGATGTATACGATGTATTACATCACCAAAGGCGAGAATATTATTATGAGTATAATTTCTAAGCATTTCAAAACTCAGACTAAATTTTTCAATTTTGCTAATTTTAGTAAATGAATAGAAAGAATTATATTTTTTGAATATATCGACTATTTTTTCATCATCTATTTTCATCCCCTTATAAGAAAAAACTATGGAAGTTTTAGTATTTGATAATGGTAGAAATGCTAAAGGTCCAAATTTTGTAAAAACTTGAATAGCTATATTATTATCTTTACGTCGATGATTAATTAAAAATGTGTACGCTCTACTTTTATAATGCTTTTTTATTTTATTTGTAAAAAATTTATTTGAAATAAAATTTTTGTTTTCACTGTTTACTACTAAATCATAAATTTTAGTTGTTTTTAAAATGTTTTGACTAACAGTATCTGAATAAAAAAAATTTATAAATTTAGATTTTTTTACTTTTTTTAAAAAAATTTCATTTAATTCGGAATAGGATATTAAATTAAAAACTTCTTTATTTTTTTTATTAAAATTAATTTTTTCTTTAGATCGGGAGTCTTCAGTAAAAATTTTAATTTCTTTACTTTTCCAATGTTTAATATTCGATTTTGTTAAAGATTTTAAATAATCAAAATTCTCACTCGATAGAGCTATTGTTCTATTTGTTTTTGCCTTTTTAATTTTTTTATTTAAATATATATCAACATTGAGTTTTTTTTCAGAAAAAAGGTAAGCAAGAATTAAATTTGTTAAATTTTGGCCTATAAGACAAATTTTCATAACAAAATAATTTTAACAATAAAAATTAAATGATACAAAGTGACAAATGCAGTTTTGATTCATGATATTTAAAAATTATATCAATAAAATAGGCGATTTTATAATAAAGAGATTGGCAGAACTGATGGGTATTTTTTTAATAGTTACTTCAATATTACTTTTTATATCTCTAATTAGCTATTCACCAGAAGATCCAAATTTTATATTTCCAGAAAATCAGGAAATAAAAAATTTTCTTGGTTTTAGAGGAAGCTTTGTTGCTGATATATTTTTTCAATCAATTGGTATAATATCACTTCTAATTCCTTTTTCTCTTCTTTTCACTGGGCTATCGATAACAATTAATAAAAAATTAATTGTTATTATAGAAAATATTTTTTTTGTAATTCTTTACATTATTGTTGCAACCTTTTTCTTTGGTATTTTCCATAAAGAGACCTATTGGTTAATAATCAATGGAAACAATGGTTTTGTAGGTGATTTAATGTCGGAAACTATAATTGCAGAATTTTTGAAAATTAATAAATCTATAAGTTATTATGTATTAATATTTTTTATTATATTATTTTTTCTTTTAAGCAGTAATTTTAAAATTTCACATATTTTAAGCTTTTTTACATTAATGAAAAAATTGTTTTTATCAAAGAAAACTAATTCTATTGTTCAAGAAAATATACTTAAAGAAAGTTCTATAGTTGAAAATGCTAAAGAGTCTCCAATCCAAGAAGATTTATTTGCTACCAAAAAATCAATTTTAAATGATGCGAAAATCAAATTACCTTTGATTGATTTTTTAAAAAAACCAGAAAAGATTTTAAATAATAAAGAGGATGTTAAAATAAATGCTGAAGGATTAGAAAAAATACTTCTTGATTTTGGAGTGGAGGGAAGCATAAAAAAAATAAGTCATGGACCTGTTGTCTCTTTGAATGAATTTGAGCCTGCAGCTGGTGTTAAAGTTTCTAAAATTATTAATTTAGCAGAAGACATTGCTAGAAACACAAGTTCAGAGTCTGCAAGGATAGCTACAATACCTGGAAGTAATACTGTTGGCATTGAACTGCCCAAGGTATCAAGAGAAAATGTTTTTTTAAGAGAAATAATTTCAGATAAAAATTTTAAAAAAAGAGATATAAAATTACCAATTGCTCTTGGTAAAAGTATATCTGGAGAGCCTATAACTAGCGATTTAAGTTTGATGCCTCATTTATTAATAGCCGGAACTACTGGCTCGGGAAAATCAGTATGTATAAATACAATTATCTTATCACTAATTTACAAACATACCCCAGATATCTGCAAGTTCATTTTGATCGATCCAAAAATGTTAGAACTTTCAACTTATGAAGGGATTCCACATTTATTATGTCCAGTTATTACTGAAGCAAAAAAAGCAGCATCTGTTTTGGGTTGGGTAGTTAAAGAAATGGAAAGCAGATACAGGTTGATGACAAAAGTGGGGGTAAGGAACATTGATGGTTATAATGAAAAGCACAAAGTTAAGATGCCTTATATTGTTGTGATTGTTGATGAAATGTCAGATCTTATGTTGGTCGCTGGTAAAGAGATTGAAAACTACATTCAAAAGTTATCACAAATGGCTAGAGCAGCTGGAATTCATATAATAATGGCAACACAAAGACCAAGTGTAGATGTAATAACTGGAACGATAAAAGCTAATTTTCCTACTCGTATTTCGTTTCAAGTAACTTCCAAAATTGACAGTAGGACAATTTTAGGCGAACAAGGAGCTGAACAACTTTTGGGTAAAGGTGACATGTTATATATGTCATCAGCAAACAGGATTACAAGAATACATGCACCTTATGTATCTGAAATAGAGATAGATAAAGTAAATAACTTCCTGAGAAATCAAGCAGAGCCAGATTATGTTGATGAGATTTTGGATTTTGCTGACGAGAAGGAAATTGGTGAAAAAAATAAAGATAATTCTGATACTGATGAATTGTACAATGAAGCATTAGAAATAATTAAATCAGAGAGAAAAGCATCTACCTCATTTTTGCAAAGAAAATTGCAAATTGGATACAACAGAGCTGCAAGAATTATTGATCAAATGGAAGCAAATGGTGAAGTTAGTAAGGCTAACCATGTTGGAAAAAGAGAAGTTTTAAAATAGTGAAATATATAATTTTTATTTTAATATTCTTTTACCCATTAAATATTTTAGCATCATCAAAGCAACTAATAAAAAATAAATTAGAAGAGACAGATAATATATCTTTTAAATTTATTCAAAAAATTGGAAAAAAAACTGAACAAGGAAAATGTATAATTTCATACTCAAAAAAAATTTTATGTAAGTATGATGATATATATAATAAAATTTTAGTATCTAACGGAAGATCACTCGTGATAAATAGTAAAAAAATTAAAAATTATTTAAGATACCAACTTAAAGACACTCCTCTTGATTTAATTTTAGATAAAAAATTTCTACTAAATAAACTAGATCAGGTGGAAACAATTGAAGAGAACGATGAAACTTTCTCTTTTGAAATTATACATAAAAATAATTTATTAAATATTTTTTTTGATAAAGTTAGTTATGAAATTATAGGATGGAACACAACTGACATTTATCTTAACAAAGTTGAAACTAAGTTGTCTAATGTGGAAACAAATATAATGATCGATGAAAAAATATTTAGAGTTCAAAATTATATCAACTAATATCTATATTAATACTTTCAGATTTAAAAATTTTCATACCTCTTCCTAAATAATTTTTTAAAGCATGTTTGTGGTCTAAAGAACAAGTATGCAGCCAAACTTTCTTAGTATTTTTTCTAAATCCTAGTTTCAAAGCCTCCGATAAAAGATAACCACCATATTTTTTTCCAATAAATTGATCAAGGATACCGAAATAAGCTACTTCACATTTTCTTGTCTCTGGATGAAATAAAAGTTCAAAAAAGCCTATTAGATCTTCATTTTCTGTAAGAATGTAAGTCTCTAAATTTGAATTGTTTGTATAATCCGTCCACTTAGTATCATTCCAAACTAATCTATCAATCCAACGATAACTTTTACCAATTTGCTTATAAAAAAATTTATTGATTTGAAAATCTGGTGGATTTTTTTTTTCTACTTTGCAATTACTTTTGGGTTTTTTTGATAAATTAATTTCATCAATTGAATTAATTTCTAAGTATTTCCTATCTACTTTAGTAATCACGAAACCATTTTTCCAACTTTTTCACCACCGAATAAATGGAAATGAAGATGTGGTACTTCTTGACCGCCATAATCACTTATATTAGCTAGAGCTCTATAACCTTTCCCATCAATAGAAGAAATGCCTAATTTTTTTGCAACTGTAGTAATACCTTTCATTAAACCAATAATTTCTTCATTTGAAGCGTTGGTATTAAAATCATCCAAATCTACATACTTTCCTTTGGGTATTACTAAAGCATGAATCTTTTTTTGTGGATTAATATCATAAAAAGATAAAACAAAATCATCTTCGTATATTTTGTTACAAGGAATTTCTGCTCTTATTATTTTGGCAAAAATATTATTATTATCGTAATTCATAATTTATTTGAGTTACTATTTATATTATTTCTTTCTTATAATAATTAAAATTATTTATTCATCTATAATTGTCTCGATAACATTATTATCACAAAGCGTTCTAATTCTAAACTGAGAAGAAGATATTGAATGATAAAAAGATCTACCTTCTGTTGTAGGAGTTGAGCTATTACCCATCCAATCATATCCCCAATGATTATTTGGAGTATATGCATTTTTAAGAATATTAGTCATATGAATACCAACATTTTGAGCTAAAGATGAAAAAGTATTTGAGCAATTAAAATCATATTCAGCGCCCTTTTTGAAACCTGAGTACCACGTTCTTAGTTTAATTGTATCATTGAATTCACAAAAAGTTTTTTTCTCGACAATTGTTTTAACAATTTTTTTGTGATTGTCTTTACACACATTATGTCTAGCACTGGTGGTATAACCACTGTACGCAACTACACCTACAGCAGCTAAAATACCAATTATCGCAACTACAACTAAGAGTTCTATTAAAGTAAAACCGTTTTTTTTAGAAATTTTAAAGACCACTTATATCAATATCACTACTACAAACATGATTTGGAATATTACATTCAGTTCCAGCACAAGGAGTTTTAACACAAGTCCAAACTTCAATTGTTGTTCCAGGAGATCTCAATCTATGATATCCGACGTCACTATCATTCGTAATATTTCCACCATGAGAAACTGGAGGTAATGAAGTGTAAGGATTCTTAAAATTTCTATTCAAAACTTTAGCAGCTTCTTGTGCTACATCATTTTTCCAGTTAGATGTGCCACTTTTTGAGCAATCTAATTCTCCATCCATAGCTTTGCTCTCACCTATTGAACACTTTAATACTTCTGTAGTTATATATTTAACCACTGCTTGATGATTTGAAATAGTCGCTGATTTTTTTGCTCCACTTGTATAACCACTGTATGCAACTACCCCTACCGCAGCTAAAATACCTATAATTGCTACTACAACAAGTAATTCGATTAATGTGAACCCATTACGTTTCATTTTAAAAAATTATCTTATAAAATATTTTAAAATTTTGCATTGTTAAAATATATGCAACTAATAAGATCAATTTTTAAAAAAGAGAGGAAAAATGAATAAATTTAAATCAATTTATAAAGCTATTATTAGCTTAACATTTATTTTTTCATTTGTTCTTACTTCAACAGCTGCTTTTTCAGAGATAGTTGGACGATTATCGGTTCACTGGAGTCCGAAGCACCACAGCGCAAAACATGCACAAATTTTTGCAGATGAAGTAAATAAAAGAGCAAAAGGAAAATTAAAAATCGAAGTTTATCCATCTAAACAATTATTTGGAATTAGAGAAGTAATGGGAGCGGTAACTTCTGGTGCAGTTGAACTTGGAGGAATTGTTGGAGTGGTAAGTTTTCCACCAATAAATAAAAAACTTTAATGTTGCTTCGTTTCCAGGATTATTTAATTCATGGGAACAACAAAGAGGTTTTTTCCAAAACTCACCAAAAGGAAAAGAAATTTGGGGTGAGTTAACAAAAAAAACTAATTCAACATTAGTAATGTATAACCCTGTTGGACCTGTAATGACTTTTTCAAGTGCTAAAGAGTTAACAGGTATTGATGCCATGAAAGGTCTAAAGGCTAGAAGACTTTTAAAAAGTGAAGAGCCTATGTGGGATGCTTTAGGTGCAAACAGAGTATCTTTGCCTACTGGTGAAGTTTATACTTCATTACAAACTGGAATGATTGATACGATCAACAGCCCTCCAGGAAGTATCGAAGCATATAGCTGGTGGGAATTTTTAAAATACGCTCAAAAGCCATATCAATACTATGCGGACGCGTATATTATGGCTAACTCAACTTGGTTTAATAGTTTATCTCCAGACTTACAAAAAATCATAATGGATGTTGGTAAAGAAGTAGGAAAAAGATCAACTGACTTAATTATGGATACTGGAGAAAGCACTCTTAAAAAATTCCAAGAAAGAGGCGGTGTTGTTACTACGCTTTCAGGAGCTGAAAAAGCTAAGTTTGATAAGCTTATGAAGGATGAAGTAATGCCAGCAATGGCTAAAATGATTGATGCTGACGCTTTAGAGGCAGCACAAGCATATGCTAAAAGTAATTAGAAGAAGTTAAACTTTTTCTAAAAAGATTATGAGGGCATTGCGAGCTATTAACAATTTGCTAGCAAAAGCTGCTATTTCGCTCGCAATGTTCATTGTCTTTTTAATGGTGGCAGCTTTAGCATTAAGCGCTACTACAAGATTTATTACAGGCACAGGATTTGCGTGGTTTATTGAATTACCTCCAGTAATGGTAAGTTGGCTGGTTTTTCCATTACTTGGTCCTTTATTAAAGCAAGGACAACATATTAAAGTAGATTTTTTAAGTCATTATTTATCTGAAAAATCAAAAAATATTATTGGAACAATTGTAAATTTAATAGCTTTAATTTCTGCGTGCGTTTTCTTTAAAGCAGGAGTTGATGCAACAACAATGTATTACAATTTAGGACAGATGATGGAATTAGAAATAAATATTCCTATCTGGTGGATGTTTTTAGCATTTCCAGTAGGATTTTTAATTTTAGCATTAACTTCATTAGAACTTATTTTAGATAATTTTAAAAAACTTTCAGGAAAAGAATAAATGTTTGGATTAGCTTTTATTATTTCTCTTGTAACATTAGTTATATCGGTTCCAATTTTTTTAGTTTTTGGATTAGGGAGTTCATTAGCTGCAATTGCAGGTTTAAATCTACCTTGGTCAGTTTTAATACAAGTTTCATTTGGTGCATTAACTAAACATGTTCTTATTGCCGTTCCATTATTCATATTTACTGGTATGGCTATGTTAAAAGGTGGAGCAGCATCAAGATTAGTTAAGTTTACAACAACACTAGTTGGTCATTGGCCTGGTGGATTGGGAGTTGCGATGGTTATTGCGATGGGTTTCTTTGCGGCTTTTTGCGGTTCAATCTTAGCTGCTATAACAGCAGTTGGAACAATTATGATGCCAAAGATGATTGAACAAGGTTATCCAACTCCATTTGTTGTTGTTCTTGCCGCTTCAGCCGCTCTATTAGAGGCATTAATACCTCCTTCCAATGCTGCAATATTATTTAGTGCCCTAACAAACGTTCCAGTCTCAAAAACTTTTGCAGCAGGCGTTATTCCAGGCCTTGTTCTCCTTGTTTTGATGGTCCTTCTAGTTTTGTTTAAATGTAGGCATATTAGAACAGATGAGAAGGCATCATTGAAAGAAAGAGTAAGTTCTTTCATAGCTGCGTTACCAGCATTGATCACTCCAGTTATAATTTTAGGTGGAATTTATGCAGGGATACTGACCCCATCTGAATCAGCTGCTGTTGCAGGTGTTTATGCAGTGTTGATTGGATTTTTAATTTACCGTGAACTTACTTTTTCATCTTTGATGAGTTGTTTAAGGGAAACTGCAATCATAACAGCTGTAATTTTTGCAATTATAGCTACTGCAACTTTCTTAAGTGTGGTTTTAACTTACACGCAAGCTCCTCAAAAAATTATTACATTCTTCACGGATAAAGGAGTTAGTGTAAATCTGTTCTGGATAATGCTTGGAGCAATCTGTTTAATCCTTGGAACTTTTATTGAAATAGTACCTGTGTTTTATTTAACGGTTCCAATTTTTGCAGCAATCACATTATCATTTAATCAAAGTTTACTTCATCTTTACGTAGTATTTGTTGCTTTTGCAGGAATAGGAATGATCACACCCCCTGTGTGCGTAGGTATTTATACAGCTGCAGGTGTGATCAAAGAAAACCCAGCCAAAGCTTTTAAAGAGGTTCCTTTATTTACAATCGTTGGAATAATTTATGGAATACTAATGATACTCTTTCCAATATTCTCAACCTGGTTACCTGGGAAATTATAAGGGGAGAAAAGCTAAACTCGGGCTTATGAGTCCGGCGCTCTGATGAAATTTGTTATTTTGCTAAAAAAAGAAATGATAAATCAATAATCCAACCAAAATTCCCTTGATAAAAGATATCCAAGCTAGTCCATGCTCAGAAAGTCTGAGTTTTTTCTTCCACCACTGAATTTGTCTTTTTTCCCAATTTATATAACTTTGAATCATTATTATTTCTTTCGACTATTCAGTTCTTCCATTACTTCTTCAATTTTTATACCACTTTTTTCTAGATACATAATTAAGTGATATAAAACATCTGCAGCTTCATGGATTTTATTTGAGTCTTGCTCTACAGCTTCTATGAGTTCATTTATTTCTTCTAATACCTTTTCTTTTGCTAAAGATTTATCCTCTAAAAGCTTATTGGTATATGAGCCTTCAATGGGATTACTTTTTCGCTCTCTTGCAAGTATGACGAGATCTTCTAAAATCTTTAACATTCTAAATCCTAACAGGTATATCTTTTGAAGCCAAATATTGCTTAGCTTCATTTACTGAATAAGTCCCATAATGGAATATAGATGCAGCTAAAACAGCACTAGCACCTGATTTTATTCCATCTACTAAATGATCTAATGTACCAACACCACCTGAGGCAATAACTGGAATATTAACCATAGACGATATCTTTTGCATCAATTCAATATCATATCCAGATTGAGTGCCATCTTTATCCATGGATGTCACAAGAAGCTCTCCCGCGCCACATTTTTCCATTTTAGATGCAAATTCTAAAGCATTTACGCCAGTTGGATTTCTTCCCCCATGAGTAAAGATTTCCCATCCATCGTCTTTTCTCTTTGCATCAATTGCAACAACAATGCATTGTGATCCAAATTTTCTAGAACTATCTTCTACAACTTTTGAATTTTGAACAGCTGCTGTATTGATTGATACTTTATCAGCTCCACAATTAAGTAATTTATTAATATCATCAATACTTCTAACACCACCGCCAACTGTTAAAGGAACAAAACATTTTTTAGAAGTTTTCTCTACCACTTCATAAATAGTATCTCTATTTTCATTTGAGGCAGTTATATCTAAAAAGCAAATCTCGTCAGCACCACCATCGCTATAAATTTTTGCTTGTTCAACAGGATCTCCTGCATCTTTTAGATCAACAAAGTTAATACCTTTTACAACACGACCATTTTTGACATCTAAACAGGGTATTATTCTATTTTTGAGCATCTATTTCTTTTGCAAGTTCATCTAACTTTATATCTCCATCGTATATAGCTTTTCCAACTATTACTCCTTCAATATTATTTAATTTTTTTGCTCTTTTAATATCATCAATTGATGAAACACCTCCAGATATAACTACTGGACAATTTGAAATATCTGCCACCTTTTGTGTTTCCTCAAAATTTGGGCTTTGCTTAGTTCCATCTCTATTGATATCTGTATAAATAATCCTACTAACCCCATAATTATTTACTTTTTTAAGATATTCTGCTGTTAGTTTATCCGACTCTTCAGTCCACCCTGAAATTGCAAGATGGCCATCTTTGGCATCCAAACCTAATGCAATTTGGTTTGGAAATTTATTACAAGCTTCTTCTAAAAATCTTCTATCTTTTATGGCAGCACTTCCCAAAATTACTTTTTCAACACCAGTATCAATATATTTTTGAATAGTCTCAAAATTTCTGATCCCACCTCCTATTTCAATTTTAAGATCAAATTTTCCAACAATATCATGAATAATATCAATATTAATCGGATCTCCAGTTAATGCACCGTCCAGATCGACTATATGTAAATTTTTAAATCCATTATCTTTATATTTTCTTGCTTGCTCTACTGGAGACATGTCGTATTCAGTTTTATTTTCGAAGTCTCCTTTGATTAATCTAACGCATTTTTTATCTTTAATATCTATTGCTGGAAATATTTTCACTTTGATTTTATTTTTCCTTCAGTTGTTATGTTCATATTTTTTAAATTATCTGAACTATTTCTTTTAATTTCATAAGGGCTTTGGCAAGAAGTCAAAACACAAAAAGTAATAAGTAGAATTTTTTTCATTTTAGTTTAGAATTTTTTTCTTAGCTTTTTCAAATTCTTCTTTTGTTAAAACACCTGATTTATATAGACTATTTAGCTGGTCCAACTGTTCAACAATATTAGAATTTATATCATTACTATTATTTATTTTTACTTTAGTGATTTTAGTATTACTGAAAGAATTTTTTTTCATTTTATCAAATTTAGCATTAAATTTTGAGCAATTTACATAACACGCCGAAATTAACATAATTGCTTTATCATTATGCTCGGTTAAAAAGAGATTTAAATCTATATCTAATTTCATAGGACCGAATATATAAATAAAATCACCAGCAGATCTTAAATATAATTGGTTATTTTTATTTTTAGATATTTTAAATTTTGATAAATTTATCGTCATATCTTCATTAATTGGAATACTTTTATTATTACCTGATAAACTTGTAATCATTTTTCTAATCTCTTTTGTTTGTTCGGCCAATTCAGTAGAGTTCATCTGATTTAACTCATCAATAATTCCTGAAAAATCGTTGTCAGAAAAAGTTTTTTTTAAATTTTGGTCTGAAAATATTACATAAGATATGAAATCAATTTTCTCTTTTTTCATTATTTTTTTTACTTCCGACATTACCCACTTAGAAGCTTGAACCTCGTCTTTAAAATTTTTTTTTTCCATTTTTTTCATGATTGACTTTGCATATTGATTATTCATAACATCTTCGCCATTTAAAATAGCTCTTTCTAAATCAACATATTTTTTAGGTCCCATAAGATACATTTTAATATTTGCTGAATTCATAAACTCCTGGAAAAAATCTTCAACTTCATCATTCGTATACTCAATGGAAATATGACTCTTAGGAACTTCGAAATTAATATCTTCAATACTAATATTTTTAGAATTTGCACTACCAAAGATTAAAATGGTCAAAAAAATAATAAGATTAATTAATTTCATTGTTTTATAAATTTATAAAATTATCAATTATTTTTAGACCAGTTTTATCACTTTTTTCGGGATGAAACTGAGTTCCAAATATATTTTCTTTTTCAACTGCACAAACTATATTCGATGAATAATCAGTTGTTGCAGATGTAACCGACTTATCTTTTGGAATAAATTCATAACTATGGACGAAATACATATGTGAGTTATTTTCTATATCTTTAAAAATTTTACTATCTTTAACAATATTTATTTGATTCCATCCGATGTGGGGTAGTTTATATTTTCCATTTTGATTATCAATTTTAGATACTTTGCCAGAGATCCATCCTAAACCTTTTGTTTCAACCTCCTCATATCCAACATCTGCAAACATTTGAAGACCTACACAAATTCCTAAAAGAGGTTTTTTATTATTTAATGCAAATTCACTTAAAGTATCAATCAAACCATTTATGCTATTTAAACCATCAATACAGCTCTTAAAAGATCCCTGACCCGGCAGAACTACTTTATCGCTAGATTTAATTTTATTTAAATCTGAAGTTACTTCGATATTAACTTTATCTTCAGCAACTTCCTTAAAAGAATTAATTACAGAACTAATATTACCCGATTTATAGTCAACAATTGTGACGTCCATTAATCTTATAAAGAGCCCTTTGTAGAAGGAATTGTACTTTTGTTCCTTGGATCCAATTCTAATGCAGCTCTTAAAGTTCTTGCCAGGCCTTTATAGCAAGACTCTATAATGTGGTGACTATTATCACCATAAATATTTTCAACGTGCAAAGTAATTCCAGCAGCTTGTGAAAATGCTTGGAACCACTCTTTAAATAATTCGGTGTCCATCTCACCAAGTTTTTCAACTTTTAATTTTACATTCCAAATCAAGTAAGGTCTGTTTGAAACATCTATTGCAACTCTTGTTAATGTTTCGTCCATTGGTAAAAGAATGTGAGCATATCTTTTAATGCCTACAAATTTTTTTGAAGCTTTCTTTAAACATTCCCCGATAGCAATTCCAGTATCTTCAGTTGTATGGTGAAGATCAATGTGTGTGTCACCTTTTGCTTTAACAGTTAAATCCATAGATGAGTGTTTAGATAACTGCTCGAGCATGTGATCTAGAAAACCTATTCCTGTGTCAACTTTGTACTTACCTTTGCCATCAATATTAAGGTCCACGCTGATATTGGTTTCTTTTGTTTTTCTAGCTATTTTTGCTTTTCTTTTCATAATTTAAATTAGGTATATAGGTATTTTTGATTATATCAATAATACTAAACCTGGGCTTGAACTATTTAAATTCATATCCATCTATAGTCTATGACAACAATTGTGCTCGTAAGAAAAGATAATGACGTAGTTGTGGCCAGTGACGGTCAAGTTAGCATGGGTAATACTGTAATTAAAAAAACTGCTAACAAAGTTCGTAAAATTGAGAAAAGAAATGTGATCGCAGGTTTTGCTGGATCAACAGCTGATGCTTTAACATTATTTGAGAGATTAGAGTCAAAGCTTGAAAAGCACGCAGGAAACCTGACAAGAGCAGCTGTAGAATTAGCAAAAGATTGGCGTACAGATAAATATTTAAGAAGATTAGAGGCCTTGATGGCAATAGGTGATAAAGAAAAGAGTTTTATAATTTCGGGAACAGGTGATGTTCTTGAACCTGAAGGAGATGTTATTGGGATTGGTTCGGGTGGAAATTATGCTTTAGCAGCTGCAAAGGTATTAATGGATACTGATATGTCTGCAGAAGAAATTGCAAAAAAATCAATTAAAGTTGCGTCTGATATTTGTGTTTTTACTAACGACAATTTGAGTATGGAGAAAATATAATGGAAAAATCAAATGTAACATCATTCCCAAAAGGTAAAGTTGCAAAAGAGAAAACTACAATAGCAAATTCATTATCACCTAGAGAAATTGTTTCAGAGTTAGACAGATTTGTTGTTGGACAAAATAAAGCTAAAAGAGCCGTTGCCATAGCTCTTAGAAATAGATGGAGAAGACAGGCATTAGAAGATGATATGAAAGATGAAGTTCTTCCAAAAAACATTTTGATGATTGGACCAACTGGTGTTGGTAAAACTGAAATTTCAAGAAGACTCTCAAAATTAGCAGAAGCACCGTTTGTAAAAGTTGAAGCTACAAGATTTACAGAAGTAGGATATGTTGGACGTGATGTAGAACAAATTGTAAGAGATTTGTTAGAAATTGCAATTGCAATGGAAAAAGTAAAGAAAAGAAAAGAAGTTCATGCTCAAGCGCAAAAATTAGCAGAGGATAGAGTTTTAGATGCTTTAGTTGGAAATAAAGCAAGTGTTGCAACTAGAGAAAGTTTTAGAAAAAGATTAAGAGATGGAGATTTAGATGATAATGAAATTGAAATAGCTGTTAGCGAGTCTAATCAGATGCCATCATTTGAAATACCAGGAATGCCTGGTGCAAATGTTGGAATGATAAATATTTCTGACATGCTTGGAAAATCAATGGGTCAAAAACCTAAGAAAAAAAAGATGTCAGTTAAAGAGTCTCATGAAATTTTAATAAATGAAGAATCTGACAAACTCATAGAACAAGATAAAATTATAAAATCAGCAAAAGACTCAACTGAAAATAATGGAATAGTTTTTTTAGATGAGATTGACAAAATTTCAGCAAGAACTGACAGAGTTGGTGGAGATGTATCGAGAGAAGGCGTTCAAAGAGATTTATTACCTTTAATTGAAGGCACAACAGTAAGCACTAAGTATGGTCCAGTTAAAACTGATCATATTTTATTTATTGCCTCAGGTGCGTTTCAATTAGCAAAACCATCCGATCTTTTACCTGAATTACAAGGTAGGCTTCCAATAAGAGTTGAACTTGATGCTCTAAACAGTGAGGATTTTATTAAAATTTTAAAAGAACCAGATAATAGTCTAATTAAACAGTATAAGGCTCTATTAAAAACTGAAAATGTAGATTTAGAATTTACAGAAGATGGAATTAATACAATTGCTCATATAGCAAGTGAAGTGAACTCATCTGTTGAAAATATTGGGGCAAGAAGATTACACACAATTATTGAGAGAGTCTTAGATGAAATTAGCTTTACAGCAACAGACAGAGCTGGAGAGAAAATAACTGTTGATGGCAAATACATCAAAGAAAACATTGGTGAACTAGTAAAAGATACAGATTTATCAAAGTTTATTTTATAGTTTTCAAAAAAATATCAAAGCTTCCTGTTGATGAACTGTTAACTGAATCAAAATCAATTCTGATAACTTTATTCATTAATTCTGAGTTATTTTTTATATATTCTGGAACTGAATACTTTAGAATACTTAGATCGGTAGATCGATAAGGATCATCAAAATTCTTAGATCTCATACCTTTTCCTGTAATTACATTTATTTTTTTTACTTTATTTAAATAACAATTCTCAATAAATTTTGAAATTTCTTTGTTAGCTTCTTCTAAAGTATAACCATGCAGATCAATTGTCCTTTTAGAAATTCTACTATCAATTTTTTGATCTATTTCTTTGCTTTCAAGTTTTTTAGAACTATCTATAAAATTTTGCCAATCTTTCTTATCTTTATCTGATAACTTATTTGTCAAGCTTGGGTGTCAATTAAAAGCCAGTTTGGATTTGAAGATCGACTATCTTTAGAAAATTTCCAAGTATCTAGAACTTTTTTTGTTTTTTCAGGATCTCCTGAAACTATTTTATTATCCTTGTCTTTCACACACGAAATAATTTCACTTACAAATTCAATAGTAACTTCTAACATATTTTTGTTTTGCTGATGATTTTTAACTTCTGCTGAGTTGATACCAATAAATGTTGTTTCCGATGAATAATTTTTTGCGTCCCTATCTTTAATTGCTTCTTCAAACTGTTGGTAAACATTTTTGTCTAAAAGTGATTTAACATCTTTTAATTTTCCGTTTGCAAAATTGGTAATTATTGTTTCGTAAGCAATTTTTGCACCCTTTACAAATTCTTTCTTGGCATTTTCGTCAAAAGTGTTTGCATTTAAATCTGCTCTTGGTTTAGCTGGTGGTGCTTCATGAGCAAAACTAGAGTCTATATCTTCCTCAAAACCTGTTTTTTTGCCCAATATTCCTCTTAATCTAAGGAAAATAAAACCAGCTATCATTGCAAGAAGTATTATATCAATGTATTCAAAGCTATAATTCATACTGATATAATATTTACTATGTTGATAATTTCAACCTGCTAATTAAATAATAGACAAATGAACACAGTATTAATTTTAATTATCGGGATTCCCCTTATTGAAATCTATTTATTTATTAAAATTGGATCTCAAATAGGAGCATTTAACACAGTATTGCTAATTTTAACCACTGCAGTAATCGGGGTTTTTTACGTTAGATATGAAGGTTTTAATACTCTTAAAGCTGGTATGGGACAGCTCATAAAAAACGAAATACCTGTTTATGAAATTATTTCTGGTGCTACACTTGCTTTTGCAGCGTTTCTGTTAATAATTCCTGGGTTCGCTACTGATTTGATTGGAATTTTATTGGTAATTCCTTATTCACGAAGAATTATTTTAAGAAGGTTTATAAAAAAAAATAAAGCTAAGTATAGTAAAACAGAAAGCAAAAATTATATTGATGGAGAATTTGAAGATTTGAGCGAAGATGATGACAAAAAAATATGAAATAGCATTAAAATATATAAAAGATCTTTCTATTGAGATTCCTGATGCAAAAACTTTTTTGTTCAGTAAAGAATACATTACAAAATATTCACTGGGTATTAATGTTACTACTAAACCAATGAAAAGTGACATGATAGAAGTGATTACAAAATTACATTATAAGGATCCGGCTAACAATAAACTAAAATCCTATTTTGAAATTTCATATGCTACTGTTGTTAAAATAGTTGATAAAAATCTAAAAAAAGAGGAACTGGAAAAAATAATACTTATTCAAGTACAACAAGATATTTATCCTGAGCTAGAAAAAATATTTTTAAGAATTATAAAAGAGTCTGGTTTTCCAAATTTGATATTGGAAAAAAAAGTAGACTTTGAAAAATTATATAATCAAAAATTTAATTAATAAAAGTTTTTCTTAAACTCTTTATCAATAAATTTTTTATGCTTAACAAATTCTTCTTGTGTTGGCTTAATTATAATTTTTGAATAATCTTTAATTATATCACTTTTCGAGTAATTTTTTAATTCATTCTTAAATTGAAACACTGGTTCTTTTTGTTCAATTAAATTTATATAGACTTTTGATAGTAACTCACAGTCTATTAGTGCCGTGTGCTTATCTCTTCTTGAATTATCAATTCTAAATCTCTTGCAAAGTGCATCTAAACTTATTCCTGAACCTGGAAATTTATTTCTTGCTATTTCAAGCGTGTCTACAACGTTTTCTTTAGAAATAGGCTTTTTATTTATTAATAAAAGTTCATTATTTAAATGACCTATATCAAATTCTGCGTTGTGTATTATAATTTTTTTTCCTTCTATAAATTCTAAAAAATTATCTGCAATATCAATAAATTTTTTTTTATCTGATAAAAAAACATCTGTGTATCCATGAACTTTCAAAGCGCTTTCGGAAACTTTTCTTTCCGGATTTAAATAGCAGTGAAATACTTTCTTGGTTGGTATTAAGTTCTTTAATTCTATACAACCTATCTCGACAATTCTATGGCCTTCTTTAACAGATAAGCCAGTTGTTTCAGTATCTAGAATGACTTCTTTCATAAATGATTTTTTGCTTTAGTAAATTAATTTTTTTTTTCATTATATTTAATGGAAAATTGTTATCTACAATATAATTTGCTAATTTTTTTTTTTTAGATAGTACAATTTGATTTTCTTTTAGACTTTTAAATATTTGCTTATTAAAAGCTTTTCTTCTTCTAAGTCTAGCTAATATTTTACTTTTGCTCGACTTAACAAAAATGAGTACATCATTCTTCTTGTTAAGTTTATTTTCAATTAATAATGGAACATCAAGTACAACTATTTTTCCATTTTTATTTTTTTTAATAAAATTTTGCATTTTTTTTCTAACTAAAGGGTGAACGATTGAAGATATTATATTTAAATTTTTTTTATCATTATTAATTGCGTTGATTAATTCAGATTTTTTCACTGGAAAAGTTGTTATGTAATCAGGTAGCTTTTTTTTTAATCTTTTAAAACACACTTTGCTATTTTTATATATATTTCTTACTTCATTATCTGCGATAAATACTGGATATTTAAAAAGTTTTGCTACAAAGGTTTTTCCTGACCCAATACTCCCCATAATACCAATTCTAATCATAACAAATTAAATACATCTCCCACCATCTACCTCTAATACTGTTCCTGTTATCATGCTTGATTCATCTGAACACAAAAAACAAGCAGCATTTCCCATATCTTGAGGAGTTGAAAATCTTCCAATAGGTATAGTTGATAAAAATGCCTGTTTTTTTTTTGGAGTATTTCCACCCATAAAAGATTTTAATAAAGGTGTTAATCCTGCTACCGGTGCAATCGCGTTTACTCTCACCTTGTATTGTGCTAACTCAATTGCCATAGCTTTTGTAGCGGTTATCATCCATCCTTTGCTTGCGTTATACCAATTTAACTTTGGACGGGGAGACAATCCAGCAGTTGATGCTACATTTAGAATAACTCCTCTTTTAATTTTTTTCATTTTAGGAACAAAAAATTTTCCACAAAAATAAACTGATTTTGCATTAACATTGAATACTTTATCGAATTCTTTCTCTGTTACAGTTTCCATAAATTTTGGTTTATGTGTAACTCCAGCGTTATTAACCACTATATCAGTAGTTTTATAGTTTTTATAAACATATTTTAATAATGATTTGAAGTCAGATGATTTGGATACATCAGCAACAAAATAATCTTGCGATAAATTTTTCGAAGTCTTTCTTAATAATTTAGAATTTATATCAACCATTATTATTTTTGCTCCTTCTTCAGTAAATTTCTTTGCAATACCTTTTCCAAAACCAGAAGCTGACCCTGTTATTACTGCAACTTTATTTTTTAATCTCATAAATTTTAATTATTTAAAAATTTTAAAACCTCGTTATCGATTTTTGGTTCAACGTTATGCCATATACTGAAGGCTTTTTGCGCTTGAATTAAAAACATATTAAATCCATTTTCAAAGATATTTCCTGATATATTACCTGCTAGAGAAAATTCTGTTGGATATGGTTCATAAATTACATCATAAAATAACTTATTGGTTCCAGCTTTGATAAAGTCTATATTAAATTTATCACTATCTTTTAATCCAATGCTAGTTGCATTAATTATCATGTCAAATTCTGGTAAATCACCCCAGTCTATAATTGTTAAATCGTTAAATAAATTTTTTAGTTTAATAGCCTTTTCTTTTGTCCTATTGGTTAAATTTATTTTTGATGCATTCATTCTTTTTAGTCCATAAATTATTGATGGAACTACCCCACCCGCACCAAGTATTAGAATTGATTTGTTTGTAAGATCGTAATTCAATTTTTTTACACTTATCTCAAAACCATCAATATCAGTATTATGACCTATTAAAACCCCTTTATCTACAGAAATGGTGTTAACTGATTTAGTTCTTAAAGCATGGCCGCTAAGTACATCGACATGTTGTATTATTGAATTTTTAAAAGGAACAGTAATATTTAATCCATCCAATTTACCATCTTTCAAATTTTTACATAATTCAGCCAAATCACTTTCATGAACTTCCAACTTGCCGTAGATTGCATCAAGATTATTTTTTTTTATCCAATAATTTTGAAGTTTTGGTGACAAAGAATGTCCAATAGGATTTCCAATTACTAAAAATTTTTTCATTTGTAATATTCAATATATTCTTTTATTTGTTTAATAGGGAGACCCATAATTGTATTTTCATCTCCTTCTATTTGAGAAAAAAGATTTTTACCTTCTCCTTCAATTTGATAAACATTATATGCATATAGATCATTATCGGAAATTTTATCTAGATAAGTTTTCAACTCTTCATCAGAAAAGTTTTTCATAGTTAAATAAGCTTCATCCGTGTAGTTCCATACCATTGAACCATTTTTTGAAATACAAGCTGAACTAATTAAAGAATGTTTCATACCATTCAAACTTTTAAGAATTTCAAAGGCCTGCGCTCTATTTTCAGGTTTAGATATTATTTTACCTTTTAAATTTATAATGCTGTCTGCACCCAAAACTAAAATATCGTTGTTTTTTTGGCTGATTTTATTTGCTTTTAATTCTGCTAAATTTTTTGATATTAATTTTGGTGATAGACCCTCTTTAGTTAAGCTTTCTTTGACTATATCTTCGTCAACATTTGAGGGTTTAACGATACAATCAATATTATTTTTTCTTAAAATTTGTTCCCTTACTTTGCTTTTTGAAGCCAAAATTATTTTATGCATTCTTACTTTTTATTTCATAAATTTTAATTATAGATGCAGCTGTTTCTTCAACTGATTTTCTAGTTACATCAATAACTGGCCATTTGTTTTTTTTAAAAATTTTTTTTGATTTGTCTACCTCGAACCTTATTTTATCTAAATTAGTATAATCTGAAGCTTCGTTTTCTCTAAGAGAACTTAATCTATTTCTTCTTATATCAAATAATCTCTCTGCTTCAGTTGAAAGTCCAATAACACATAAAGATTCGGCCTCTACTACATCTTTTGGAATATTCATTTCATTGACTAATGGTATATTCGAAGTTTTTAATCCTTTATTAGCTAAATAGATAGATGTTGGGGTTTTACTAGTACGACTTACACCTATTAAAACTATATCAGATTCTAGAATGTTCTCAGTATTATTTCCATCATCATGATTCATTGTAAATTGTATGGCTTCAATTCTTTTGTAATAATCTTCATCTAACACATGCTGCGCGCTTGGCTGATGAGTAGCTTTTTGATTTAAGATCTTCGAAAAATTTAGGATTAGATCCCCCAATACACCAAAGCAAGGAATTTTTTTTTTTGTTGCCTCTTCTGCAAGAAATTTAGCTAACTTACTATTTACTACAGTATATAAAATAATCGGGCTTTCTTGAATTTTTGCATTATTTAAAATAGTAGAAATTTGATTTTCTGTTCTAGTGAATGAAAATTGATTTAAATCATAATTAAAATTATTGAATTGTGCCTTCAAAGCCATGAAAATTCTGTCTAGAGTTTCTCCTGTTGAGTCAGATATTAAATAAACCTGATGTGTATTTTTCATGTATAAATTGTCTATAAACTATTTATAAAATAAGAAATATTTTAATTTAAGCAAAAAAGTATGATTTTAAATTATTTGTACGCATTAAAATAACATACTTATAAATGTTAATAATTCTGTTCACATTTTTTAACATAAAATAATCTTTAAATACGTCAATATTTAAGAGAATTTTTTAACCCTAAAATGTATAAAAAGTGAATAAAGTGTTCAAATTGAGTAATTTACGTTATTAACAATTCATACTAATAATAAATCTAAATATATTTTTCTTATTATAAATGACACCGATAAAAGAATGCTTAATAAATAAAAAGACAGATATCAATCCTATATGGTTAATGAGACAAGCTGGGAGATATCTTCCCGAATTTAGAGAAATTAGAAAAGAAAATACAAACTTTATTGATTTATGCCTAAACCCTAGTTTATCAGAAGAAATAACGCTTCAACCAATCAATAGGTTTAATTTTGATGCTGCAATCATATTTTCAGATATTTTAATGGTTCCATATGGACTTGGGCAAAATGTAGAATTTAAAAAAAATTTTGGACCTACGCTTGGTGAAATAGACATAGATAAATTACTGGATGTAGACTATGGAAATTTTACAAACACTCTATCTCCAATATATAAATTGCTAAAAAATCTTAACAAAAATGATAAATTAAAAAATAAAGATTTAATAGGATTTGTTGGGGCCCCATGGACTTTACTTGTTTATATGATCAATAAAATTTCACCAAAAAATGGTTTATCAAAAAAATTTTTATCAAAATAATGCATTAATTAATAATTTATTAAAAGTTCTTGATAAGTTTATTAAGATACACATTAAAAACCAAGTTAACGCAGGAGCTAGCATAATTCAAATCTTTGATAGTTGGTCTGGTTTAATAAATAATAATTTTGATAAATATTTATATGAACCAACAATTTCTCTTGTAAATTATACCAAAGAACTTGGTGTTCCTGTTATTTGTTTCCCAAGAGGTATCACTGATTACAATACTTTTTGTAAAGTTGTAAAGCCAAGCATGGTTAATATAGATTATAATGTTAACCCAAAAAATATTATTAGTGGTGTGGATATACCAATTCAAGGAGGACTTGACCCACAAATTCTACTAAAAAATAAGGAAATTCTTAAAGTAGAAGTAAACAAATACTTAGAAATATTTAGAGACCACCCTTACGTATTTAATTTAGGTCATGGTATTCTTCCAGAAACAAAAATTGAAATGGTAGAAGAGTTAGTAAAAATTGTAAGGAGTTTTAAATAATGGAAAAACATCCTGAAGTTAAATTTGGAAAAACTGGAGTACTCATAATAAATTTGGGAACACCAGACTCGACAAATTGGTTTGACATCAGAAAGTATCTAAAAGAATTTCTATCTGATAAAAGAGTTATTGAGGTAAACCCTATTTTGTGGCAAATAATTTTAAATGTTTTTATTCTAAATTTAAGACCTTCCAAAACTGCAAAAGCTTATAAAGAAATATGGATGAAGGAGCAAAATATGTCTCCATTATTATATTACACTCAAAAACAAGCAGAAAAAATTTCAAACTCTATCTCAAATGAAAGCCTGATAGTAGATTTCGCAATGAGGTATGGCAATCCAAGCATAAAAAGCAAAATAAATAAGTTGCATGAAAAAGGTTGTGAAAATCTTATCATTTTACCTTTATATCCTCAATATGCTGCTGCAACTACGGCCACAGTTTGCGACGAAGTTTACAGAACGCTTATGAATATGAGGTGGCAACCCTCACTAAAGATTATACCTCATTATGAGTCCGAACCTTTGTATATTGAAGCTTTAGTAAATTCTATTAATAAGAAACTTGAAAGCATAAATTGGAAACCAGATTTAATTTTGGCCTCTTATCATGGAATACCAAAAAAGTATTTTGATAAAGGCGATCCATATCACTGTTATTGTCACAAAACTACAAGATTAATTTCAGAAAAGCTTCAATCAATTGAAATTAAAACTACCTTTCAGTCAAGGTTTGGACCTCAGGAATGGTTGCAACCTTATACAGATAAAACTTTAGAAAATTTACCTAAAGAAGGAAAAAAAAATGTCCTTGCAATATGTCCTGGCTTTTCATCAGATTGTGTAGAAACATTGGAAGAGATATTAATACAAGGAAAAGAAAGTTTTATGGAATCTGGTGGTGAAAATTTTGATATGATACCATGCCTAAATGATAACAACGATCATATAAATTTATTGAACGACTTAATCAAACGAAATATTTGAAAGATGAATTATTATTTACTCTTTAAATCGTTGCATTTAATTTCTGTTATTTCTTGGATGGCTGGTCTTTTATATCTTCCAAGAATTTTTGTTTATCACGTGCAAAATAAAGATGAATTTAGAACCTCCGAAGTGTTTAAGGTAATGGAAAGAAAGTTATATTATTATATTATGACACCAGCCATGATACTTTCATGGATTTTTGGATTAATATTAATTCATAGCATAGGATTTCAGCAATTAATTCAAACTTGGATGTTGATTAAAATAGGTTTGGTTTTATTTCTGACTATTTATCATTTCTATTTAGGAAAAATTCTAAACAAATTCAAAATAGATCAAAACAGTCACTCTCATAAATTTTATAGATTTATTAACGAAATACCAACAATATTGCTTATTTTGATTGTTTTTGTTGTGATATTTAAGCCTTTATAGGCTTGAAATATTTCAACACATAACTATATTGTAATCATCTAAACAATAACCCCCCAACAATATGAATATTCAAGAATTAAAAGAAAAAAGCTCAGAAAAACTTATTGCCGAAGCTGAGAACTTAGGCATTGAAAATGCCAGCACATTAAGAAGGCAAGAAATTTATTTTGCTATACTTAAAAAATTAGCGGAAAAAGGGGAAGAAATAACTGGTGGTGGAGTTCTTCAGTTGTTGCAAGATGGTTTTGGCTTTCTTAGAGCAATAGAATCAAATTATCTACCTGGTGCAGATGACATTTATGTCAGTCCGAATCAAATTAGAAGATTTGGACTTAGAACAGGTGATACCGTGGAAGGGCCAATAAGGGCACCAAAGGAGGGTGAAAGATATTTTGCTTTGCTTCAAGTAAGTAAGATTAATTTCGAAGAAACTGAAAAATTTAAACATAAGATTGCCTTTGACAACCTAACCCCATTGTATCCAAATAAGCAATTGGTTATGGAAGTGGAAAGCAATAAAGTTGAGAAAAAAGTGGATTTAACTCCTAGACTAATTGACCTAGTTAGTCCAATAGGAAAAGGACAAAGATCATTAATTATATCACCCCCCAAAGCTGGTAAAACAATGATTTTGCAAAGTATAGCAAATTCAATAACAGCAAATCATCCTGAATGTTATTTGATGGTTTTACTAATTGATGAGAGACCAGAAGAGGTAACAGATATGCAAAGAACTGTTAAAGGTGAGGTTATCAGTTCAACTTTTGACGAGCCTGCTCAAAGACACGTTGCTGTAGCAGAGATGGTTATAGAAAAAGCAAAAAGATTAACTGAGCACAAAAAGGATGTAGTAATTTTATTAGACTCTATAACTAGATTAGGTAGAGCTTATAACGCTGTGGTGCCAAGTTCAGGAAAAGTATTAACAGGCGGAGTTGATGCGAACGCATTACAAAGACCAAAAAGGTTCTTCGGTGCAGCAAGAAATATTGAGGAAGGTGGATCTTTAACTATCATAGCCACAGCTTTAATTGATACAGGTAGCAGAATGGATGAAGTAATATTTGAGGAATTTAAGGGGACTGGTAATAGTGAAACTATTTTAGATAGAAAGATTTCTGAGAAAAGAATATTCCCAGCTATAGATATAACTAAATCTGGTACTAGAAGAGAAGAACTTATATTCGAGAAAAATGATCTTCAAAAGATGAATGTTTTAAGAAGAATTATTGCACCCATGGGATCAATGGATGCAATTGAATTTATTAATTCTAAATTAAAAGATACAAAAAATAATTCAGAATTTTTCAATTCAATGAATAAACCAGCATAATTTTATAGATAACCCAACTCCTCCATTTCGTTTCTAAATAATTTTTCGATAGTTTTCGTGGTTTGTGGTTTAATCAGCTCTTTATAATTATTCTTTTTTCCAAGATTAAAAAACTTTTTATTCTTACCATCTTTTTTTGAGTAAACTGCCTCAACAAATCCTTCATCTTCTTCTTTTTTTTTTAAAATATCAAATTTAGTTGTTTCAATAGCTAAACGAAATTTTTTTTGATCAACTTTAATATTTTTTTTTAAAACTTTATCTGTAAAATTCAAAATTTCTAAAAATGTTTCATCTTCTTGATTTTCCAGGTCTTCGTATTTTACAATCAGTTTATTAATAATCTTTGACATTTTCCAAGATTTATAATTATTCGCCCATGAGCTAATAAATGAATAACTTGAATAATCATCATTGTTATTTTCATCCCTTAAATTTCTGTAAATACTATTTATCATTTTTAAAGCATCGTCTTCAGTTAATGAATAATGATTCATTAATGAAGTAAGAACATTTCTAGGATCTCTAACTATATAAATAGCGCCCAATGTAAAATCTGGTGTGGTAAAATTTTTACCTTTATATGCCCCATAAACATTATGGGTTTTTAAAAAACAAAATTCATTTTGATCTTTTATTTTTTTTTGCGCAATTAACCAATTTTCTGCAGCCTCATCTATGCTTCTCAATCTTTGGCTTAAAAAATCTTTGCTAGGAAATTGTTTTATATTTTCAAGTAGCTCAAAGTTAAATTTTCCATCATGAGAATAATAATAAGCAGATAAAAAAGATCTCACCCACGTATTTCCACTTTTTGGATAAGATGCCAACCAAATAATCATTGAATTATTTTTATATTAAATTCATATTGTAGCTATAATAAAATGACTATCTACGCTTTATCTTCTGGACCAGGATTATCAGGGATAGCTGTAATAAGAATCTCAGGACCGGATACAAAAAAAGTATTGCAAAACATGACCTATTTAAAGCTTCCCGAGGCTAAAGTAGCTACTTTGAGAAAATTTAAAAACCCGGAGACTAATGATTTAATAGATGAGGGTATTCTATTGTGGTTTCCTAGCCCAGAAAGCTACACAGGTGAAGATATGGCAGAATTCCATGTACATGGTAGCAAAGCGGTTGTTGAGGCTATGCATTCATCATTATCCAAAATTAACGGATGCAGATTGGCTGAACCAGGTGAGTTTACTAAAATTGCCTTTCAAAATGGAAAAATAAATTTACTTAAAGCCGAGAGTATATCAGATTTAATTTCATCAGAGACTGAAATTCAAAGACGGCAAGCTATTAAAATTATGACAGGTAAAAGTTCAGACAAATTTAATTCTTTGAGACAGAAATTGTTAAAAATTTTATCTAACGTTGAGGCAAAAATTGACTTCCCAGAAGACGATTTGCCAAATGATATTTTGAATAACATTCTTTTGGAGGCAAAAAATGTAAGGCAAGAAATTGAGAAAATATTAAATGATCATAAAGTAGGAGAGAAAATAAGAGAAGGTTTTAAAATTGCAATTGTAGGTCCTACAAATGTCGGTAAATCATCTTTATTAAACTATTTATCTAAAAGAGATGTAGCAATTGTCTCAGAAGTAGCAGGAACTACAAGAGACGTTATAGAAACTTACTTAAACTTAGATGGCTACCCAGTTATAATATCTGATACAGCTGGAATCAGAGACTCAATAGATGAAATTGAAAAAAAAGGAATTAAATTGGCTTTGGAGAAAGCAGAAAATGCCGACCTAAACATAATAGTTTTAGAGCCAAAAAGTGTTAATTTAAGCCATTTTTTAAATGGTATAATTTCTAAGAATGCTATAATTGTGATTAATAAGACAGATCTTGGAATTGATAAATTGAACAATGAATTTAAAAAGTATAATCCGATTCAAATTTCAATCAAAGAAGAAAAAAATTTAGATGAACTAATAAACTTAATTAAAGAAAATTTAAAAAATAAATTTATTTCATCAGAGGAAATTTTTATAACTAGACAAAGACACAGAATGAATCTTGAAGAATGTGTCACGAGTTTGAAAAATTTTGAGGAAAAAAATACCAAAGAAGACTTCGACAAAGCTGCAGAAGATCTAAGATTAGCAACAAGATATCTAGGAATGATTGTAGGTAAAGTAGATGTTGAG
The DNA here is from genome assembly GCA_902615045.1 of uncultured Pelagibacteraceae bacterium. GTDB lineage: Bacteria > Pseudomonadota > Alphaproteobacteria > Pelagibacterales > Pelagibacteraceae > Pelagibacter. The sequence continues at coordinate 133,119 of CACMNP010000001.1, read as the reverse complement.
GAGATTCTAGGATCAATTTTCAACGATTTTTGTATAGGTAAATAAACGTTGGAAATATTTACTTTTTAGACATTTTTAAGTGTTTTCTTGTAAATTTTAAGATCAATTATAAATTACATCTATGGAAAATGAATTGTCATTTGATGTCGTAGTAATAGGGGGAGGCCATGCTGGCTGTGAGGCAGCTGCTGCATCTGCTAGATTGAGTGTTAACACGGCACTTTTTACTCACAAATTTGAAACCATTGGGGAGATGTCATGTAATCCAGCAATAGGAGGTTTGGGTAAAGGACATTTAGTAAGAGAAATTGATGCATTGGACGGCGTTATGGGCGAAGTTGCAGATAAATCAGGCATTCAATTTAGACTTTTAAACAGAAGTCGAGGCCCAGCTGTTCGTGGTCCAAGAACGCAAAGTGATAGATCACTTTATAAAAAATTTATGCAAGAAAAACTTGTAAACTATTGTAATTTAAGCATTTTTTCTGATCCTGTAATAAGTTTTAATTTTAATAATAATGATATAATTGGCTTTATAACACAATCAGGAAAGGTAATTAGATCTTCAAAAATAATTTTAACAACAGGCACCTTTTTAAATGGTTTGATACATATTGGTGAAAATAAAACACCTGCTGGAAGATTTAACGAGAAGCCATCAACAGGTTTAAGTGAACAATTAGAAAAATATAATTTTAAAATTGGAAGATTAAAAACTGGTACTCCTCCAAGACTAGATGCTCGCACGATAAACTTTGAAAACTTGGAAGAGCAATACGCTGATAATGATCCATACTTCTTCTCTTTTTTAACAAAAAAAAATATTAACAGACAAATATCATGTCGAATGACTTATACAAATGAAGCTGTTCATAAAATTATTTCTAAGAACATAAAACGAAGTGCTATGTACTCTGGAAGTATAAAAGGCGTCGGCCCAAGATATTGTCCATCCATTGAGGATAAAATCAAAAAATTTGCAGACAAGCAGAGACATCAAATTTTCCTAGAACCTGAAGGTCTAAATGATAATACAATTTATCCAAATGGAATTTCGACATCTTTGCCAGCCGATGTACAGCAAGAAATATGTAGTAAAATCAATGGTTTAGAGAATGTTAATATTTTAAGACCAGGATATGCTATAGAGTATGATTTTGTAGATCCTAGAGAACTTTTTTTAACACTAGAAACCAAAAAAATTAAAAATCTTTTTCTTGCAGGTCAAATCAATGGAACCACAGGTTATGAAGAAGCAGCAGCTCAAGGATTGATAGCAGGTGCTAATGCAGCTTTAGCTATCAAACGAAAAGAACCATTTATACTGGACAGGTCTGAAGCATATATAGGAGTTATGATTGACGATCTTGTGACTAAAGGTGTGGCCGAGCCTTATAGAATGTTTACCTCAAGAGCTGAATATAGACTTTCCTTGAGATCTGACAATGCCGATATAAGATTAACCCAAAAAGGTATAGATATAGGACTTGTTTTAAAAGAAAGAGAAAAAATTTATAGAGAAAAAAAGAGGAAATTAGAAATTATTCAGTCAAAAATGGATAAATTGATAATTACACCTTCAAAAATTGAAAAATTTGGAGTAAAAGTGGCTAAAGATGGTATTAGCAGATCTGCTAATCAGATTTTAGGTCAAAAATCAGTAAATATGAGCAAAATCAGGGAAATATGGCCAGAGATTAAATATTTTTCACGTGAAATTGATGAGCAATTGGAAATTAATTCACATTATAAAGGTTATTTAAAGAAGCAAAAAGCAGATATATTAGCATTTAAAAGGGATGAAAATTTAATAATACCAGAAAATTTAAATTATGATAATTTTTCAGGATTATCCAACGAAGTTAAGTCAAAATTCAAGAAAATTAAACCAAAAACAATGGGTCAAGCATTAAGAATAGATGGAATAACCCCAGCTGCTGTCTATATTTTGTTGTCTCATCTCAAAAGAAAGTCTATTAAGCATATAGCTTGATTGATTCGAATAATTTAAAAATTGATAAAATTCTAGATCTAAGTGTTTCACGTGAAACATTAAGAGAGCTAGAAGACTATTCAAAAGATATATTTTTAAGAAACCAGAGTATAAACTTGATTAGTAAAAGCACAGAAAATTCAATAAAACAAAGACATATAGAAGATAGTGCACAAACTATTGATTTTATTGATAAAAATGATGTTAAAATATGTACTGACCTCGGATCAGGTGCAGGCTTACCTGGTATAGTTTTAGGTATTTTAATGAAACCAAAAAAACCACTATTTAAAGTGATTTTTTATGAAAAGAGTTATCATAAAAGCATTTTCATAAAAGAAATGACAAAAAAATTCAAAATAACTTCCGAGGTAAACAGAAAAAATATTTTTGATGAAAAAAATTTGAGTACAGATGTAATAATTTCACGTGCTTTTAAACCCTTACCCGTAATTTTTCAAATTGCACAAACAAATTTTAAAAATTTTAAGTACATTGTTTTATTTCTCGGTAAAAGTGGAAAAAAAATTTTAGAAGATGCTCTCAAGATTTGGAAATTCGACTATGAAGAAAAAAAAAGTTTAACAAATAATGATTCTATAATTGTAAAAATTTCAAATCTAAAAAAAAAACATGGATATTAAAAACATTAAGCTAATAAATTTAAAAATTAATCAAATAAAAATTTTAGTAAGTAAAAATTTTAAATCTACAAAAAAAAAATTATAAAAAGAATGGAAAAAAAAATTATTTCAGTCATAAATCAAAAAGGGGGTGTAGGAAAAACGACTACGATTATTAATTTAGCCGCAGGATTATCTATGAAAGAAAAAAAAGTTCTAGTGGTAGACTTGGATCCACAAGGAAATGCCACCACAGGCCTTGGTTTGTCAAATACAGTAAATTCAGACTCAACAATTTATAATGTTTTGAATGGGAATAAGAAAATTACAGAAGTTATACAACCAACAGCCTTTGCAAATCTCAGTTTAATTACATCCAATGTAGATTTATCAGGACTAGAGGTAGAAACAGCTGGAGATAATCGTAGAGCTTTTAAATTGAAAGACGAATTAACCTCTATTTTAAATGATTCTAGAGCATCATATGATTATATACTTATTGACTGTCCCCCATCACTAAGCCTATTGACGATAATGGCTTTAGTGGCATCTCACGCACTAGTAGTTCCCCTCCAAACAGAATTTTTTGCTCTAGAGGGGTTAACACAATTGATGAAAACCATTGAAAGAATAAAATCTAATCTAAATCCAATATTAGAAATAAGAGGGATTCTTCTTACTATGTTTGACAAAAGAAATAAATTATCAGGTCAAGTTGAAATCGAGGCACGTAATTACTTTAAGGAAAAAGTCTACACCACTGTAGTGCCAAGGAATGTTAGATTATCCGAAGCTCCTTCTCATGGTATTCCGGTTCTTCTATACGACAGGATTTGCCCTGGAAGCAAGGCATATTTTAAATTTACAGAAGAATTTTTAAATCAAGATAAAAAGGTGGAAAGTGCAGCGTGATTAACCCATTTAAAAATAAGAAAGGTCTTGGAAGAGGGCTGTCATCATTAATAGGAGATAGTGGTCTTAAAAATTCAAATGAAAAAATTTTAATAGGGTCAATTGTTCCAAATAAAAATCAACCAAGAAAATTTTTTGATAAAAACGCTTTAGCTGAATTAGCAAGCTCGATTAATGAGAGAGGAATAATTCAACCACTAATAGTCAGGAAATCTGAGGACCAAAAAGATAAATTTGAGTTAATTGCTGGAGAGAGACGTTGGCAAGCCGCTCAAATTGCAGGACTTCATGAGGTTCCAGTGGTTATCCTAGAGGCCGACAATTTAAAATCTTTAGAGTTAGCAATAATAGAAAATGTTCAAAGATCGGATTTAAATCCAATAGAAGAAGCTGAGAGTTATAAAAATCTAATTGATAATTTTGGTTATGATCATGAGAAGGTTTCCCAGTTTATTGGGAAAAGTAGATCACATATATCAAACTCAATTCGATTGCTCACTTTACCCGAGAAATTAATTGAAATGATAAGACTAGGAAAAATATCACAAGGCCACGCAAAAATTTTAATTGGTTTAGAAAACTCCTTACTACTTGCAGAAAAAATTATTAAAAAAAGACTGTCTGTAAGACAAGCTGAAAGTTTAGTAAGACTTATAAAAAATGGTTCAAAGAAAGTGTATAAAGTTAAAGATTCTAATATAATTGCTACAGAAAATGAGTTGACCAACAAAATAGGTATGCGCGTTATTTTAAACAACAAAAAAGATAATTCAGGAATTTTATCTTTCGAGTATAAGGGAATTGATCAATTAGATAGATTAATTAACGTTGTTAAGGATAACTATTAGTAATTCACAATAAAATCTGAAATCAAATTGAGAGAGTTCTGAGAATTAGTTTTTAAAATAGCTTCAATCTCATTTATTTTATAAATATTTTTTTTTAAGTCATCTAATTTCCAGCTGGTTGCTTGTTTTTTTACTATATCTTTATCTTTCCAAAAAATTGGTGGCCTTACACTTGATATAACCTCATCTAAATTTTTGTTATTTTCATAACTATCTACGATGTTTAATAGTCTTTTGGATTTGTTTAATATTGTCCTAATTATTAAAATACAATCTTCATTTGAATAATTATTTTCATTTAATATCCTTGCAACATTTTTTTGATTTTTTGCTAAATAATTATCAGCCAACTCACTAACATTATGACTTTCAGCTAGGTTACTTAATTTTTGTATGATTTCAAAATCAATATTTTTTTTTGATAATGAGTAATATAAAATCTTTTCAAGTTCTAATTTTAAATGATCTCTGCTACCACTTGATCTATTAACTAATAAGTTTAATGATTCTCTTGAAATTTTAATTTTATGTTTCCTTAAAAATTCATTTGCTAAATTTGCTAGAGTTTGCAAGTTATCATCATAAAAAGGAACAGATATTAATATTTTACTTTTTTCAAAAAAATTTCTCAGTTTTGATTTTTTTTCTAGTACACCACTTTTTAGAATTATTTTTACATCTACTAAATTCTTTTCTATTATTTTTTCAATATTTTTTAAAATTTTATCTGACACCCTAGACACTATTATAATTTTGCTGTCATCAAAAAGCGATTTGTTTAAAATTTCACTCAAAATAGTCTCAAAATTATATATAAAATCACTCTCATCATATTTATTAACAATACCATCGAAATTATTTATAAAGTTTTCGCTCAAAACTTCTTTTTGAAGTCCTTCATTTTTTCCATGAAGTAAAATTAAATTGTAAGATTTTTTGTTGAATTTTTTTAGTTCAAAATGCCTTATTATCATTTATTTAGTAATTTTATAGAGAAAAGTATTTCATTTGACATCATAAGAGATAAGTTGTTTAGAACATTTTGTTCATATTTAGATAGTTCATATTTATCATTGATATTATTATAAGTAGACTCTTTTAAAATTCTATCTTCTAAAACTTTCTTGCCATTTTCTGAGACTACATAATTCAAATTAAGTTCTAATTTATATATTTTTGGATCCCCTTTTGAATCTGATGATATTATTTCTCTCTCGTGATCAGTTTCAAAATATAATTCGTATTTTTTGTCCCCATTAATATTATTTTTTAATTTATCTTCTATTATTTGATTAATTTTGATATCTCCATCGTAATTTATACTAACAAATTCGAAATCATACTTTTTACTTGAAAAAATTGGCTCATATGAGCATGCTTGTATTAAAAACATTATAAAAAAATAATTTAAATATTTAGTCATTAGTTAATATGTTTATTAGTTTATCTTGAATATATATAATTTTAACAATTTCTTTATCTTTCAAATATTTTTTTACAATATTATCTTGTTTTGCACTTTCCAATAGAGTCTTTTGTTCTATTCCTTTTTTTGCGTTTAAAATAGCTCTTTTTTTTCCATTTATTTGAATAACAATACTAATCTCATTATTTTCAAGAAACATCTCATCATGTATGGGCCAATTTAAATTTTTATTAAATCCAATATCACTAAGACATTCACTAGAAAAATGAGGGATAATTGGCGAAAAGCATATTAAAATTTTTTTATAACTTTCGTCTAATCCTTTAATGCTTTTATTTTTTTTTATAAAGTTTATTAAAAAGTTGTAACATTCATACATGTTGGCAATTATTACGTTATAATTAAACTTCTCCAGGTTGTGAGTTATTTTAGCAATTATTTGATTAGTAAATTTTTCTAATTCTATATTTTTTTCATTACCTACAGTAGTTGAACTTAATTTTTTTATTTCATTATGCATAATCCAAAGTTTTTGTATAAACTTATAAGATGATATCATTCCTTGATCAGACCACTGCACATCTTTTTCTGGTGGGCTGTCTGATAAAATAAATAGTCTAACAGCATCCGCTCCATAATTTTTAATCATTAACTCTGGGTCTATTACATTCTTTTTTGATTTTGACATTGACTCTGAAGGGCCCACTTTAACAATTTCATTTGGACTGTTTTTTTTAAAATAATTATTATTTAATTTTTCTACATCATCTGGGCTTAGCCAATTGTTATTCTTATCTTTATATGTTTCATGGCATACCATTCCTTGTGTGAATAAACTTTGAAAAGGTTCTTTAATATTAAATTTTTCATTTTTATAGTCTATGGCTCTCATAAAAAAACGAGAATATAAAAGGTGAAGAATTGCATGCTCCACTCCACCTATATACTGATCTACTGGCATCCAGTAATCAATGTCCTCTTTTTTAAAACCGTAACTTTTTTCATCTGGAGAACAAAATCTTAAATAATACCAAGATGAACAAACAAAAGTATCTAAAGTATCAGTTTCCCTTTTCATCATTTTTCCATCTATCTCAATTTCTTTCCATTTATTTTGTCTATCTAATGGGTTACCTTTAACTTTCAGGTCAATATTTTCTGGTAATTTTACTGGCAACATTGATTTAGGTATTGGATGAACTTTACCAGCTTCATCGTATGCAACTGGTATTGGACATCCCCAGTATCTTTGGCGTGAGACTCCCCAGTCTTTTAGCCTGTAATTAATTTGTTTTTTTCCTAATTTTTTTTTTTCTAATATTTTTATTGTTTCAACAACAGAATTATCAGGTGCTTTTAGACCATTCAAAAATTCTGAATTAATTAATGCTCCTGGGCCAGGATAAGCTTCATTTTCAACTACGTAATTTTCATCTTCTTCAATTGGTCTAACAACAGTTTTAATTTCTAAACCATATTTTTTTGCAAAATCAAAATCTCTCTGATCATGCGCTGGACAGCCAAAAACAGCACCAAATCCGTAATCCATCAAAACAAAATTTGCGAAGTAGACTGGAACTTTTTGTTTTGGATTAAGAGGGTTAATTGCCAGTAGATTAGTCTTGAAACCAATTTTTTCACCAACGGCTATAGCTTCCTCTGTTGTGCCTGTTTTTGAACATTCCTCTTTAAATTTTTGAAAATTTTTATCTTTTGAATAAAACGAGGACACTTGATGATCAGTTGAAAGTGCCAAAAATGAAAAGCCAAAAAGAGTGTCTGGTCTAGTTGTAAAGCATTTTATTTTTTCAACTGGCAAATCACCCTCTATTTTAAATTCTATCTCACATCCAAAAGACTTCCCAATCCAATTTTTTTGCATTGTCTTAACTTTGTTAGGCCAAGCTTCAAGACCATCGAGTCCATCTAATAAATCTTGAGAAAATTTTGATATATTAAAAAACCACTGACTTAGTTTTTTTCTTTCAACTACAGCTCCTGACCTCCAACCTTTTCCATCTATAACTTGCTCATTTGCCAATACAGTCTCGTCAATTGGATCCCAATTGACGTAATTTTCTTTTCTATAAACAAGTTTTTTTTCAAGCAGTTCTAGAAAAAATATTTGCTGATGTTTGTAATATTCTTCTGAGCATGTGGATATTTCTCTGCTCCAATCTATTGATAATCCTAATTTTTTTAATTGGCTTTTCATTGAATCGATATTCGAATTCGTCCATTCCTTAGGATCAAGATTGTTGTCTCTAGCAGCATTTTCAGCTGGCATTCCGAATGCGTCCCACCCCATTGGATGAAGAACATTAAATCCCTTTAATGATTTATATCTAGATAAAACATCGCCAATTGTATAATTTCTTACATGTCCCATGTGGATTTTTCCAGAAGGATAGGGAAACATTTCTAAACAATAAAATTTTTCTTTATTTTTATCTATTTTGGTTAAAAAAGTTTTATTATCAGACCAGTACTTTTGCCATTTTTCTTCAACTTTTTTAAAATTATATCTTTCCACAACTAAAGATTTTAATCTTTATAAGGTTCAGCTATGTATTTTCGTTTTCTTTTAGACTGTGTTTCTTTTTCATAAATAGCTGCTTTGGATAAAATTCTTTTAGCAAGTTCAGTTGATAATTCACTAGATCTATCTGAAACCTTACAGTTATCTTGCATAGAACAATTTTTATAAAAAACTTTTACAATTAATGCATCAGATCTTATTTCGTTACTTAAAAATCTTACTGAAATTTTTACTGACTCATTTTCAGATGATCCGTCACTATACCAATCTGTAACAATTATTCCTCCACTATAATTTGCAAGTGCTAATGGCATAAAATCCAAAGTATCTAACGAAGCTCTCCATAATTCATTTGAACTAGCAAAATCGAATTCACCTGTATTTTTCTTGTTGGAACCCATTAAGGTAAAACCTCTTCCCTCTTCAATATTTTTTTTAACTCTGTCTTGAGCGTTTGGGGGAATTTTTCTCGCATCTGCCCCTGGCACTTTACCATTACATGCCCCAACTAATGTGAAAATTATTATAAGTATAACTATTCGTGAATTCATTTTTTTATTATTTTTAGCTTAGATAATTAGATTATTTACAAAAAATTTAATAATATTATTTTAAATTATCAAAAACACACATTTTATAGGGTTTTTTACTGATGTATTTATGCAACATATCTATAATTTATTAGATATATTAGGCAAAATTTAAGAGTTTTGTGGGATTTTTGATAAATATAGCGTGTTTAATATTAAACAATAAATAAGGAGTACTTAATATGAACAATATAAAAAAAATAGGGTTAACAGCTCTTGCTGGTTCCCTAGTTGCTGGTTCAGTATCAGCAGCGACAATGTCAGTAAGTGGATCAGCTGGTATGTCTTTTACTGGAGGTGATGAGAAGAAAACTGAAGGTCAAGGATGGACAATGGGTGATTCAATCACATTTTCTGCTTCAGGAGATGTAAATGACATCGGTGTAACATTAACTTTAGAGTTAGATGGTGACGATGCAGATGGAACTAACAAGTTCGACAATCAGTCAATCGCTTTTGATTTAGGTGATGCTGGAAGTTTAACTTTCCACGGTCATGGTGGAAGCTCAGCTCTTGGTGCTAAAGACGACGTAATGCCAGCAGCTTGGGAAGAGCCATGGGATATCTTAGTAGGCGCAGAAGCTAACGTAATCGGTGGTGCAGGCGGAAACAACATGTTTTCATACTCATACTCACATGAGTCTGGTGTAACTGGAACTATCTCTTACGTAAACGCTGAAGATGCAATAACTGATGTTTCATCTACTTCTTACGGTGTTGAATATACTGGTATGGAAGGTTTAACAATTGGTTATGCACAACAAGACGTTGAAGTAACTACTGGTACTAAAGGTGATGAAAGCACAATGTATGCTAAGTATGCTATTGGTGGAATCACTGTTGGTATACAGATGTCAGAAAATGACATGGAGTCTGGAACAGACTACGAGTCAACTGGTATTGGTGTATCATACCAAGTTAACGATGATCTAACATTATCATATGGTAACCATGAAATAGAAGCTGTAAGTTCTGGAAACCCAGATCAAGAAGCTGCTGCACTTGGTTTCTCATACACTATGGGATCAATGAGCATAAGTGGTGCAATTCACGATGGTGATAACATTGCTAACAGCTCAACTAATAGCAGAGAAATCTACAGCTTAGGATTAGCATTTAATTTCTAAGTAAATAGATATATTATTTAAGAAAAGGCCCCATTTTTGGGGCCTTTTTTTTTGAAATAAGATATTCCACTAAAACCAATACAATTAACTATTTTTAATTTGCGATAATTTATTTTTGATATTCCACCTAAAGCTATTAATTTTTTTTTTGTTAATTTGCTTCTAATATTAAATTTGTTAACTCCCAAATAATTCTTATTTTTTTTAAATAGTGATGATAAAAATATAATATTTACTTTTTGAGTTTCTTTGTTTCTAATTTCTTTTAAATTATGAGCAGAGCCAATTAATTCAAATTTTCTTTTAAAATTATATGACAAGTGGTTATAACTCTTATTAAATGAAGGTATATAAGCACCGTCTAAATCAAGTTTTAACGATAATTTAATATTATTAGATAGATAAAACTTTATTCTCCTTTTCTTACAAAAATTCCTAGCTTTTATTATATCATTTAATTGATTTGGCTTTTTATAATTTCTGTAAATAATTGCTGTATTAATGTCTAAATTATTAATATTATTTTTATTGAACTTGTTTATAAAATAATACTTTTTTAATTTAATATTATGCATCAAACGGTAAAAAACTTACTTAATATTCAATCAAAAGTTAAGCAAAAACTTCAAGATAATAGTTTAACAAAAGTTCCAAATATTATAGCTGTCTCAAAAACATTTAAATTAGATCATATTATTCATTTGATACAACATGGGCATACTCATTATGGTGAAAATAAGGTTCAAGAGGCAGTCGAAAAATGGGAAAATTTAAAAAACAAAAATGATAATTTGCAACTTCATTTAATTGGCAAATTACAAACAAACAAAGTTAAATTTGCGGTTAAATTATTTGATTACATTCACTCTCTGGACAGTGAAAAATTAGCTAGAAAAATAGCATCTTTTGAAAATAAAAATTTAAAACTTTTCATCCAAGTTAATATTGGAAATGAAGAGCAAAAATCTGGGATAAGTGTTAATCAATTGATTGACTTTTATAATTTCTGTAAGGATTTAAAATTAAATATAGTAGGATTGATGTGCATTCCACCAATACATGATGATTCAGTTAAATATTTTAAAAAGATGTTAGATTTAAAACAAAAGCATAATTTTAATGAGTTAAGCATGGGTATGTCATCTGATTATTTAGATGCTTTAAAGCATGGATCTACGTTTTTGAGAATAGGATCTGACATATTTGGAAAAAGAAATTAAAGAATTTTTATTTTTGTATTCTTTTTGATTAATTTTAATAAAATCAAAAAATCTTTCTTTAATAATGCTATGCAACCATTTGTAGGTTTATAATTCTTGGTCAGATGTAAAAAAATTGCACTTCCTTTTGGAATTTTTGGATTTTCCCAATTATATCGTATTGGAATAAAGTAATCATACTTATAGTCGTTTCTGAATAACTTTTCTGAATTAATTTTATGATTTACTGTAGTAATTTTATTATAGAGTTTTTCGTTATTGATGTCATCGCACCAAGCCATGTCTTTTTTAATTTTAATTACTTTTAAATTTGTTTCAGGTTTTTCAACTTTATCATCCCTATAATACAAATTTTCAATTGAAAAATAACCAATTGGTGTTTTTTTATCTCCCTCTGATTTATTTTTCGTAAATCCTTTTTTTCCAACACAACATTTAAACTTAAATTCATTAAATAAAAGTGTATGTTTATTTTTTATAATAATTGTCATAGTCTAAAATAATGGAGAAACAAAATTTATTAATTCATAATTTAACGATTTTGTATGACATTTTAATTGAAATAAATCATCTTGTCAGTTTTAATATAAAAGCAATTAATGACCGGGAGATAAAAGAGCAAAATTTTCATGCTTTAGACTTAATAATTTCTGACTCTGAGCTTAAACTGAGCAATCAAATAAAAATACATTCAAAACCAATTCAATTAGCAAGATTGATAGATGTAATTAATTTGAGTTTCTTAAAAAAAAAAATTGATTTTCAAAAAGACATAAAAATTAAAAATTATATTATCAATTTTAATACTAGAAAATTGCTTAAAAATAATAAAGTTCTTTCTTTAACAGAGAAAGAGGCCATGATTATAAGTTTTTTAAAAAATGCTGATAATGCTGTATCAATAAACGAACTTCAAAAAAATGTTTGGGGTTATAAATCTAAGCTAGAAACACACACGGTGGAAACTCATGTATACAGGCTCAGAAAAAAAATCTCAAAGACTTTTGACGATAACAATTTCATACAAAGTTTAAAATCAGGTTATAAATTATAATAAACTTTCAAAAAGTGTTAAACAAAATGATTAACATTGATGTTAAAACTAATTACAATTCTATCCTCGTCCGACATGTTTCTTCCAACTTTATGAGGTAGATAACTTGGAAAAAATAATAAATCTCCTTCCTTGACATCCAACCCCCTTATATTTGCATTAAGTTCAGTTTCTTTACTTATTCTAGGATAACTATGGTTGCTAACTGAATTAGGATTTTCAACTAAAAATTTTCCACAATTTTCTGGAGCCCTAACATAATAAGCTGCGCTAAGATAAGAATTTGGGTGAGTGTGAATTAAATTAAAACTATCTTTTTTATTTATTATAGCCCACATTTCCGTACAAACAATTTTTTTTGGATCTATATCCCAGCCATACTTATCGAATACATCAAAAATATATTCTTTTAATGAAATTAAAAATTTATATTGTACTGAATTTTTATCTTTTAGGTCAAAATTTTCTGAATGCCATCCATTAACATTTGTTCTATCTAGCCCTTTTTCATTCTTTTTTTTTAGATCGTATATGTAACCTGATAGTTGAGCATTAACTTGCTCATAATCTTTAATTTTATACTTAAATACTGGTTGAGGAAAAAATTTCAAAATTTCACTGTTTTTTATCATTATAAAATAATGTAATTATTTTAATTTATATGGTTAAAAATATAAATAAAAAAAATTTAATTGCTAAAGATTTGTTTACAAAAAAATATAAACCAAAAGTAATAAAACCTAAAAAAGGCAAGGGTAGCTTTAAAAGAAAAAAAATATAATTACTTTAAAATATCAACATTAAAACTTATTACTATTCTGTCTTCATCTGATAAATTCATACCAACTGAATGAGGCAGATATGCTGGAAAAATCAACAAATCTCCTTCCACAGGTTTTATTTGACCAATATTTTGATTAAACTCAGTTCTTTTATCGCTAAGTGCAATTCTTTCCTTCGCAATTTGATTGGGATTAGAAATTCTAAACGATCCACAATTTTCTGGCGCTTTCACGTAATAAGCTGCGCTTAAGTAATTGTTTGGATGAGTATGTTCTATATTAAAATTATTTTTTTTGTTAATAATTGCCCACATTTCTGTAAGATTTACTTTTCCGGGGGTATACTTCCATCCATATTCTTTGAAAACATCTGCTACATACCTTTGTATATCCATAAAAAATTGAAAAGGTGGTTTATTCTTTTCTTTTAAATCAAATGATTTAGAGTGCCATCCACCTTGATTAGATCTTTCAAGTCCTTTTTTATCATTTTCATAAAGTTCATAAATATATTCTGATAATTTTTCATTGTGTTTTTTATAATTTTCTACTTTATAGTGAAAAATTGGTTGAGGAAAAAATTTTAGTATTTTCTTTTCATTCATAATTACAATCTTGCCCCGATTTGTTGAATAACCTTAGAAGACATCTCTCTACCTTTATTTAAACACTCAATCTTTTCTAGATTATTCAAATATCCGTGCAAATATCCTGCTGCAAATAAATCCCCTGCCCCTGTCAGATCTTTTACATTTAAATTTTCTTTGATCCCATTTTCTATAATATTTTCTCCAGATATTGAAATTGCTCCTTTTTCTCCCCTTGTTATAACTAAAAGTTTATTTAAATTTTTTCCAAATTCTATAACGTCCTCAAATTTTTTTGCCTCAATCAATGACATAATTTCCTGTTCATTTGCAAATGTGATATCTAACTTATTTTTAACTAAATCTAAAAAATGTGGTTTATGTCTATCAACACAAAACTGATCCGATAATGACATAGCAACTTTATTTGCGTTATTTATCGCTTTTTCAAATGCTTTTTTTGGCTCTCCTTCGTCCCATAAATATCCTTCAAGAAATATCATTTCCGATCTTTTTATAACTTTTTCATTCACATCGTTTTCATCAATTTTTCCTGCTATACCCAAATAAGTACACATCGTTCTCTCAGAGTCTGGTGTAACTAAAATCAAACAAGTGCCAGTAGGTAATTCTTCTTTTTTTTTATTATAAAAATATTTTACATTTTCAGAATTTAAACCATCTTCGTATTTTTTTCCCATTTCATCATCACAAACTTTACCTATAAAACCTACTTTATTTCCTAGTTGAGATAGTCCGACTATAGAATTGGCAACTGATCCTCCAGATATGGTTTTTTCTGTTGTGAGAGTAGAAAGTAGTGATTGAAACTCTTTCTTATCAAAAATGAGTTTCATTGTGCCTTTAGTTAAATTGTTTTGACCAATAAAATTTTCATCAACCTTACATATTACATCGACAATTGCGTTACCTATTCCTAAAACTCTCATTTATGCTTTCTTTGTTTTAATTGGTTTTTTTCTTTTAGGATAACAAGAAGTACAAATTTTACAAGAAATACCGTAACAATCCCTCGCTTTGCAGTATTCTCTGCCATAGTAAATTATTTGCAGATGTAATTTGTTCCAATATCTTTTTGGGAATAATCGTTTTAAATCTTTTTCAGTTTGAATGACATTTTTTCCATTAGTTAAACCCCATCGTTGAGCAAGCCGATGTATATGTGTATCTACTGGAAAAGCAGGATAACCAAAACCTTGGGACATAACTACACTTGCTGTTTTGTGTCCTACCCCAGGCAGTTCCTCTAACTCCTCAAAAGTTTTTGGAACTCTACCATTATATTTTTCAACTAAAGTCTTTGACAAATTATAAACACTCTTTGCTTTAACTCTAAAAATTCCAATACTTCTTATTAATTTTTCTATTTTCTTTCTGCCAAGTTTAACAAAATGCTCAGGTTTATTGTATTTTGGATATATATTTTTTGTAACGTTATTAACATTTACATCTGTACATTGAGCTGAAAGTAAAACAGATATTAAGAGTGTAAAAATATTTCTATGTTTTAATGGTATAGGTGTTCTTGGATAAGTTTTATTAAGTATTTTTAAAACTATTTTGGCCCTCTGTTCTTCATTCATTATTTAAAATTCAGAAGATTTCTCATTGAATAAAGGCCTGGTTTTTTATTAATTAACCATTTAGCGGCAGTTATTGCTCCTTCAGAATACAAAGCTCTATCGAAAGCTTCGTGGTTTAGAGTA
This sequence comes from uncultured Pelagibacteraceae bacterium, assembly GCA_902615045.1. GTDB lineage: Bacteria > Pseudomonadota > Alphaproteobacteria > Pelagibacterales > Pelagibacteraceae > Pelagibacter. Next base: position 117,691 of record CACMNP010000001.1, on the reverse strand, counting down.
ATTATTTCTTTTCCACTTGAAAAAGTGACTTCATGTTCACCAATAATCTCACCTTTTCTGATTGAATTGAAATTAATTTTTTTCCCATAAGGAAAATTTTTTTTGTTTAAATATTTTTTTCCCATCATTTTATAAAAGTCTTTATTTTTTCCTGTAGCTATCCCTTTTCCAAGCATTAAAGCTGTTCCAGATGGGTGATCTTTTTTATATCTGTGATGTACTTCAAAAATTTTACTTAGATAGTTATCACCAAGAGATGCTGATGCGATCTCCGTAAGATACATGAGTAGATTAATTCCAAGGCTCATATTACCCGCTTTTAAAATTGGAATTTTTTTAGAAAATTTCTTTATTAATTCTTCCTCTTTCTTTGTAAAACCTGTTGTACCTATAACCACTTTCTTTTTAAGTTTTGTAGCTATTTTTAAAACCTCAAATGTACATTTTGGTATAGTGAAATCTATTATCACATTTGCTTTACCTAGTGCTTTTTCAGTATTTAATTCAGGATTAATTCCACTTATCTTTTTATTAATTAATCTATTTTCTGTTAGAGCAACTAACCTAGTAGACTTATCTTTTTTAGTGGATTTAATGAGCTGTTGGCCCATTCTTCCCATACATCCTGTTATGGCTAGATTAATTTTACCCATTATAATGATTTAGATTAGCACTATTGGCTAGTTTTTCCAGAAACTTTTAGCTTTTTGAAAGAATTTTTTAATACTTGGATTAGATTTTTCATTTTCAATTTCTCTAAATTTTTCTAGTAATTCTTTCTGCTCTTTATTTAGAGATATTGGTACTTCGGTGTTTACTTGAACATAGAGGTCACCATAATCGTTACCCCTCATGTAAGGCATACCTTTTCCTCTCAGTCTAAATTGTTTGCCGCTTTGGGTTCCTGCGGGAATTTTTATTTTAGCTTTACCACCGTCAATAGTTGGAATTTCAATTGAAGTACCTAAAGCAGCATCAGCAATTGAAACCGGACATTCGAAAAACAAGTTTTCATCAGACCTTTTGAATAAATCGTGAGAGTGAACATTAATGAATAAGTATAAATCACCATTACCACCACCTCTTGACCCAGCCTCACCTTTTCCTGAAAGTCTTATTCTGGTTCCATCATCTACACCTTTTGGAATTGTAACAGATAATCTTTTTGATGCCTGTTTTTTACCTTGTCCATTACAACTTGAGCAAGGATGAGTGATTTCTTCTCCCGCACCAGCACATTGGGGACATGTTTGTTGGACTGTGAAGAAACCTTGGCTTGATCTTACTTGCCCGTGACCACCACACATTGAGCATGCTCCAGATTGGTGACCAGGTTTTGAACCTGATCCGCTGCAAGTATCACATTTTTCAGATGTCGAAAATTTAATATCTTGTTTCTTTCCAGAAAAGGCCTCCTCTAAAGATATAGATAAATCATATCTTAGATCAGATCCCCTATTATTTGACCTTCTTGATCTCCGACTCCCACCAAAGCCTTCTCCAAAAAAGTCTTCAAAAATGTCAGAAAAGTGATTTGAAAAATCGAAGTTACCAAATCCGCCTCTTCCTCCACCTCCATTTTCAAAAGCTGCGTGACCAAAATTATCATAATTTTGTTTTCTCTCTGAATTGGAAAGTACATGATAAGCTTCAGATGCTTCTTTAAACTTTTCTTCAGCACCTTTATCACCTTTATTTTTATCTGGATGATATTTAACTGCGAGTTTTCTATAAGCTGATTTAATTTGGTCTGCAGAAGCGCTTTTATTTACACCCAAAACTTCGTAATAATCTCTTTTTGCCATAACATGTTATAGACAAACAGTTGTTTTGTTAGGCGCTTTTTTCTTTATTCTCGTCTTTTACTTCTTCAAAATCTGCATCAACAACATTATCGTCTTTGGTATCTTCTTTCTTTGCGTCTTTCGGAGCATCTTCAGGTTTTGCACCTTGTTGAGATTTATAAATTGCTTCACCCAATTTCATAGATGCCTGAACCAAATCTTGCGTTTTCTTCTTTATTTCCTCAACATCAGTTCCTTTAAGAGCATTTCTCAGGTTTGCCGATGCATCCTCAATAGCTTTTTTATCTGCGTCTGAAACTTTACTTCCGTGTTCTTTCAAATTTTTTTCAGTTGAGTGAATCAATGTATCAGCTTGATTTCTTGCATCAACAGCTTCTCTTTTCTTTTTATCTTCCTCTTTATTTGACTCCGCATCTTTTACCATTTGATTAATTTCATCATCGCTTAATCCTCCAGATGCTTGAATTTGAATTTTTTGTTCTTTACCAGTTCCTTTGTCTTTAGCTGAGACATTGACGATACCATTTGCATCTATATCAAATGTCACTTCAATTTGTGGAACTCCTCTTGGTGCAGGAGCTATTCCAACTAATTCAAAGTTTCCTAATACTTTATTATCTGAGGCCATCTCCCTTTCACCCTGAAGAACTCTAATTGATACTGCTGGTTGATTATCTTCTGCAGTAGAAAATACTTGGCTTTTTTTGGTTGGTATTGTTGTATTTTTATCTATTAATTTTGTAGATACACCACCTAATGTTTCTATCCCCAAAGATAAAGGAGTTACATCCAAAAGTAATACATCTTTTACATCACCTTGTAACACTCCTGCTTGTATCGCAGCGCCCATAGCAACAACCTCATCAGGATTTACAGATTTGTTAGGATCTTTCCCAAAGAAATTTTTTACTTCTTCTATAACTTTTGGCATCCTGGTCATACCACCAACTAGTACTATTTCATCTACTTCGCTTGCTGATAAACCTGCATCTTTTAAAGCAGTTTTACATGGTGGAATAGTTCTTGAAATTAAATCTTCAACTAATGCTTCTAATTTTGCTCTAGTCATTTTTAAATTAATATGTTTTGGACCAGTTTTATCAGCAGTAATAAATGGTAAATTTATTTCAGTTTGAGTTGCTGAAGATAATTCTATTTTTGCTTTTTCAGCAGCTTCCTTAAGTCTTTGTAATGCTAATTTATCAGATTTTAAATCAATACCATTTTCTTTTTTGAATTCTGATAAAAGATAATCAACTATTGCATTGTCAAAATCCTCTCCACCTAAAAAAGTATCACCATTAGTTGATTTAACTTCAAAAACGCCGTCTCCTAATTCGAGAATTGAAACATCAAATGTCCCTCCACCTAAATCATAGACTGCTATTTTCTTATTTGCTTTTTTATCTAAACCATAAGCTAAAGATGCTGCTGTTGGCTCATTTATAATTCTTAAAACTTCAAGACCAGCTATTTTACCTGCATCTTTAGTAGCTTGTCTCTGAGCATCATTAAAATATGCTGGAACAGTAATCACTGCTTGTTTCACTTCAGAACCCAAATATTTTTCTGCTGTTTCTTTCATTTTTTGAAGTGTGAAGGCTGATATTTGAGATGGTGAATATTTTTGGCCTTTTGCCTCAATCCATGCGTCGCCTTTATCAGAATTAACTATTTTAAAAGGTGCAGTCTCTACATCTTTTTTAACTGTTGGATCATCAAAATTTCTTCCAATTAATCTTTTAACTGCAAATATTGTGTTCTCTGGGTTCGTAACAGCTTGTCTCTTTGCTGGTTGACCTATTAATTTTTCACCTTCATCTGTAAATGCAACAACAGAAGGTGTTGTTCTTGCTCCCTCTGCATTTTCTAATACCTTTGCTTGTGTTCCCTCCATGACGGCTACACAAGAATTTGTTGTCCCTAAATCTATTCCTATAACTTTACTCATAATTTATCCTGTTTGATGCTCATATAAGTGCTAATTTTACAACTACAACCATAATAAATAATTAATTTTTTACCTCTTTTTCCTCATTTTCTTGGTTTTTTTGGCTATCCTGTTTCTCTTGAACTTTTTTTTTAGATACAGCAACTAATGAAGGTCTTAGTAACCTGTCCTTCATCATAAAACCTTTTTGAATTTCTTGTACTATTGTTCCTTGATCCTTGGTATCATCTTCTACTTCCATCATAGCCTGATGCAAATTTGGATCTAATTTTTCGTTAATTGCTTTAATTGGCTCGATATTATTTTTTTTGAAAATTGAAATCATATCCTTATTAATAATATCAATATGGTCTATTAATTTTTTAAGTGTATCTTTATCTTTTATAGTTTCATCGTTCTCCAAAGTTTGTTTTGATCTCTCTAAATTATCTAGAAGATTTAGTGTTTCTCTTGCAAATGAAAATCCACCATATTCAAAAGCTTCATCTTTCTCTTTTTCAAATCTTCTTCTCTGATTTTCCATTTCTGCGAATGTTCTAGCAACTTTATCTTTAAGTTTTACAATTTCATCTTCAGGTGAAAGTTGTTCCTCTACCTCTTTTTTTTCAGTCTCGTCTAAAGCCTGTTTATCTGTATCAAGCTCTAAATTTTCATCATCTAAATTTTGACCTTCATTATTTTGTGTTTCTTCTTTTTCCATTACAGTCTATATGGTAAGAAATTTATGAAATTCTAGATGTTAAAAAAAAAAAATATAGAAATTGTAATAGGGTCAAATAACGACGGAAAAATTAAAGAAATAAAAGATTTACTGCCCAGATACTATATTATTACCTCACCAAAAGATTATGATCTCAAAAGCCCTAAGGAAAATGGAGATACTTTTCTAAAAAATTCTTTAATAAAAGCGAAGTATTTTTCGAAAAAAACAAAAAAATTTGTATAGCCGATGATTCTGGGCTTGAAATTGACCTGCTGAATAATCAACCAGGCATTTATTCTGCAAGATGGGGTGGAAAAAAGGGTGATTTTAATTTAGCAATATCAAAAGTATATCAAAAGCTATTTAGGGTGGATAAAAAATGGAAGTCCAAAAAAGTAAAAGCAAGATTTATTTGTGCATTAACTGTTTATGGATTAAAAAAATACCCTATTCAATCTTTAGGGATTATTAATGGTAGAATTTCTGAAAAGAAAATTGGAAATAAAGGTTTTGGTTATGATCCGATTTTTATTCCTGAAAATAAAAAATTAACATTTGGTCAAATGAGTCAAAAGTTAAAATTTAAAAATGATCACCGAGCTCAAGCTTTTAAAAAAATCAAAAAATTTCTTTAAATTTTTTATCTTGTATTTCGTAAAAGTTTAATTGGTGAGTGACTATTTTTTTATTTATTTCAAAGATGCCAATTTTTCCTTTGAATTTGTTTTTCTTGATAAATAAATTTTCATTAGTTTTAAAATCATTGTTTATTAACAAGTAATATACTAGTCCTATTAGATCATAACTTAGAAAAGAAATTTGATTTGGTGTATCCTTAAAGTTTTGAATGTATTCATTTTGAAAAATTTCAAAATTATCTTTATTTATTGATGGAAAATATATTGGATGTAATGAAGTTTCCTTTAAAAGACTTTCATCAAACCATTGATTCAATGTAATGTATTTTATTCTTTCTGAAGATACATCGGTATATAATAATGACGTGGCAACACTTTTTAAACTTTCACTAAAATCAGCTATTATTACTGAATCAAAGTTAATAAAACCTAAAGTATCTTTTTTTTTTAATTCATCTATCTTTTTCTTTTTATTGAAAGTGTTTGAATTTTCTATTCTTTTAATTTCGTTTTCTAAATTTTGTTTTCTTTGTTGATATCTTGTTAAATCCTCTATTTGCTTTGTTAGTAAAGTTGGGTCTTTGCTATAAATAAATTTTTCTTTTAATATTAAATTAGATTTATTAATAGCTTCTTCAATTTCTCTTTTATACTCTGTTTCAGGAATTAAAAATATTGTATTGTTTAAATTACTTTCACTTAAATATTTTTTAATTGTATTTATTTGTGATATTGCATTTACACCTGCAGAAATTACATTTTTTGGATTATTTCTAATTTTGTTAGTAAAAGATAAGAATATTACTTCATTTAATTCATCTAAATACTTATTACTCTCATTAAATACTGGTCCAATAATTATTTTTACACCATTATTGTAGAGCTCATTTGATACTTTTAATGCATCTATCGGGTTTGCTTTGGTATCTTTGGGTATTACTATTATCCTGTCATCATTGATTTTATTTAATGCCATTCTTGTAGATTTAAGAATTGAATTACCAATATACGAATATTCACCCGATAAAGGTACAATTAAACCTATCTTAATTTTCTCATCTGAAATTGCTTTAAGATGTGAGAAAACGATTATAAGAAAAACTTCTAAAACTATGATATATAATTTTTTCATTGTCATTAAATGTATAATTTTGAATTAAATGATAGTTTAAAACCTGGGCTATATTGTGTTTCTACGCCTATAGGAAATTTAGGTGATATTACTTTTAGAGCCATATACGTACTTAATAAATCAGATGTAATTTTGTCAGAAGACACAAGAGTTTCAAGGAAACTATTATCTAAGTTCAATATAAACACAAAATTATTGTCAAATCATAAATTTAATGAAAAAAAAAATGTCAAATATGTATTAAATTTATTAAAAGAAAATAAAATAATTTCTATCATTTCAGATGCGGGTACTCCAGCAATTTCAGATCCGGGGGGAATTATAATAAACGAATGCATAAAAAATAAATTTGATATATTTCCAGTTCCAGGATCTTCTGCTCTCGCTGCAGCTGTTTCTGTAAGTGGCTTTTCAAACAATTTCTTTTTTTGTGGTTTTTTGCCTGATAAAAAATTGCAAATTGACAAACTTTTTCAAAAAATTTCTAATTTAAATTACTCAATTGTTTTTTTTATTTCACCCAAAAAAATAAAAAAAATAACAGCCCAAATCCAAAAATATTTTAATGATAGAGATATTTTAATCACCCGAGAAATGACCAAGTTACATGAGGAATATATTAGAGAAAAGGTTAAAAACCTTGATAATCTTAAAATATCTCAAAAAGGGGAAATGACAGTAGTAATATCAGAAAATTTAAATATACAAAATAGGTTACAAGTAATTGAAGAATCAGTTAAAAAAAAAATTGTAAACCTTTTAAAAAAAATGTCGATTAAAGATGTTACATTTAAAATTAGTAAAGAGAATAATATATCAAAAAAAATTATCTATGATTATTGTTTAAAGAAAAAAAATGAAATCTAGAAATTTAATATTAATTGTGACTTTCATTTTAATTTCAGGATGCGTTGGCTATTCTTCAACCGGAGTTTTGGGCACAGGAGTTTCAGTTGCAATGGATCCAAGAACTATTGGTACACAAATAGATGATTCTTTAATGCAAAAAAATTTGAGAGCAAAATTAATATTAATGGATAGTGCCTACTTACTAAAAGTTAAGACTAAAGTTTTAGATGGCAGAATATTTATTACAGGTAAAGTGGACACAGTAGAAGAAAAAATAAAAATCACAAAACTGGGTTGGGAAATTAAAGGAGCAAGGTCAGTCAAAAATGATTTAAAAATTAAAGAAGAATTTAATTTCAAACAAACAGCCAAAGACATGTTGATAACCTCTCAATTAAAAACTGCTATGATAGCTAATAAAAAAATAAAATCTGCAAATTATGATATCGATACATATAAAAAAATAATTTATGTTTATGGGATATCCCAAAATGAGGAAGAAAGAGCCGAGGTTATAAACGAAGCTAAGCAAGTTCTAGATGTGGAAGATGTTGTTACGAGCATTTTTTTAGTAGAAGACCTTAGAGTAATAAAAAATTAATTTGGTTTTTTATAATTAATTACACCTGCCGAATATGCTGCAACAGATGCTAAATTTAATATGTCAGATGTCGATGATCTCAGCGGTGCAATTTCAATTGCCTGACCTAAACCGATTAATAGTGGTCCAATAACTTTAGCGCCACCTAATGTTTTCATTATTTTATAAGTTATAGCAGCGCTATGTTGTCCAGGCATAATTAATATATTTGCATTACCAACAATCTCAGAGAATGGATAAAGGTCTTTATATTCGTCACTTAAAGCTACATCAGGCTGCATGTCTCCATCAAATTTAAAGTTAACATTTTTATTTTTTAAAATTTCTACAGCATCTCTTATATGTTTAGTTCTAGCTGTAATTGGTTGACCGAATGTTGAGTGTGAAAGAAAAGCAACCTTCGGTTCAAAACCAAATAATTTTGCAACTCTAGATGCTGAAATAGCTATTTCAGAAAGTTCTTCAGATGTTGGATATTCATGAACACTAGTATCTGCAATAAAAACTGTTTTGCCCTTATTTACAATCATGTTCAATCCAAACATAATTTCTCCCGGTCTAGCATCTATGACTTTTTTTACTTTATCGAGAGATTGTCCATACCTTCTTGAATTTCCAGTTACCATTGCATCAGCATCTCCACATGCAACCATGCAAGAACCCCATATAACTCTATCATTTCTAACCATTTTATCACAATCTCTTTCAAGCAATCCCTCTGTTCTTTGAAGTTTTTTAAATAAGTAATTCACATATTTTTTTCGTTTGTCTCCCAAAGTAGAGTTTACAATCTCAATATCAAAGTTTTCTCCATAACCAATTTCTCTAAGTTTTTCTTTAACCACTTTCTCTTTAGCAACTAAAATAGGCGTGCCAAGTCCACTATTTTTAAATGCTATTGCAGCCTTCAAAGTATTTTCATCCTCACCATCGGCAAATACAACTTTTTTATTTGTTTTTTTAATTTGGTTATTTATTCCCTGCATAATCGTTACAGATGGATCGAGCCTCTGTTTTAGCTGTTCTGAATATTGATCAAAATTTTCTATTTTTTTTCTAGCTACACCAGATTTTATAGCAGCTCTTGCTACTGCTACTGGTATCACGCTTATTAACCGAGGGTCAAAAGTAGATGGAATAATATATTCTTTTCCATAATTAGGTCTCTCACCACCCATAGCCGCTGCGACCTCGTCAGGCACAAATTCCCTTGCAAGTGAAGCAATAGCATTAGCTGCTGCAACTTTCATTTCTTCATTAATAGTTTTTGCTCTAACATCTAATGCTCCTCTAAATATGTATGGAAAACCAATCAAATTATTTACTTGGTTTGGATAATCGGATCTACCTGTTGCTATAATTGCATCATTTCTCACTTCTTCTATATCTTCGGGTTTAATCTCGGGATCTGGATTTGCGCACGCAAATATAATAGGATTTTTAGCCATTTTTTTAACCATACTTTTTTTTACAACACCTGCAGCGGATAAGCCTAAAAATACATCTGCATTTTTCATCGCATCATCTAAACTTTTATCTTTTGTATCTACCGCAAATTCTTTTTTCCAAGAATTAATATCCTTTCTATTTTTATTTATGACGCCATTTGTATCCAACATTTTGATATTATTTTTTGGAATACCAGTGCTTCTAAATAATTTTGCACATGCCATAGCTGCAGCACCTGCACCATTTATTACTACCTTAATTTTTTTTAAATTTTTTTTTGCAATATCCACAGCGTTAATTAATGCTGCTGTTGTTATTATTGCCGTACCATGTTGATCGTCGTGAAATACAGGAATATCTAGAATCTTTTTTAATTCTTCCTCAATTATAAAACAGTTTGGAGCCGCAATGTCTTCGAGATTTATACCACCAAAACTTTTTGCTATATGTTTAATGGTATTAATTATTTCTTTTGTATCTTCTGTATCTATTTCTAAATCTATAGAGTCAATATCTGCAAATCTTTTAAATAGAACAGCTTTCCCTTCCATAACTGGTTTTGATGCTATAGCGCCTAAGTTTCCCAGCCCCAATATTGCTGATCCATTACTAATTACTGCAACTAAGTTTCCTTTTGTAGTATATTCGTATGCCAACTCAGGATTATCAGCTATTGCTTTTACAGGAGCTGCAACACCAGGAGAATATGCTAAGGCTAGATCTCTTTTTGTAGTTACAGGCTTAGATGAAACGATCTCTATTTTGCCAGATTTATCATTAGTATGAAAATCTAAAGCTTCTTTATCAGAATAATGTTCAATTTTGTTTTTTTTCATTATTTGTTTAGATATACAAAAGGATTAATTTAGTAATATGATTTATGAATTTAATTAAGTCAACAGGCACGTTTAGTCTGTTTGTTATACTAAGCAGAATATTAGGCTACATTAGAGACGTTTTTATAGCTATTTATCTTGGTTCGGGACCAATTGCTGATGCATTCTTCGTAGCATTTAGAATACCAAACACCTTTAGAAGATTGTTTGCAGAAGGTACTTTTAATGCAGCATTTGTTCCCTCTTACACATCAGAACTTTTGTCTAGTAAAAAAAAAGCACAACAGTTTGCAAACTCAGTATTTAATTTATTGGTCCTAGCACTTTTAAGTTTAACAATACTTATTGAGATTTTTATGCCAACCTTCATAAAATTGATCGCTCCTGGTTTCTCAGATATAGATGAAAAGTTCAAGTTAGCAGTTGATTTAACAAGAATTACTTTTCCATTCTTACTTTTTATAAGTTTAGCCTCTTTTTTTTCAGCAATTTTAAATTCACATAATAAATTCGCCGCCGCCGCCGCTGCTCCTCTTTTTTTAAATATAATATTAATAATATGTTTCCTTTTTATAAAAAATGATACAGATTTAGTTTTTTATCTAAGTTATGCTGCAACATTTGCAGGAATTATACAATTTATATTTTTAATTATTTTTACCAGAAAATATTTTTATCCTAATTTTAACTTCAATTTCCAAATAGATAGTAAAATAAAATTTTTTTTTAGAAAACTTTTACCAAGCATTTTTTCGTCTGGCGTTACTCAGATTAATATATTAGTTGGTACAATAATTGCCTCTTTCCAAGCAAGTGCTGTTTCATATTTATATTATGCAGATAGGATATACCAGATAAACTTAGCTATAGCAGGGATTGCAATCGGTATAATTATTCTGCCCAATTTAAGTAGATATGTAAAAAGTAAAAACAAAGTAAAATTGGAACTTTTACAAAATAAGTCTTTGGAGTTGAGTTTATTTTTAAGTCTTCCAGCTACCCTAGCATTAATTATTGCTTCTGAAGAAATTGTTTCTGCACTTTTTGGTTATGGATCTTTTAATGAAGAAAGTGTTAAAAATTCAGCTCTTGCATTATTTTATTTTGCATTAGGCCTACCTGCATTCTCAATGATAAAAATATTTTCAAGTTTTATATTTGCCAGAAATGATACAAAAACACCCTTTTACTTTTCATTGATTTCTGTAATTTTGAATATTGTTATTAGTGTATCTTTATTTAGTAAAATAGGTTTCATTATAATTCCTATAGCAACAACTATTTCTTCCTGGTTGAATGGTTTCTTACTAATGGCATTTGCCCTAAATAAAAATTATTTTAATTTCAACAACTCATTTTTTATACAACTTTTTAAAATATTTATTGTAAATTTAATTTGTTTGGGATTATTTAAAATATTAATAAATTACTTTAGTTATTATTTTATATTTTCCAATGGTTATAAATTTTTAGCAATTATATTATTAGTTCTTTTAACTTTTGCTTTTTATTTATTGATTTCAATACTCATTAAGGCCTTTAAAATATCTGATATTAAATTAAACTATTAAATTATGTCTAAAAAAATTTTTTCTGGAGTCCAACCAACTGGAAATTTACATCTTGGCAATTATATAGGTGCAATAAAAAATTTTGTCGATTTACAAAACAATAAAGATAATAGCTGCATTTTTTGTGTCGTTGATCTTCATGCCATCACCGTAATGCAAGATCCGATAGAGTTGAAAAATAATATTAGAGAAACAGCAGCAGCATTTATAGCAAGTGGCATTGATCCAAAAAAAAGTATAATATTTAATCAGTCTTTAGTTCCTGCACATTCCGAGGGCTCTTGGATTTTAGGATGTGTAGCCAGAATGGGATGGCTTAATAGAATGACGCAATTCAAAGAAAAAGCTGGAAAAGATAAGGAAAAAGCTAGTGTTGGTTTATATATTTATCCCATTCTAATGGCCTCAGATATTCTTTTATATGATGCTACTCATGTTCCAGTTGGAGATGATCAAAAACAGCATCTAGAACTTTGTAGAGATATAGCTCAAAAATTTAATAACGAATATAAATGTCCAAATTTCTTAAGACCTCCTGAGCCCCTCATACAAAAAAATTTTTCAAGAATAATGAGTTTGAAAGATGGCACGAAAAAAATGAGTAAGTCAGATATTGCTGAAGGAAGTAGGATCAATTTAACAGATACCGAGGATCTAATTATTAACAAAATAAAAAAAGCAAAAACAGATAATAATGCTTTACCCGGTAATGAAGATGGACTTAATGGAAGACCAGAAGCAGAAAATTTGACGGGTATTTACTCTAGCTTAAGTAATCAAAGTATTACTGATACATTAAATGAATTTGAAGGAAAAAATTTTTCTGATCTAAAAAATAAACTATCTGAAATAATTGTGACTAAACTGACACCTATATCAAAAGAAATACAAAAATTGTTGTCAGATAAAAAATATATAGATCAAATATTAGAAGATGGTGCAGCAAAAGCACAGGATATTTCATCTAAAAAAGTTAAAAAGATAAAAGAAATAGTTGGTTTTTAATCATTTAATATTTTGAAATAAACATTATATAAAGCATATGTTCATACAAACTGAAAATACACCAAACCCGAATTCATTAAAGTTCTTACCTGGCAGAAAGGTATCTAATAATGGTCCTTTAGAAGTTTTAAATCAAGAAGATACAAATAATTTATTGATAAAGAACTTATTACAAATAAATGGAGTAACAGGAGTATTTTTTGGGGACGATTTCTTTTCTATAAATAAAGAAGAGAATAAAAAATGGGATGATATTCAGCATATTGTTATATCCTATGTAAATGAGCATTATGCAAATGGTAATACTTGTATTATAGATAAAACAAGTGAAGAAGATCAGAACAAAAATTATTCAGAGATTGAAAAAAAAATAATAAGTATTCTAGATTCTAAAATCAGACCTGCGGTTGCAAGAGATGGAGGAGATATAAAGTTCCAAGAATTTAAGGATGGGAAAGTTAAAGTTTTGTTAAAAGGCAGTTGTTCAGGCTGTCCATCTTCAACTCTCACTTTAAAAAAAGGTGTAGAAAACTTGCTTTGTCACTATATTCCTGAAGTTAAAGAAGTTTTAGCTGTATAATTAACTAATAATAATTATATTGAATTTGATGGTTAGACGGACAAAAAATAAAAGTATTAAACTCAAGCAAAAGAAAAATAATGTATTTAGATTTTCTGCAATTAGTATTTTTGTAATATTATCATTTTTTTCTTTACCAACTATAAGCAATTTTTTAGATAAAAATTTAAATTTTGAAAAATCTGTAATCTCAAATGCTGGTGTAAATTTTGACCAAGAACTAGACAAAAGAAAAAAAATACTTGATGGAGAAAAGGAAACTAAAACAAATAAACTGAATCTGAAAAATATCTTTGCTGATATTGATTTTTTCAGCACAGATGACGAAGGACAGAATTCAATAAGATTTGATGCAAGAACTATTGAGCAATTGTTTAAAGATACAAATTATAATCTTAAAAAAGTTAGAGAGACCAAGTTAGTAAACATAGGTAATAAAATTGACCATCTTCCAAAAGAGATTAAAAGTATTGAGAGTTCAAAAAAGAGAAAGAGACTATTTATTCAAATAGTTTTACCATTAATAGTAGAAGAGAATGCTAAAATTCGACTTGATAGAAAAGAATTATTTAGAATATTGGCTAAGAATATTAACACGCAAAAAGAAAAGAATTGGTTAAAAGAAAAATTTAAACAATATGGTTTAAAAGATGGAGATTTTTATTCTCTGAAAGTTAGAATGGATGAAATACCTGTCTCTTTAGCACTTGCTCAAGCCGCTAAAGAAACTGGATGGGGTACATCTAGATTTGCACAAGAGGGTAACGCATTATTTGGACAATGGACTTGGAATGGTGAAGGAATTAGACCAGCAGGTGTAGATAAAGATGCAAAACATAAAGTTGCAAAGTTTGCTGTTCTTAAAGCATCAGTAAGAGCATATCAGCGAAATTTAAATACTCATAGCAGCTATATAGAATTTAGAAAAGAAAGAGCGATTCAAAGAGACAATGATGAAAAATTAGACAGTTTAAAGTTGGTTAATTACTTAGATAAATATGCTGAGACAGGGCAAAAATACATTGATGTGTTAAAACAAATTATAAAGCAAAATTCTCTTACGGATTTTGATGATGTAAATGTAATGCCTACAAGTAATAAGACTAAAAAATTAATTTAATTTTGAACAAATTGGAAACCTGAAAATCTCCACCCACTTTCATCTTTTAAAGAACAGTTAATTCTCCCTCTTCTTTCAACAAATTTTTCTGCAAAATTAATATTTAGTATATTTTCAATTAAGACAATTTCTGTTTTTCTCCATTTTGAACCTTCATTTGAAAAGCAATTAATGTTGTCCAAATTTTTTTGATCTTTAAAAAATTCTATTGTCATTTTAGGCGGGTTTTCTCCATCATTCATAAATTTGTTTTCTGGTTTGATAATTCTATACTGAAGTGGCAAATAAGATATTACCTCTTTAAATCTTTTTATTTCTCCATATTTTTCGTTTATGGGGAATCTTGGTAGTTCATATCTATCTTTGTTTAAATCAATAACACCTGAATGTTGTCCAAATGCAAATTCAAAATTTTTTGAAATATAATTTTTCTGCTCTAAATTATACTCACCAAAAGGATATGAAAAAAAACTTGGATTATAACCTAATTTATCATTAAAAATTTTAATTGATTTTTCAATATCTTCTACAAACTTTTGAAAAGTAAATTTAGTTAAATAATCATGAGAATGCGAGTGATTGCCAATGTAAGCGAAGTTCTCTTTTTCCACTTCTTTTATTTGGTTCCAACTCATATATCCTTTATTTCCAACAGCTTCTGTTGAGACAAATAAAATGAAAGGAATTTTTTTTTCTTTTAAGATTGGCCAAGCATTTTCATAAAATGATGTAAATGCATCATCAATAGTTAATAAAATTTTCTTTTGCTTCTTAACCTCTTTAAAATTTTTTGAAAATTCACTAGGATTATAAAAATTTAAATTACTATCTTTTACTAAATTAATATGTTTTTTAAATATATCTAATCTTATATTTGTAGATGGGTACTTATTTTCTTCAAATCTATGATACATAATCGCCAAAATCCCCTTTTCATCTTTAAAATATTTTTTATTTACTACGTCAGCTTTAACGTTTAAAAAAATAATAAAAAAAATGAATACTTTAGTTATTAACGCTGCAGATGATAAAATTATATTTTCTCTCATAACTAACACAGAATCTTATACCACCACTCATATAAACAGTAGGGAAAATTTTGACAAAATAATGATATTAATTTTAAATTTTCTTAAAGAACATAATTCAAATTTAGATAAAATAAGTGAAATATTTGTCAACCAAGGTCCTGGCAAAATTTCAAGTATCAGAAATTCAATTGCAATTGCTAAAGGTATTGCTTTTGGGAAAAATATTGATTTATATGGATTTTTGAGTGAACATTTGACCGATAAAAGCTTAGATCAATTAGTAAAAATTGATAAGAAAAATTTTACAAATATTAATTTGATTAAACCCCTTTAGTCGAGTTAAAATATAGTATGTTAGAAACTATTGAAGAAAAATGCCAAAAAAATGGAGTTAAGCTCACTGATCAAAGAAGAATAATAGCAAGAGTAATCTCCGAATCGAAAAAAACATATGGAGAATCTGATCATCCAGACGTAGATGAGTTATATAACAGAGTTTCTCAAATAGATTCTAAAATTAGTATTGCTACAGTATATAGAACAGTTAAACTTTTTGAAGAAGCAGGTATCTTAACAAAACACGATTTTAAGTCTGGTAAGGCTAGATATGAATTAAATGATGATCATAATCATTTAATTGATATTAAAACAGGAGAAATTATAGAATTTGTTGATGAAGAAATTGAAGAGTTACAAAAAAAAATTGCTGACAAATATGGTTATAAGCTGGTTGATCATAAATTAGAATTGTACGGAATCAAAAAAAAATAATTCATGCATAAAAAGGTTTTTATAAAGACATTTGGTTGTCAAATGAATGAATACGACTCTAATAGGATATATGATTCTGTAAAAGCAATAGGATATAATAAAACAGAAAACCAAGATGATGCTGACTGTTATATTTTGAATACTTGTCATATTCGAGATAAGGCTAAGGATAAAGTTTATCATGAGATTGGAAGAGTTAAAAAATTATATAAAGATAAAAAAAAACCAATCATAGTTGTTGCAGGTTGTGTTGCACAGGCTGAAAATACTGAGATGCTTAATAGAGAGAAATATATAGATTTAGTTATAGGCCCTCAATCTTATCAAAAAATAAATAATCTTTTAAAAAGTTTTGAAGAAGAAAATAAAGTTGAAGAAACTGAATTTGACTCAGTTTCAAAGTTTAGGTTCTTCGATAATATTAAAAATAATAATACCAATGTTTCATCTTTTTTAACAATTCAAGAGGGTTGTGACAAGTTCTGTCACTTTTGTGTTGTTCCGTACACTAGAGGACCAGAATATTCTAGACCATTCAAAAGCATTATTGATGAAGCTGAGAGATTGATAAAGAATGGATCTAGAGAAATAACTTTTCTTGGTCAAAACGTAAATGCATATTCTTATGTAGATGGATCCAGAGAGTATCGACTATCAGATCTTATTAACACAATTAGTAAATATACAGAAATAAATAGGATTAGATATACCACATCTCATCCAAGAGATATGACAGATGATCTTATTGAATGTTACAGAAATTCAAAAAAATTAATGCCATTTGTTCATTTACCAATTCAAAGTGGTTCTGACAGAATATTAAAAATGATGAATAGAAAGCATACTGTAAATTATTATTTAAATATTTATGAAAAGTTAATCAAAATTAATCCTGAAATAAAATTTTCTAGTGACTTTATTGTTGGATACCCTGGAGAAACTGAGAATGATTTTAAAGAAACCATAAACTTAGTTAATAAAATTAAATTTATAAATTCATTTTCTTTTATTTTTAGTCCAAGACCAGGAACAAAGGCTGCAGAATTAAAGATTACTGATAAAGATAAACTTAAAAAAAGACTAATAACTATTCAAGAAAAATTATTTAGTAATCAAATAGAATTAAATAAATCCTTAGAAGGCAAAACTTTAGAGGTACTTGTAGAAAATAAACTTAAAAATCAAGATAAGTTTTTTGGACGAAATAAATTTTTAAATTCAGTAATTTTTGATGGTAATGAAAGTCATATTGGCAAATTAGTTAAAGTAAATATCGAAAAAAGTAATCAAAATTCTTTATTTGGCAAAGTAATTGATGAAATGAAAGCAGCATAGTTTGAAAAATTTTGCAAAATCAAAAATTAATCCTGATTTAAAATACGTATATTCAGAAAATAATGCCTTAAGTATTGTATTTCAAAGCAATGAATTACTTTTAGGTGTTTTAGGAGAATTTAATAATAACTTAAAAGAATTAGAAAAAATTACAAATACCAGCATTTACTCTAGAGGAAACTCAATTTTATTAAAAAATAATCCTGAAAAAAATGAAATAATAAAGAATGCAATTCAATTTCTTGTAGATCAATTTTTAAATAATGGAACATTAGAAAAAAAGGATATAGAGTCATCAGTAAACAAGTTTATGATTGATGAAAAAGTTACAAATAAAAGTGGAAATGTTGAATACATAATAAAAACTCCAAAAAAATCTGTAATACCAAGATCAGAGAAACAAAAAAAATATATAAGCGCATTAAAAGAGTCAGATATTGTTATTTCTGCAGGACCAGCGGGAACTGGTAAAACTTTTTTAGCTGTGGCAGTTGCTTTAACAATGTTACTGGATAAAAAAATAGAGCGGATAATTTTATCTAGACCAGCCGTAGAGGCAGGTGAGAGATTAGGTTTCTTACCAGGTGATATGAGAGAAAAAGTTGATCCTTACCTAAGACCCCTTTACGATTCGCTATATGACCTATTAGATTTTGAAAAAATTCAAAAAAAAATAGAAGTTGGAGATATTGAAATCGCACCCCTAGCTTTTATGCGAGGAAGAACCCTAAAAAATTCTTTTGCAATACTTGATGAAGCACAAAATGCTACTGATACTCAAATAAAAATGTTTTTAACAAGAATTGGTGAAAATTCCAAAATAGTCATTAACGGAGATCCATCCCAAATTGACTTACCTAATAAAACAATGTCAGGTTTAAATAGATCAAAAAAATTACTTGGTCACTTAAAGGAGATATCTGTTGTAGATTTCGATCATACTGATGTAGTAAGACATCCTCTAGTTTCTAAGATAGTTAAGGCTTATTCTGATAAAAATTCAGATTAATGATTAAAGCCAACATAGTTCTAGACAAAAAAATTTGGGAAAAAAAATTAAAAAAACCAGAGATTTACTTCAAAAAGAAATTAAACAAATTATCTAAATTAAGTGCATTTAAAAATAAAAACCAAGAATTTACTCTGATGCTTACCAATAATAAAAAAATGAAAGATTTAAATTCAAAATTTAGAAATAAAAGCGTTTCAACAGACGTCCTTTCTTTTCCTTTAAAAGTTAAATTAAAAAATAAATTATATTTAGGAGATATAGCAATTTCTTTTGAAATAATTAATAGAAGATCAAAATCATCTAGTTTTGATCATGAATTAGATAAAATGTGGATACATGGTTATTTACATCTCTTAGGACATGATCACAAAAAAAATAAAGACTATTATTTAATGAAGAAAAAAGAAAATTTAATATTTAAAAAATTGAATAAAATAAATTGAACTCTATTCTAGAAAATAAAGTGTACCTATTTTTAATATGCTTACTTTTAGGTATAATAACGTCATTTAGTTTGCCACCTTATAATTTAGTATTTATTAATTTTTTAACACTTCCAGTATTGCTTCATATATTAGTTAATCATGTAGATAAAAAAACTATTTCATTTTTTGTTGGTTGGGTCTTTGGATTTGGTTATTTTATCTCTAACCTTTATTGGATTACAAATTCTTTGACATTTGATGTAAATTTTAAATTTATTATTCCATTTGCATTAATATTAATCCCTCTATTTTTGGGAATATTTTATGGATTAGTTACTTTTGTATGCAATTTTTTTAATTTAAAAAATAAAATTTCATCAATTTTAATATTTTCAATTATTTTTGGTGGAATTGAATTTCTAAGAAGTTTTATTTTTGGTGGTTTTCCTTGGAATTTACTAGTTTTCAGTCTTTCAAATAATTTAGCTTCTTTACAAATTTTATCTTATATAGGCACATATTCATTAAATTTATTATCAATAACTATATTTTTATTACCAGTAATATTTTTTTTTAAATATAAAAGGCTAACTAAGTTTTTAATTTTAAGTCTTAGTTTAATTTTAGTAGTAATCAATTTTTTATATGGAAACCTGATTATTAAAAATTTTGAAAAAAAAGAATATGATTACTTAAGTTCTATTATTCGAGTTGTCTCTCCAAATATACCAATTGAAAGATTTTTAACAAATCAAGACACAGGAAAAAATATTGATGAATTAATTACTTTAAGTGATCCAAATAAAGATGAAAAAAAAATTCTAATTTTTCCTGAGGGAATAATTACTAGTATTTACTTTAAAGATCTAGAATTTTTTAAAAATATTTTTAAAAAAAAACTAAGTATTAATCATAAAGTTATACTAGGTATTAATACTATTAAACAAAATAAAATTTACAATTCCTTAGTCGTATTAAATAATGAAACTGAATTATTGTTTAAATATAACAAAAATAAACTAGTGCCGTTTGGGGAATTTTTACCTTTTGAAAATTTCTTCAAAAGTGTAGGGTTAAAAAAAGTAACCCATGGATATCAACCATTTTCAGCTGATAATAAAAGGGAAATTTTCGACATTGATCAACTAAAATTTATCCCACTTATCTGTTATGAAATTATTTATTCAGGAAAAATTAATACAAATAAAAAATATTACGATTTCATATTAAATATTTCTGAGGATGGCTGGTTTGGTAAATCTATTGGGCCTGCCCAACATTTATCTCATTCGATATTCAGATCAATTGAAGAAGGAAAAAATGTTATTAGGTCAACAAACAATGGAGTATCTGCTTTTGTCAATCCCAAAGGCCAGATTACTAAACAAATCAGCGAGAAAGGATACTTTGATGTAAATAAGATCAGACGTGTTGATAAAACTTACTTTGCTAAACACAGCAATAAGATCTTCTTTTATTTTGTTCTAATTTATATTACTTTCATTTTGATTTTAAAAATTAGGGAGAATAAATGAAAAAAGATTACTTATTCACTAGCGAGTCGGTATCAGAAGGTCATCCAGATAAAGTCTGTGATAGAATTTCAGATATGGTTGTAGATACTTATTTAGCAGCCGAACCCCAATCGAGAGTAGCTTGTGAAACATTAACAACAACTAACAAAGTTGTATTAGCTGGTGAAGTAAGAGGTCCAGAAATTAAAAAAGAGGATTTAATAGAAAAAGTAAGACATTGCATCAAAGATATAGGTTATGATCAGGAAGGATTTACTTGGAAAGAAGCAACCTCAATCGAAAGTCATTTACATGCTCAATCTGCTGATATAGCTATGGGGGTAGACTCATCTGGAAATAAAGATGAAGGTGCAGGTGACCAAGGTATTATGTTTGGCTACGCATGTAATGAAACTGATGTTTTGATGCCAGCTCCTATTCATTATTCCCATAAAATATTAAGACTTATGGCGGAAGATAGAAAATCTGGAAAATTAAAAAATATAGAACCAGATTCAAAAAGCCAAATAACGATTCAATACAAAGACGGCAAACCATCATCAGTTAAATCTGTAGTTATATCTACTCAACATTCAGCAGATGTAAATCAAGCTGACGTAAGAGATTTAGTTAAACCTTATATTGAAAGATCAATACCCAAAGAATTATTAAATTCGTTGGATGAAAAAGAAATTTATGTAAACCCTACAGGAAATTTTGTGATTGGTGGTCCAGATGGAGATAGTGGTTTAACTGGAAGAAAAATTATTGTTGACACTTATGGTGGTGCTGCTCCACATGGTGGAGGAGCATTTTCAGGTAAAGACCCGACAAAAGTTGATAGATCTGCTGCCTATGCATCTAGATATTTAGCAAAAAATGTTGTTGCGTCTAAAATTGCTGATAAATGTCTTATACAACTTGCTTATGCAATTGGAGTATCGAAACCTTTATCTATTTACGTCGATTTGTTTGATAATGACGAACAAAAAAATAAGCACGTAGAAAAGCTAATACGAGAAAATTTTGATTTAAGCCCCAGAGGGATAAGAGAAATGTTAGGTCTTAATAAACCCATATATGAAAAAACAGCTGCCTATGGACACTTCGGAAGAATTCCAGATGATAAGGGTTCATTTTCATGGGAAAAGACAGATAAATCAGATGTATTTGGCAGTTAAATAAAGTTGAATATTAGAAAAAAATAAATATATTCCAATCAAATTATCGAATTTCAAAATGGGCTTCGGCCCATTTTTTTTTAGGATAAATAATTATGTTAAATAGAAGAGCAGATAAATTAGAATTGATAAGAATTGCTGAAGCAGTAGCTTTAGAAAAATCTATTGATAAGGAATTAATCATAGGATCAATGGAAAATGGTATTGCAAAAGCAGCCAAATCCAAGTTTGGATCTGAAAACGAAATCAAAGTTGAAATTGACAGGGAAAATGGTGAAATTGGAATATTTAGAAAACTAGTAATTGTTGAAAAACCAGAAAATTCAAATTTGGAAATAACTCTTAATGAAGCGATAAAGCTTAACGAAAATAATCAAGGAAAACAAATTGGAGATGAGGTGCTTCAACCATTACCTTCTTTTGATTTTGGGAGAATAGCTGCACAAACTGCTAAACAAGTAATAAGTTTCAATGTAAGAGAAGCAGAAAGAGAAAGGCAGTATAACGATTTTAAAGATAAGATTGATACTATTTTAAGTGGAATAGTTAAAAGATTAGAATTTGGAAATGTAATCGTTGATCTTGGAAGAACAGAGGCAATAATTCAAAAAAATGAGATGATTCCGAGAGAAAATATAAAAGCAGGAGATAGAATAAAAGCATATTGTCTGGATGTCAGAAGAGAACCTAGAGGACAACAAATATTTCTTTCAAGAGCTCACCCTAAATTTATGGAAAAACTTTTTATTCAAGAAGTTCCAGAAATTTATGATGGACTCATTGAGATTAAATCATCTTCAAGAGACCCAGGTAGTAGAGCTAAGATATGTGTAAAAGCAATTGACACATCTTTAGATCCAGTTGGAGCATGTGTGGGCATGAGAGGAAGCAGAGTGCAAGCAGTAGTAAACGAACTTCAAGGTGAAAAAATTGATATTGTTAATTGGTCAGAAGATCCAGCGGTTGTAGTTGCTAATGCACTTTCTCCTGCAGAAGTTCAAAGAGTTAACGTAGATGAGGCGAGTAGAAAACTTGACGTAATTTTAACTGAGGAAAATTTAAGTAAGGCAATTGGTAGAAGAGGACAAAATGTTAGGTTAGCAACAAAGTTAATGAATTATGAAATTAACATTATGA
Source organism: uncultured Pelagibacteraceae bacterium (assembly GCA_902615045.1). Classification (GTDB taxonomy): domain Bacteria; phylum Pseudomonadota; class Alphaproteobacteria; order Pelagibacterales; family Pelagibacteraceae; genus Pelagibacter. Next base: position 95,045 of record CACMNP010000001.1, on the reverse strand, counting down.
CAGATCAAGAGGATTCTGAAAGAAGACAAATTGAATTTAAAGAGAAAACAGATAATTTTGTTAAGAATTTAGAGCTAGATGAAACATTAGGCCAGCTACTTGTAGCAGAAGGTTTTTCCTCAATAGATGATATTAAAGATAGTGATCCTGAAGCTTTAATAAAAATTGAGGGCATAGAAGAAGAGACTGCTAAAGAATTAATTGAAAGAGCTAAAGAATTTTATCAAAAAGACCAAGAGGAAATAGCAAAACGAATAAAAGATTTAGGATTAGAGAATGATTTAATTAATCATAAGGGCTTAACACCCGGAATGCTTGTGACACTTGGAGAACAAAAAATATTAACACTAAACGATTTTGCAGATTTGGCATCTGATGAGTTAACAGGTGGATATGATGTTGTTAAAGGAGAAAGGGTAAAAATTAAAGGCTATTTAGAAGATTTTGCTCTTTCAAAAAAAGAAGCTGATGATTTAATTATGTCTGCAAGAGATATCGCATATCAAGATTGAGAGATGAAAAATGGAAAAGAAAAAATTAAAGTTATCAATTTCTGGAGCCTCCAAGAAGACAATTAATAGTATTGAACAAGCTAAATCCCAATCTAAGAATACAGTTGTAATAGAAAAAAGATCATCAAGATACGGAGCTAAACCAAATTTTCCGAGGGGCACTAAACCAATTGAAAATAAATCACAAAATACGTTTATACCAAAAAAAACCAATTTTTCCAAAACACCATCTCACATAACTTCAGATTTTGAAAAAAGGAAATTAGCAGAACAAAGAGCAACGAGAAGATTAAAAGGAGAAAATTCTCAAAAGGAAAACAAAATTAGTAAACAAGGTGGCAAGAGAAGAGAATTAAAGCTAACAGTTTCACGCGCTTTAAACGAAGATGATATCGGAACAAGATCAAGAAGCTTAGCTTCGCTAAAAAGAGCGAAGCAAAAGGAAAATAGATTATTACATAAAGAAGAGACTAAAGAAAGTTTTAAGCCAGTTAAGAGAGATATTAATATACCAGAGGTAATAACTATAAGGGAATTAGCAAATAGAATGGCTGAACAATCTAGTAGTATAATCAAACATTTGATGGAGATGGGAGTTACAGTTACGATTAATCATACAATAGATGCAGATACTGCAGAGTATTTAGTAAAAGAATTTGGACATAATCCGGTTAAAGAAGAAAGAGCAGAAGAAATTTTAGAAAAAATTAAAGAAATAAAGTCCCAAAATTTAAAGAGTAGGGCTCCTATAGTAACAGTTATGGGTCATGTCGATCATGGTAAGACATCAGTTTTAGATGTGTTAAGAAAAGCAAATGTTGTTTCTGGTGAATTTGGAGGTATTACTCAACATATTGGTGCATATCAGATCATACAAGGAAAAAATAAAATAACATTCATCGATACTCCAGGCCACGCAGCATTCACTGAAATGAGAGCAAGAGGTTCAAAATTAACGGATATAGTTATTCTTGTCGTTGCAGCTGATGATGGTGTAAAACCACAAACAATCGAGTCAATAAAACATGCAAAAGCTGCAAAAGTACCAATTGTTGTAGCAATAAATAAATGTGATCTTCCAGAAGCAGATCCACAAAAAATTAAAAATCAACTTTTAGAATATGAGTTGATTGCCGAAGATTTATCAGGAGATACTTTGATGGTGGAGATTTCAACAAAAACAAAAAAAAATTTAAATAAATTAGTTGAGAGCATTATTTTACAAGCTGAAATACTCGACTTGAAAACTGATTTTGATACTGATGCAAAAGGCATAGTTTTAGAGTCTAAAATCGATATTGGAAGAGGGCCAATTGCAAACGTAATTATCACTGCAGGAACTTTAAAAAAAGGCGATTATTTTGTAAGTGGTTTAAAATGGGGAAAGGTGAGAGCTATAATAAATGATCAAGGTAAACAAATTGAAAAAGCTGAACCCGCAACACCAATTGAAATATTAGGTATTAATGGAGCATCAAAATCGGGAGATGATTTTATTGTATTGAAAAGTGAAAGAGAGGCAAAATCTTTATGTGATGGAAGAATTCAGGAAGCAAAGGATAGTAAAAACCCATTGTCATTTGTAACACAAGACTCAGCATTTAATGATACATCATCTGAGGAACTAAATATTATTATAAAATCAGATGTTCACGGATCTTCGGAAGCAATAAAAAATGCAATAAATCAAATTAAACATGATGAGGTAAAGCCAAAAATACTCTTATCGGACATTGGTATGGTTACAGAAACTGATGTTACATTAGCTAAAGCATCTAATGCTGTAATTATTGCCTTCAATGTAAAACCTAGTAAAGAGGCAAAAAAAAGAGCTGAACAAGAAAAGATTTCAATATCCAACTTTAATATTATTTATGAGGTTTTAGATTTCATAAAAAGTAAAATGTCTGGTCTATTAACTCCAGAAGTAGACGAAAAAATAATTGGAACAGCAGAGATATTGGAAATATTTAAAGTTTCAAAAGTAGGCAAAGTTGCTGGTTCCAAAGTAACAGATGGAGAAATTACTCAAGACTCTAGTGCAAGGGTTATTAGAGATGGAGCTATAATTTTCAATGGAAAAATTGGATCAATATTCAGAGAAAAAAATCAAACTAAGCAGGTGTCTGCTGGTTTAGAGTGTGGAATAACACTTAAGGATTTTGTTGATTTCCAGAAAAATGACGTAATTGAAGTATATAATTCGACAATTACAGAGAGAACAATATAATGACTAATCTAGGAAGACCCGTTACTCAAAGACAGTTAAGAGTTGGCGAAATGATTAAACAAGCATTAGGAATGTTATTTATCAGAGATGAAGCAAAACTACCAAATTTATCTACAAAAGAAATAACAGTGACTGAAGTTAGAATGTCTCCAGATTTAAAAACAGCAAAAATTTTTGTAATGCCTTTGGGTGGAAAAGACGCTGAAGAGGTCGTTACTAAATTAAAAGAATTTTCATTTGTAATAAGAAAAGTTTTATCAAAAAAAATAGTAATGAAGTTTTTACCAAAACTATTTTTTGTAAAAGATGACTCTTTTGATTATGCAGAAAAAATTGAAAATTTAATCAAACAAACAAATAAGTAAGGAAAAAAAATGGTAAATAAAGCAAAAGAACTAGCAATCCATGACAAGGACACTGGTTCTTCAGAAGTTCAAGTTGCTCAACTAACAGAAAAAATCGAGAACTTGTCGAAACATATTAAACAGTTCAAAAAAGATAAACATTCATCTGTTGGACTTTTAAGAGCGGTAAACAGAAGAAAAAAATTATTAGACTATTTAAAGAAAAATAAAATGGAGTCTTATAAAGAAGTAATATCAAAATTAAATTTAAGGAAGTAAATGTTTAAAGTTGTAAAGAAAGAAATAGAAGTAGCAGGAAAAAAGATTAGTTTAGAAACAGGTAAAATAGCAAGACAAGCAGATGGCGCTATCATAGCACAATGTGGAGAAACAGTTGTTTTGGCAACAGCAGTCGGAGCTAAAAAAGTTAATCCAGATATGGATTACTTTCCGTTGTCAGTAAATTATCAAGAAAAATATTACGCAGCTGGTAAAATTCCAGGTGGATATTTTAAGAGAGAAGCAAGACCAACGGATAGTGAAACTTTAATTTCAAGATTGATTGACAGACCTATCAGACCACTTTTCCCAGATGAATTTAAAAACGAAGTTCAGGTACTACCAACAGTAATATCTTACGATAAAGAGAATGAAGCAGATATTTTATCAATTATTGCCTCATCAGCTGCATTAGCAATTTCAGGAATGCCATTTTTAGGCCCTGTTGGTGCGTCTAGAGTTGGCTTTATTAAAGGGGAATACATTCTTAATCCTACTAAAGCAGAACTTAAAGACTCAAAACTTGATCTTGTAGTAGCAGGAACAAAAGATGCAGTTTTAATGGTTGAGTCCGAGGCAAGTGGTTTAACTGAGGAAGAAATGTTAAATGCTGTTAAGTTCGGACATGAAGGATTTGTTCCAGTAATTGAAATGATAGAGGAACTAGCCAAAGAATGCAAAAAACCTGATTGGATAGTTGAGAAAAAAGATCTTTCAGAAGTAAAAAATAAATTGGAAAGCGAATTTACCGAGGAACTTAAAAAAGCATTTTCAATAAAAGATAAACAAGAAAGATCAAATTTAATCTCAGAAATAACTGATAAAGCAAAAAAGCTTTATGAAGAAGATGAGAATTATACCGATCTTGACGTAAATTCTGAGCTTAAAAATTTAGAAAAAAGAATTGTCAGAACAGATATTCTAAAAAATAAAAATAGAATTGATGGTAGAGGTCTTGCAGATGTGAGGCCAATTATGTGTGAAGTTGGAATTCTTCCAAGAGTTCATGGTTCTGCTTTGTTTACTCGAGGAGAAACTCAAGCAATAGTTACAACTACACTTGGTACATCTGATGATGAGCAAAAAATAGAAAGTCTTGAAGGATTACAAAAAGAAAGGTTTATGCTTCATTATAATTTTCCACCTTTTTCTGTTGGAGAAACTGGTAGAATAGGTACCGGAAGAAGAGAAATAGGTCATGGAAAATTAGCCTGGAGAGCAATAAATTCTTCTTTGCCTTCTAAAGAGAGTTTTCCCTACACATTTAGGATTGTATCTGAGATAACTGAGTCAAACGGTTCTTCTTCTATGGCGACTGTTTGTGGTTCATCTTTAGCTTTGATGGATGCAGGCGTGCCAATAAAAGAACCAGTTGCTGGTATTGCAATGGGATTAATTAAAGAGGGAGAAGAATTTAGCGTTCTTTCAGATATTCTTGGAGATGAAGATCATTTAGGTGATATGGACTTTAAAGTTGCTGGAACTAAAGATGGAATAACATCTCTTCAAATGGACATTAAAATTACAGGTATAACATTTGAAATTATGGAGCAAGCCTTAAAACAAGCAAAAGATGGAAGAATTCACATTCTAGGTGAAATGAATAAAGCTTTATCTAAATCAAGGGAAAATGTTGGAAAACATACTCCTAAGATGGAGAAAATTACTGTAGATAAGAAAGATATTGCTACAGTCATTGGAAAAGGTGGAGCAACTATAAGAGAAATAGTCGAGGTATCTGGTGCCAAAGTCGACATCAATGACGAAGGTGAAGTTACAGTAGCTGCTCCAGATGAAGAATCAAGAAACAAAGCTATGCAAATGATTAAAGATTTAACTGCTAAAGCTGAACTCAATAAAATTTACAATGGAAAAGTAATGAAAATTATGGAGTTTGGTGCGTTTGTTAATTTCCTAGGAAAACAAGATGGCCTTGTTCATATATCAGAGCTTGCTGATAAAAGAGTCGGCAAAGTAACTGATGTAGTAAAAGAAGGTGATGAAGTTAAAGTTAAAGTAATTGGCTTTGATAGAGGAAAAGTTAAGTTATCAATTAAACAAGCTGCAATATAAATTTATAGGAGAAATATGAAAAAATTTGATGATTTAATGGGCGTAAGCAATGAGATTGAGAATATAAGCGCTAGCGATGCAAAAGAAAAGCTAAATGACCCAAATGTTCAATTTATTGATGTTAGGGACAAAGAAAGCTTTTCAAAAGGAACAATCGGTAATGCAATTCACTTAGATAGAGGTTTATTAGAATTTTATTTAGCAGAAGGCAGTCCTCTAGAAAATGATATGTTTAAAAATAATCCTAATAAAGAATATGTAGTTTTTTGTGGTGTTGGTGGACAAGGAACATTAGCAACCAAAACTATGAAGGACATGGGAGTTAAAAATGTCAAAAATATCACTGGTGGAATGAAAGAGTGGGAAAAGATCAAGTAGAAAATAATTGTAATAAATTATAATAAAATGAAGCTTTTAAAAAACTTTAAGTCAGAACTACAGAAAAATAAATATGGAAGGTATTTATTGTTTGGTAGTTTTGCATTTTTTTTTATTAAAGGTTTAATTTGGTTAGGTATTTTTATTGCTGTTGGCTTAGGTATTACTAATTCTTTTTAAATTAAGACAATTACCAACAAAATCATTTGAACAAAATTTATCACCACAGAAACAAAGTGTGATTGTTTAAATTTTTTATCCTGCTTTTCATCTCTGAACTTATTTATTAGTGGCATTAGTACAAAATTCGATACAGCAAATAATACTGCAACACTCAAAATTAAATAAAAATCTAAGGAAAAAATTTTTAGAATTATAAATAAAATTAAAACTAAAACACTAATAGCTAAATTAACAGTATAGTAATAAGGAAATATTTTTCTTATAAATTTTCTAGCATTTTTCTCATTTAATGAAGTGAAAGTAACGGGTGCTACAACAAAAGAAAAGAATAGCATAATTCCAAATATTATACTGGTTAGATAAATACTAATTTGTTGCATCATTAATTAAGTATTTTTTCTTTTGCTTTTTTAAATTCTTCCTCTGTTAAAATTCCTGATTTTAATAAATCTCTTAACCTATTAATTTGTGTAATAATATCATCATTTTGTTCAACGCTACCAATTTCTAAAGAATTTGAAATTAATGAACTTAAATTTATTTTGTGATGCTCTTTTGCTCTCACTTCTAACTCAAACTGTTTATGCCTTTTAGCACCTAAAGATACTACTTTCTCCATAATTTTTTTGTGATCTGGATAATTATTAATATTATATTTATGATATTCTGACCTATCCTCGTCTATAAATTCACTTTTTGGAGCACCTAATACTTCAGGATCGAAACCGTGAGTCATTACAAACCATTTTCCTCCTGTTAGTCTTGAGAAATAACTATGCGAACTACCTATAGCAATTTTTGGTAGTTCTATTTTGTTGTCTCTTAGCCATGCTATATATTGAGCATTCACACCCCTCAATTCTGGATCATCAGGATTAAATAATTCTCTATAAACATCTTCATGAGAAATCCAAAAACAATTATGAGATGAACCTTTTGTAAAATACTCCAAAATATAATATTCAGGTCGATCGTAACATCCGTCATATTCATTTTTAAACATAATTAGATGTAGTACATCGTTGAAAGCGCTTTGAAATCTTGCTCCGATATCTAGTTCAGCAATTGAAAATCCTTCTATAGCTTTATTACCTTTAATTTTTAAAAGTTTGTAACCTTTTGCAGTCGCACCATAATAGCTATATCTAAACCTGTCAGCTATTGTCCATGTTCCTGAAGGTAATTCAAATTTGTATTTTTTATAAAATTCTATTTCTTCTGAGATTTTGTCACCTATTTTGTAGCTTTTAGCATTTACATTTTCAAATACACAAAAAATTAAAAAAAAATATGCAATAATTCTGATTTTAATCACTAATTAATATTTTAAGTATCGCTTATGTTTTTTGGATCTGGCATTCCAACTTTATTGTAACCAGCATCCACATAATGAATTTCACCAGTAACACCACCTGCCATATCGCTTAAAAGATATAGTGCTGAATTTCCAACATCAAGATTATCAACATTTCTTTTTAAGAACGAATGATCAGCATTCCACTTGTAAAGAAATTTAGCATCCCCAATTGCAGAAGCTGCTAGAGTTTTAATTGGTCCGGCACTTATTGCATTAACTCTAATATTCCTTACTCCTAGATCTCTTGCAAGATATTTAACACTAGATTCTAGTGCAGCTTTACATACTCCCATTACATTATAATTAGGTATGGCTTTATTTGCTTCATAACTCAAAGTAATCATACTACCACCTTGCTTCATTATTTTAGATGCTTCTCTAGCAACTTCAGTAAATGAAAAACAAGATATTAACATACTTCTTAAAAAGTTTTCTCTAGTTGTATTTAAATATTCTCCTGATAACTCAGATTTATCTGAAAATGCAATTGCATGTACAACAAAATCAATTTCTCCCCATTGACTTTTTACATCTTCAAATAGTTTTACAACTTCTTCTTTTTTTTCTACATCACAGCTAAAAGTTACATTTGAATTTAGTTTTTCTGCAAGTGGAACAACTCTTTTTTTTAAAGCATCACCTAAATATGTAAAAGCTAACTCTGCTCCAGCTTCAGCAAGTTTTTGAGATATACCCCATGCAATTGATCTCTCATTGGCAACGCCCATGATAAGACCTTTTTTTCCCTTCATTAAACTCATAGATTTAAACTTTCTCAAAAACTAATGTTGCATTAGTTCCACCAAAACCAAAGCTGTTAGACATAATTGCATTTAAATTTAAGTCTTTTTCAACTCGTGTAACAATTGGGTAGTTTTTTGCTTCATCATCCATTTCCGAAATATTTGCTGACGCTGAAATAAAATTGTTTTTCATCATTATCAAACTGTAAATTGCTTCGTGAACTGAAGTTGCACCTAATGAATGACCTGACAAAGATTTTGTTGAACTTATTTTAGGTTTATAGTCTGGGAAAGCCTCACCAACTGCTTTTAATTCTGTAATATCTCCTACAGGTGTTGATGTCCCGTGAGTATTAATATAGTCAATTTTATTTTTAGAAGTTGCTAGAGCCATTTTCATACATCTGACCGCTCCCTCACCAGATGGTGCAACCATATCATAGCCATCTGATGTTGCTCCATATCCAGTTAATTCAGCATACATTTTAGCTCCTCTTGCTTTGGCATGTTCATATTCTTCTAGAACAAGAACTCCACCTCCACCAGCAATCACAAAACCATCTCTTGTTTTATCATATGGTCTAGAAGCTTTTTCAGGGGTATCATTATATTTTGAGGATAGTGCAGTCATTGCGTCAAACATTGCAGTCATAGCAAAGTGAACCTCATCACTTCCACCTGCAAAAATAATATTTTGTTTTCCTAATTGAATAAGTTCCATAGCATTACCAATACAATGACCACTCGTTGCGCATGCAGAACTTATTGTGTAATTAGTGCCTTTTATTTTAAATGGAACTGCAAGAGTCGCAGAAGCGGTGCTTGCCATTGTTCTTGGAACTATAAATGGTCCCATTTTTTTTGGATTTTTTTCTCTTGTCTTATCTGATGCTAGTATCACATTTTCAATAGATGGTCCTCCAGATCCCATGACCATCCCAGTTGAAATGTTGCTAACTTCATTCTCCTCTAATCCAGAATCTTTAACTGCTTCACTCATTGCAACATAATTATATGCTGATCCAGCACCCATAAACCTAATAACTTTTCTATCAATATAATCTTCTAATTTGATATTAGGTTTACCATGAACATGGCTTTTTAAATTATGCTCTTTGTATTCCTCAGAAAATGTTATTCCTGATTTTGTATTAACTAATGATTGATAAACCTCATCTTGATTATTTCCCAAACATGAAACTACACCAAGTCCTGTTACAACTACTCTTTTCATTATTTAAATAATCCTACTTTAAGATTTTCTGCACTATAAATCTTTTTTCCATCAGCAAGCAAAATTCCATTTGCAAGACCTACGGTTGTTTCTCCTTTAATAAGAATTCTTTTCATATCTATTTCATATGTTGCCATTTTGACATTTTTAAGAACTTCCCCAGTGAATTTTACAGTGCTTACACCTAATGCTCTACCTCTTCCTGGATTTCCAAGCCAACCAAGAAAAAAGCCAACTAGCTGCCACATAGCATCTAAGCCAAGACAACCTGGCATTACTGGATCTTCTCTAAAATGACAATCAAAGAACCATAAATTATCTTTAATATCAAGTTCGGCTTTCATAGATCCTTTTTTATAAAAACCCTCACTCTCAGTTATTTCTGTAATTCTATCAAACATTAGCATTGGTGGAGAAGGTAATTTTGCATTACCTGGACCAAATAACTTACCATTAGCGCAATCAATTAGTTCGTTGTAATTAAAGGAACTTTTTTTCATAATTTTGTAATCTTATTACTTGATTTAGGTACATTATAATATACAAATAGTTTAGAATAGTTTTAAATTGCTAATGACTAGTAAACAAGAATTTATTGAAAAACTAAGAAACTCTAGCTTAAGACCAACTAAACAAAGAATAAATATATGCGAGGTTTTATTTAATAGAGATAAAACTTTCCATTTCACAATAAACGACTTATTCAAATTGATAAAAGATAAAACTGGAGAGAAAGTTTCTTTAGCAACAGTTTACAATACAGTTCATGCATTTCATAAAAAAGGATATCTAAAAGAAATTCCAATAAATTCTAATCAAACCTACTTTGATACAAATGTCACAGATCACCACCATTTCTTTGATGTTAAAGAAGAAAAGCTTATTGATCTTAAAAATGAGGATGTGGGACCTATAGAGATACAAAAATCTATACCTGGAAAAAAAATTAAATCAGTTGAAGTTTTAGTAAAATTAGAAGACTAAGTTTCAAAATTAAATCATAAATACTCTGACTTATTGACAATCTTCTTTAGAATAATTATAAACAACGAATTAGAATAATTATAATATTAAAGGAGATAAATAATAATGAGTGCGGAATTTCATAAAAGTAAAACATTTAAATCAGCAGAATTAAGTAAGTGCCCTTTTACGGGCGCAGGTACACCAGCAAAATTTAGCGCTGGAAGAGGACAAACAAATAGAGATTTTTGGCCAAATAGTTTGAATTTGAAAATTTTAAGTCAGCACTCGAATTTATCAAATCCAATGGAGAAAAAATTTAATTATTCTAAAGAATTTAAAAAACTGAACTACAAAGCACTCAAAAAAGATTTAAACAAATTAATGACAGACTCACAAGATTGGTGGCCAGCAGATTACGGTCATTATGGTCCTTTATTTATTAGATTAGCGTGGCACGCAGCAGGTACTTATAGAACTGGTGATGGTAGAGGAGGTGCTGGAACTGGTAATCAAAGGTTTGCACCGTTAAACGCATGGCCTGATAATGTTAATTTAGATAAAGCTAGATTACTTTTGTGGCCAATAAAACAAAAATATGGAAAAAGAATTTCTTGGGCAGATTTATTTATATTAGTTGGAAATGTAGCATTAGAGTCAATGGGCTTTAAAACATTCGGTTTTGGAGCGGGAAGAACTGATATCTGGGAACCAGAAGATGATATTTACTGGGGCTCAGAAAAAGAAATGTTAGGTGTTAAGAGATACAGCGGAAAAAGAGATCTTGAACAACCATTGGGAGCTTCTCACATGGGACTAATTTATGTAAATCCACAAGGTCCAGATTTTAATCCAGACCCATTGAAAGCAGCTCACGATATTAGAGAAACATTTGGACGAATGGCAATGAATGATTATGAAACAGTTGCACTAGTTGCTGGTGGTCATACTTTTGGAAAATCTCATGGTGCTGCACCTGAATCACATAAAGGACCTGATCCAGAAGCATCAAGAATTCAAGATCAAGCAACTGGTTGGAATAGTAATTACAAATCTGGAAAAGGTGTACACGCTATAAGTAGTGGTATTGAAGGAGCATGGACACAAACACCTACACAATGGGATATGGGTTACTTTGATTGTTTATTTAACCATGAATGGGAATTGACAAAAGGACCTGCTGGAGCATTTCAATGGACGCCAAAAAAGAATGGTCAGAGAATTAAAATGGTACCTGATGCTCATGATAAAAGTAAAATGCATCCTCCAATGATGCAAACAACTGATTTATCTTTGAGAATGGATAAAAGTTACGGACCAATTTCAAAACATTTTTATCAAAATCCAGATGAATTTGCTGATGCATTTGCAAGAGCTTGGTTTAAGCTTACTCATAGGGACATGGGACCAAGAGCATGTTATTTAGGTAGCGAAGTACCAAAAGAACAATTAATTTGGCAAGATCCTATAGATAAACCAAAATATAAACTTAAATCAAAAGATATAAGAGATTTAAAATCAAAGCTTTCAAAATCAAAAATCTCTGTTTCTGATTTAGTTTCCACTGCTTGGGCTTCTGCTTCCACTTACAGAGGTTCTGACAAAAGAGGTGGAGCAAACGGAGCAAGAATTATGCTTGAGCCTCAAAGAAGTTGGAAAGTCAATAACCCTAAAAAACTTTCAAAGGTTATTAAAGCTTTACAAAAAATTAAGAAAAAATTTGATACAAATAAAAAATCAGTCTCAATGGCGGATCTTATAGTATTAGGTGGAAATGTAGGAATAGAAATGGCAGCAAAAAAAGCTGGTCATAAAATTCAGGTTCCATTTACTCCAGGAAGAGGAGATGCAAGACAAGACCAAACAGATGTAAATTCATTTGGATTACTTGAGCCGCAAGCGGATGGTTTTAGAAACTACATGAAAAAAGGTAAATCTAATGTTTCAGCTGAGGAAAAATTAATTGATAAGGCACAATTAATGGGATTAACGGCACCAGAGATGACAGTTCTTGTAGGAGGAATGAGAGTTTTAGATACAAACTATGATAGTTCTAAAAATGGAGTTTTCACAAAAAAACCTGGAGCTCTATCAACAGATTATTTTGTAAATCTTCTTGATATGAGTACCACTTGGAAAGAAACTGACAAATCTGAACAATATTTTGTTGGTAAAGATAGAAAGTCTAAAAAAACTAAGTGGAAAGGTTCAAGAGTTGACCTTATTTTTGGTTCAAATTCTCAATTAAGAGCATTAGCCGAAGTTTATGCCTGCAAAGACTCATCTGACAAATTTGTTAAAGACTTTGTATCTGCATGGGTCAAAGTGATGAATGCAGATAGATTTGATTTAAGATTAAACTAGTATTAAGGAAAGCGGAAAAATGACATCACTATCGTTCGAAGACTTTTATAAAGTTCCTGAAATTAAGTTTGATATAAATAGATTGCGAAATGACTTAAATCTAATTTTAGAGAAAAAGAAATTTAATTCGCCAGGTGTTACTCACTTTGGTGCAATTCCTCTAAATCAAATTCCAAATAACAAAGACTCTATAGAAGGGAACAATATCAGAGGTAGATATTGGACTATTGCAGATGAGACAGGCAAAGAAGTCTCAAGAGACATTGATATTGATGAATCCAAATATACTCAGTTGCTACCAGAGTTCGAGAAAACTTATTTTAAAGAGGTTTATGAAATTCTTAGTAAAAAATTTAAACTAGGAAGAGTAAGGCTTTTATTAAAAGAGCCAAGATCAACACTAAGCTGGCACAAAGATCCAGAGTGTAGATTGCATATTCCGATAGTAACCAATGCAGGTTGTTCAATGGTCATTGAAAATGTTGCAAAACATTTGCCTGCTGATGGACATGTATGGATTACTAACAATACAAAGTATCATAACTTTTTTAATGGAGGAGAACAGGCTAGAGTTCACTTAGTTGCTTGTGTTCTTGAAAGCCCGTTTAAAGAATAATGGAAGTTACCAACGGTATTTTTAAAGCTGCCAGTCAGATTTATTCCAATAACAGAGGCTCTATTTTAAGAACAATTGTTTATACGGTTGGTCATTTTGCAATTGCTATAACTGTTTTGATGTTAGTTGCTGATGTATCTTTTATGATAGCTTTGACCGATGCAATTGTAGAACCAATCGCCAATTCTATTTGGTATTTCATTTTAGATAAGTGGTGGGCAAGTAGATCAAAAAGTAAATAATAATCATTATCAATAAGTATCTAGGAAAAATTTAATAAGGATAATTTGTAGTAATAATAATTATTCGCAAAAAAAATGCGTAAATAATAATTATTCGCAAGGATATTTGTTGAAAATAATTTTTTCATATTTAATTTTTAAAATATGCAAATAGAAAATTATAATTGTAAAAAATGTGGATTAACAATTTCTTCAACTTGTTCAAAGTGTGATAAAATAGTTGATGTTGAAGTCCTTGATGATGGATGTATAGTTCAGAAGACTAAATGTGTTGATTGTGCGAATGCTCCAGTTATCAAAGACGTTTGTGTCCAACAAAAATGATTAGTTAATATATATAATTTAAAGGGTTAGTTGATTTTTCCCCAAAGGTTTTCTTCGTCAACCCACCCTTTAAAACTTTTAGTTTCAACTAAGCACCATTTTCTCTCACATTTTTTTACTATCAATAATCTTCCAGTTTCTATTTTAGCCAATGGTTTAGAAAATTTAGTTGGTTTATTGAATAGAATTTTATTTGATACAGTTATAAAGGATTTTGATTGCTTCAATTGAGAAATGTGTATCCACCCACCATTCTTTTTATTGTCAATTATTCTTCTAAAATTTTCTTTTTTATCAATCACTTTTACCGGCAAGTTTATTTTCTTGTAAATATACTTTATTGGATAATCAAAACTTGGACCATATCTCACGTTTACCTTATCATTTTTAAGCATTAAAAATTTTTCATTATTTTCAGAAATGGCATTAGAAGTAAAAAATATAATGATTAAAATCTTGAAGATTAATTGCATAAACAACCTTTTTTTTTAGTAAATTTTATTTTTCTAAATTCAAGTTTTTTCAGATTAACAATCAGAATTGATGAGTGAAGACTTTTATCTGACGAAATTATGTTTTTTAAAACTTCATTTGCTTGAATACTCCCAATTATATTTGGTGTAGTTCCTAATATTCCTTCACTTTCACAATTTAAAACTTCATCAGTTGGTTCTGATTGATAAAAGCACTTTAAACATGGACTTGATTTATTGTTAAAATCGAATGAAAAAATGTGTCCATCAAATTTGCTGATAGCACCGACTATTAATTTTCTTTTATATTTTAATGAAAATTTATTTATTAAAAATTTAGTTTTAAAATTATCTGTTCCATCTACAATTATATCGAAATCTTTTACAATTTTATTTAAATTTTTTTCTGATGCTTTTTCTTTTAAAATTTTGACTTTTACATCTCTGTTAATTAATTTTATTCTTCTTTTAAAGATATCAACCTTAAATTTTCCAACATCTTTTGAAGTATACAAAATTTGTCTTTGAAGATTTGAAATGTCTACTTTATCGTGATCAATAGCACCTATATACCCTACACCGCATCTAGCCAACAAATCTGCAACTGGACTACCTAATCCACCAATTCCTACAATTAAAACTTTTGAATTAATTATTTTCTTTTGTCCTAATATACCAATATCCTTAAGTATTATTTGTCTAGAGTATCTCTCAAGCTTTCGTTTAGATAATAAATTTTTCACTTACCCGTTGATCCAAATCCACCCGAACCTCTAACTGTCTCAGGCAAAGTTTCTACAGTTTCAAAATCTACTTTTAGAATTGGCATTAGTATCATTTGCGCAATCCTATCATCGTTATTTACTGTAAAGTCTTTATCTCCATGATTAAATAAAATTACTTTTATCTCTCCTCTATAGTCACTATCAATTGTTCCAGGAGTATTTAATACACTTATATTATTTTTAGCTGCCAAACCTGATCGCGGCCTGATCTGAACTTCGGTATCCTCAGGTATTGCAATGGATAAACCTGTTGGCACTAAAGCGTTTTCGCCTGGTTTAATTACTATTTTCTTTTCAATGAATGCAGTCAAATCTAGTCCAGATGAACCTGTTGTTTTATATTCTGGCAGTTTAACTTTCTTGTCTAATTTTTTAATTAAGACTTTCACCATTAAGTTAGTTAATCTGTTGAATTACCCTTTTGACTATTTCTTCAGCGACCAATGATTTACTCATCTTTTCAAAATTTTCTTCAGGTTTATCTTTGTAAAATATAGAAATTTTATTAAAATCTGATCCAAATCCTATAGTTTGATCTGAGACATCATTTGCAATTACCCAGTCGCAATTTTTTTCATTCAACTTTTCCTTTGCATTAGTCGAGAGATTGTTTGTTTCTGCCGCAAAACCAATCGTTATTTTTGGTCTTAATGAATTATGATTAGATATATGATTTAAAATATCGATATTTTTTTCTAGCTCTAAGTTAAATTCTTCATTCTTTTTAATCTTTGTACTTTTATAATTTTTCACTTTAAAATCAGAAACAGCTGCAGAAAAAATAGCTACATCTGTTGGTAGATTATTCAAACTTTCTTTGAACATCTCTTCGGCTGTTTCAACACTTACAAAATTAACGCCGTCCAAAGGTTTAATACTTGTCTTTCCAGAAATAAGTGTCGTATCAAATCCATTGTCTCTAAGACATTTGGCTATTTCATATCCTTGTTTGCCACTAGATTTATTTGTAATAAATCTTACAGGATCAATATATTCATTAGTTGGTCCTGCAGTAACTAAAGCTTTTAATTTTTTATTTTTTTCTAAATTAGAAAAATAATTTTTAAGCGTATTGGCTATCTCACTTGGTTCTGTCATTTTTCCTTCACCATATTCACCACATGCCATATCTCCTATTTCTGGCCCTATAATTTTGCATCCAAAGCTTTTTAATTTTAATATGTTTTCTTTAGTAGAAGGATGCTCCCACATTCTTACGTTCATTGCTGGTACTAAAAATACTTGTTTGTTAGAAGCTAATAAAACAGTAGACGCCAAATCTTCTGCATTACCTGAAGCTACTTTAGATATGGTATTAGCTGTAATAGGCGCAACTAATACTGCATCAGCCCATCTCGATAAAGATATATGGTCCATCTCAGCTTCGTTTTCTGCACTAAATATATCGTCATAAACTTTTTCTTGGGAAAGAGACGAAACAGATAGTGGAGTTACAAATTCTTTTGCATTTTTTGTTAATATAGTTTTTACACAAGCACCATTTTTCTTAAATAATCTTATTAACTCAAGACTTTTGTAAGCAGAAATTCCACCACATATAATTAACAGTATTTTTTTATTCTCAAAATAATTCATCGTCGAGATTAAAATACTACTAATCCTAAAATTACAAGTAATAATAAACCAATGATTGATTGATTTCTGAAAGCTACCATTTCATTTTTTTTTGTATTTAGATCATTATACGTATTAGTATTTTGTGGAATTTGTCCACTTGCAAGAAATGTTAATGCTTGGTTTGCTTTATCCATTATTTGCGGCATTTCTGGTAATCTTTTTATAACTTCTGCAGAATTTTTTAGAGTTTCATTTAATGTTGTTATAGGATCTTTTGTTTCTTTAAGCCATTTTTCAAGAACAGGTCTTGATGTTTCCCAAATGTTTGTCTCTGGATTTAATCTTCTTGCAACACCTTCAACTACTACCATGGTTTTCTGTAGCATGAGCAACTGTGGTTGAGTTTGCATATTAAATTTTTCTGTCACATCAAAAAGTTGTTTGAGTAGTTTACCGCCAGATATATCTTTAATTGACTGACCAAATATTGGCTCTCCTAT
Organism: uncultured Pelagibacteraceae bacterium; assembly: GCA_902615045.1. GTDB lineage: Bacteria > Pseudomonadota > Alphaproteobacteria > Pelagibacterales > Pelagibacteraceae > Pelagibacter. The sequence continues at coordinate 77,867 of CACMNP010000001.1, read as the reverse complement.
TGATCTTAGTGCTTGGGCGAGATCATCAACAGGCACTTCTTTTGGAACTAACCCTGCAGCCAAATGAACTTCAGCCACTTTTTTATAATCTCGTTTAATAAATCCATATAAAATCTCAGCAAGAAATTTTTTACTCAAATCGTCGAGCCTTCCCATTATACCAAAATCGATAGGAACTATTTGACCACTATTGTTTATAAAAATGTTACCTTGATGCATATCTGCATGAAAAAAACCATCTCTAACAGCATGTCTTAGAAAATGTTGAATAATATCTGATGCAATTTTTTTGGTATCTATATTTCTTTTTTCTAACTCCTCTGTTTCTCTTATAGAGACACCTTCAACCCAGTCTAAAGTCATTACATTTTCACTTGTAAAATTCCAATAAATTCTAGGAACTTGAAATCCACTGTCATTCTTAGTGTTTTCAGAATACTCATTAGCTGCAGCGGCTTCAAATCTTAAATCCATTTCTAAATTGGTTATCTCTTTTAGCAAATAAACAACCTCAACTAATTTAAGTCTTTTTGTCTTTTTGATAATTGACTCAGTTAAAAAAGCAAAAAGCATCAAAGCATCAATTTCTTCGTTGAATATTTTTTTTATATTTGGTCGTAAAATTTTTATAGCCACATCTTTAATTGTGCCATTATCATTTATTTGCGCTTTATGAACTTGAGCTATAGATGCTGCTGCCACTGGTTCAGATAGATTTATAATTGAATTAAAATTATCTTCACCTAGATCTTTTTTGATTATTTCTTTAGCTTTAGATAATTCAAAGGGAGGCAAACGATCTTGTAAACTCTCTAGTTGCTTTGATAACTTTTCTCCAATTATATCTGGTCTAGTTGCTAGAAATTGACCTAATTTAATGAATGTTGTACCCATAGATTGTAAGGAGTTTGATAATCTTTCACCTTCGGTTTCATTTACAAAAGAATTATCTTTTTTTGAAAATGATAAAGACAACAAATAGAATAAAATTTTTATTCCAATTGGTGGAGTATGAAACTTTGTGAATATACTTAAAGCGTCAGATTTTGCTAATTTCCTTCCAAGCTTAAAAAGTATGTATAATTTTTTAATCATATTTTCCAACCTGAATGAATAGCTACTATTCCACCAGAAAAGTTCCTATACTCACATTTAATAAAATTATTTTTCTCCATTAAATCCTTTAATTCCTCTTGATTAACAAATTCTTGGATACTTTTTATTAGATATTCATAAGGCTCTTTTTCACCAACCACAAATTTTCCTATTTCTGGAATTAATTTAGAGTATCTTTTATAGACTAAATCTAATTTTAAATTTTGAATTTTTGAAAATTCTAAACAAAAAAATCTACCTCCTGACTTTAAAACTCTGTACGCTTCACTTAAGGATTTATTAATATTTTTTGTATTTCTTAAACCAAAACTGATTGTGTAATAATCACATGAATTAGATTTTAAAGGCAATTTCTCTGCCGACCCCTTAATCCACTTGATATTTTTGTAATTTGATAGTCTATTTTTTCCCTTTTTCATCATTCCTTCATTGGGGTCAATACAAAATAATTCTATATTTTTATTTGAACTATTATCGATAAAAAGTTTTGCTATATCACCTGTGCCACATGCAACATCTACTAGAATTTTATTTTTACCTGGGTTCATCCAATTTATTAAATTTCTTTTCCAGATTCTATGAACTCCAAGTGACATCAAATCATTCATGACGTCGTATTTATCATAAACTTTATCAAAGACACCTTGGACTAGACCTTTTTTATTTTGAAGATATTGTTGCATAAAATAAATAATATTAATTAATATAATAATAAATGCCAGAATTGCCAGAAGTAGAAGTTGTTAAAGAGTCACTAAGTAGAACAATAACAGGAAAAAAAATAAAAAAAGTAAGTATAAAGAATAGGAATTTAAGGTACAAAATAAAAAAAGGTTTTGAAACAAGTCTTCAATCAAAATCAATAAAAAAAGTTAAAAGGTTTTCAAAATATATCATACTAGTTTTAAATGATGAAAAATTTTGCTTAATTCATCTTGGAATGTCTGGCACTATACATCTCTTAAGAAAAAATATTTTAAATCAAAAAACAAATGCAAGTTTTTATCATAGTCCTTATTTGCCAAAAAAACATAACCATGTATTTTTGGAATTTGATAACATAAAAATTATATACAATGATCCCAGAAGATTTGGTTATTTCAAATTATTTAAAAATAAAAATAATTTAGAAAATTTTATAAGTAACTATGGCCCTGAGCCTTTTTCTTCAAAATTTAATCTAAACTACTTAAAAAAATATTTTTATAAAAAGAAAAAGAATATAAAAAATTTTCTCTTAGATCAAAAGTTTGTCTCAGGTTTGGGGAATATTTATGCAAGTGAAATTTTATTCATTTCTAAAATAAATCCAAAAAAAAAAGCAAAATCTTTAAGTGAAAACGATTGTATTAACATTATTAAATATTCAAGAAAAATTTTAAATTTAGCGATAAAAAAAGGTGGGTCTAGTATTAGAGATTTTAAAAATATAGTTGGTAAAAATGGATCTTTTCAAGATAACTTTAAAGTATACAATAGAGAAAATAAGAGTTGTCTTTCACCAGGATGTAAAGGGACAATAAAAAAAAAATTTATCACTAATAGATCAACATTTTTTTGTAATATTTGTCAAAAATAAAAAATTATTATATTGACCGTATAAATTTCTCGTTATATACAATCGCGCTTATGGCAAACACTAAATCAGCTATTAAACGAATAAGACGTATATCACGTCAAACAACGGTAAATAAGTCTAGAAAAAGCAGGTTTAGATCTGCAATAAAAAAAATGAATTTAATTCTCGATAAAAAGGACAAAAAAGAAGCTTTAGCTTTCTTGCCAAAATTAAACTCTGAATTGATGAAAATAGCAAAGACAGGGGTGATAAAAAAGCAAAACGCGTCAAGAAATATTTCTAGAATAACAAAAAAAATAAATTCCTTATAACAACTTTTAGTTTACTTAAAGAAATTACAACCCTAGAGATTATTTTTTCAATTAAAAAAAGAATCTTTTAATCTTTTAGCCCCAAGAAAAAAAAAAAATAAAAAAAGTAAATTTAAGATTACTAATTTTAAGTCTCTAAAAAGAGATTCAATTATTAATTTATACAATTGTAAATTTTATTTTTTTTTGAGAATAAAAATAAATTTATTGCATTGAATTATGAATAGGAGTTTAACAGACTCTCATGAAAAATAATCTCACTAACATTAAATCAGACAATATTAATAAGATTGAATGGAAATTATTACAAAATGAAATGAAAAAAAAGTTTGGTTCTGAGATTTATGATAGTTGGTTAAAAAAAATTGATTTAGTTGATGAGTTTAAAAATTATGTTTTGTTATCCGTTTCGACAAGATTTATTAGAGACTGGATAACTTCAAGATATTTAGATCAAATATTACAAATAATTAAATTATATAAAAAAGATATTTCCAGAATAGAATTTGTGATTAATGAAAATATAAAGAACAAAAATAGTAATGAAATAAAACAAGACAATTCATCAGCTAATGAAAAGGTTTCATTTATTAAAGATTCATATCTTCAATATAATCGAATTGATCCAAATAAAAACTTTGAGAATTTCTTGCTAGGGAAAAGTAATAAACTAGCTTTTGAAGCTGCAAAAAAAGTCTCAGAACAAATAGCTCACTATAACCCCCTATATATTTATGGAGGAGTTGGAATGGGTAAGACACATTTATTAAATGCAATTGGTTTAAGTTTGAAAGAAAAAAATAAAGTAATGTTTATCTCAGCTGAAAGATTTATGTATCAATTTGTAAAATCGATAAAATCCAATGAAATGGTAAAGTTTAAAGAGTATTTTAGAAATACTGACATATTTTTGATTGATGATATTCAATTTATGAATGGAAAAGAAGCTATGCAAGAAGAGTTTTTTCACACATTTAATGTTTTGCAAGAAAAAGGATCTCAAATTATTGTATCAGCAGATAGACCACCAAGCAAATTAACTAGAATACAAGAAAGAATTAAATCTAGATTTTCAGGAGGTCTAGTAGTTGATATCCAAAATGCTGATTTTGAATTAAGATACAATATAATAAAATCTAAAAATGAAGATCTTGCAACTCATGATCCAAATAATATTAAGATCAGTGACGAAATCATAAAATTTATTAGTACTGAAGTTAATACTAGCATTAGGGAGCTTGTGGGTGCATTTAATAGAGTAGTGTCATTCTCAAGAATTTATGGAAAAACACCTTCAATGTCAGAGGTAAAAGTAATATTAAAAGATCTATTAAATTTAACCGAAAATAAAGTTGATATAGATAATATTCAAACAATAGTTTGTAAATATTTTAAAATAAGTAAAAACGAAATGTTGTCACCAAGAAGGTCAAGATATCTTGTAAGGCCAAGACAAACTGCTATTTATTTAGCAAAAATGCTAACATCTAAATCTTTACCTGAGATAGGTCGATCATTTGCTAATAGAGATCACACGACCGTTATTCATTCAGTTAAAACAATAGAAAAATTAAGAAAAGAAGATAATGAATTGAATTTAAGCATTGATAGCCTAAAGAATAAAATATTATACAAACAAGAAAATGAAATTTAGTGTTAATCAACAGGATTTGCAAAAATCTTTAGGTTACTGTCAGGGTGTAATAGAAAAAAGAAGCACTTTACCTATTCTTTCAAATATTTTGATAGAGGCAGCAAATTCAAAGTTAAAAATTACAGCAACAGATTTAGATTTAATATTTGTAAATGAAATTTCAAATATTAAAATTTTTGATGAAGGCAAAACAACCACTTCTTCATCAATTATGTTTGATATTGTAAGAAAAATACCCTCTGGTAGTCAGATAAATTTTGAAAACACTGGAGAAAGTAAATTACAATTAGAGTCAAATAAATCTCTATTCAATTTAAATTCAATTAATGCTTCTGAATTTCCAATTACAGATGAAAATTTCAATGAAAATGAATTTACTATAAATTCAAAAGATTTATTAAAACTTTTAAATAAATGTAAATTTTCGATTTCGAATGATGAAACAAGACATTATCTTAGTGGTATTTTTTTCCATCAGACCCAAACAGATGATAAGAATTTTTTAACTGCAGCCGCAACAGATAGCCATAGAATGTCTATCTCAAAAATAAGACTAAAAAACAAAATTGAATTTGAACCAATAATACTTCCAAAAAAAACTATATTTCAATTATGTTCTCTTCTAGAAGATTATGATGGCGAGGTTAAAGTCTCAAATATTAAATCCAAAATTAAATTTGAACTTAATAATAGTATTTTGATATCTAAATTAATCGATGGAAAATTCCCTAACTATATTCAAGTTATCCCTAGAGAGAATCAAAAAAAACTTGAAATAGATCTAAAATCTTTTCTAAATTCCGTTGATAGAGTAGCATCAGTTTCTCTAGATAAAAAAGATGGTGTAAAATTTAATTTGACTAAAGATAATTTAGATTTATCTGTCAATAACACTAACAGTGGTGATGGTAAAGAAAGCCTATCTGTAAAATTTGAGACAGATTTAGATATAAGTTTTAACTCTAGATATTTGCTTGATATAGCATCCCAACTAAATGGTGATAATATTGAAATATATTTGAAAGATACTGGATCTCCTGCGTTAATAAAAGATCCTGCAGACTTTGACAGTATTTATGTTGTAATGCCTATGAAGGGTTAGTTAGCAAGACCAAGCTCGGAATAAATTTCTTTTTGCAATAATTTTACAAATTCTGTTTCTTCGATACCTGTATTAATTGGTTTTAAAATAGAAATAGTAATCGTTTTATTGGGCTTCATCTTTCCAGATTTTGGCCATACTCTTCCAGAGTCAATAGCAACGGGTTGACATTTTACATTTAATTCTCTGTAAATTCTTCCAACTCCCTTTTTAAAAGGAATAATTTCATCTGGTAGAACTCGAGTAGCTTGTGGAAAAATTATTACAGGTCTTTTTGTTTTTTCCATAACTTCTTTAATTTTTTCAGTAAAATTAAGGTTTTCTTTAGAAACTTTATTTCTATTCACAGAAATAGAATCTATCTTTCTTAAATACCAACCAAATATCGGTATATTTAATAGTTCTTTTTTAAGAATAAAAATTGGTGAATTAAATATTGTTTGTAAAAAAAAAGTTTCAAACATCGATTGATGAGAGCATGCGATAAAGAAATTTTCGTTATTAATTATGTTATCTTGACCTTTTATTACTATGCTGGTTGAGTAAAAAATTTTTAAACAGAATGAGGACCAGTATCCAAAAAGTTTACCTCCAAAAAGAGTGATTTTCTTTGGTAGTAATAAAGATGGAAGAAAAATAATACATATTAAAATTAATCCAGAAAAAAATATACTTTTAAAGAGGATATTTCTCATTATAAGTTTTAAGTTAGATAATATCTGTTATTTTTTGTCTTTTTCTTATAATCTTTACTTTATTTCCTTTAATCAAAATTTCGGCAGGCCTTAATCTAAGATTATAATTAGATGATAATGAATAACCATAGGCACCTGTATCGCAAATAATCATAATATCATTTTCTTTTATATTCTGAAATTTCCTTTCTGTTAAAAATTTATCAGTTGTTTCACATACTGGGCCTACAAATTCTAATATTTTCTTTGATCGTGACATATTTCTTAGGGTTGGAATTATCCTATGTTTTGCATTATACAAAGCTGGTCTTATCAAATCATTCATTGCCGCATCTAATATTACAAATGTTTTTGTTTTGTTATGTTTTAAATAAATTACTTTAGATGCAAGTATACCAACATTTCCAATTATAGATCTTCCAGGTTCAAAAATTATTTTACAATTGTATTTATTTTTAAATTTAATTATTGATTTTTTATATTTTGTATAATTAAGTTTTTTCGTTTTATTATCATAGTTTATCCCCATCCCACCACCTAAATCAATGATCTCAAATTTATAATCTAAATTTTTTAAAAGTTTATCAAGAACATTTAGCATTTTTTCGTAGGGTTTGTGGTTTAAGATTTGACTACCGATATGAACGCTTAAGCATTTAATGTTTATAAATTTTGATTGTTTCATCAAATTAATAATTTTTACAAAAGTCTTTTTATCTACACCAAATTTATTTTCACTTTTACCAGTTGAAATTTGTTTCAATGTTTCAGCATCTGTATCTGGATTTAATCTTAGTCCTATATCAACAACTTTATTTAGTTTTTTTGCAGCCGCTTCAATCGCCAAAACTTCACTCAATGACTCAGAATTTATTAATAATATTTTTTGCTTAATTGCGTACTCAATTTCATCTCTTGTTTTACCAACTCCAGAGAAAACTATCTTATTTTTATCAATACCAGCTTTAAGTGATGCATATAATTCACCCTTTGAAACTACATCTGCCCCAAGGCCAAGTTTTTTTATTTCTTTTAATAGTGAAATATTTGAATTAGATTTTACAGAAAAACAAATTAAAGGTTTAATTTCCTCAAAAGCTTTTTTAAAATTCTCTACATTTTCTCTTAAATTTTTATAAGAGTAGCAGTATAGAGGTGTATTAAATTTTTTTGTCAGACTCTCAACGTTTTTTCCTTCAATAAAAAATTTATTGTTTATATATCTCATAATATTTTTTGAATATTCTTACTTAATTCAGATTTATACTCTGGATCGCCTTTACGCCCACAAGCAACTACAAAATATAAACAAAGTATAATAATTAAAATTTTTTTACTCATTTTTTGCTTTTTTTATCATTTTCTTAACGTTCTCAAAAGAAGTTCCGCCATAAGATTTTTTTGAATTAATTGAATCTTCTAGATTTAGTATTTTATAAACATTTAATGTAAGTTTTGGCTCAATTTGATTTATTTCTTTCAATTCTAGTTCGTGAAGTTTTTTGTTTTTTTTTTCAGCTAGATTAATTATTTTTGCAGTTTGTATGTATGCCTTTCTAAATGGATATCCAAGTTCTCTTACAATGTAATCAGATAAATCTGTAGCTGTAGTAAATCCTTTTTCCGCAAGGGATAGCATACTTTTTTTATTTATTATTAAATTTTTTAATACATCATTCAATAATGATAGCGATATTTTTAATTGATCATTTGTTTTAAAAACAATTTCTTTGTCATCCTGTAAATCTTTAAAATATGATAAGGGTAAGCCCTTTAATATTGAAATCATAGAATTGATATTTCCAATAAATATTCCAGTTTTACCTCTCAAATATTCCAATGGATCAGGATTCTTTTTTTGTGGCATTATAGAAGAACCGGTTACTAACTTATCATTTAAAGTTATCAAGTTAAATGCATCAGAATTCCAAATTATTAGTTCTTCAGCAATTCTAGAAATGTGTAAAGAGCAAGCAAGAGAAGAATACAAAAAGTCTAAAACAAAATCTCTATCAGATACAGTATCTACAGAATTGTTTGTTGGTTTTTTAAATTTAAGTTTTTTTGTGGTGTAATTTCTGTCAATTTTAAAAGAGGTGCCAGATAAAGCCCCTACACCTAAAGGATTTTCATCTAAAAATTCTAAATTATTCTTAAATTTTTTCTTATCCCTCTTAAACATTTCAACATATGCTAGTAGATAATGTGCTAAAGATAGTGGTTGTGCATTTTTTAAATGTGTAAATCCTGGCATAATTGTTCTGATATTTTTTTGTGCAAGATTTAGAATATTTAAATTTGTACTATCTAATAAAATTATTATTTTTTTTGTTGCTTCTTTTAACCATAATTTAAGGTCGGTAATTACCTGATCATTTCTAGATCTAGCAGTATGAACATATCCAGCATCATCACCAATAAGTTCAAATAATCTGTTTTCTATATTCATATGAATATCCTCTAAATCATAATTAAAATTGAATTTCTTTTTTACAATTTCATTTTTAATTCTTTTTAATCCCCAAATTATTTTATTTTTTATCCTGAAATTTATAATTTTCTGTTTGTAAAGCATTTCGACATGAGCAATTGATCCTTCAATATCTTCTTTAAATAGTCTTTTATCTATTGGCAATGAACCACCAACTTTTTTAAATAAAGTTGACGCATTCTTCTTAATTCTTGTACCCCAAATTGGTTTATTGTTTTTATTTTTACTCATGTTATTCAATTACAAATTTATGAAATTTATATTTATATCCATTAAAATAATATTACTTTACTTCATATCACTTAGTTATTCATATTCAATAGAAGCGCCTAATATAAAAAATCTAATAATTTATGAGAAAAAACAAAAAATTAAGTTTTTTGATTTTTTAAATGAGGCAGGAAATAAAGTTAATTTGAAAGATTTTGAGTCTGAATTAATTATTCTGAATTTTTGGGCAACATGGTGTGCGCCTTGTAGAGAGGAAATGCCATCTTTAAGTAATCTTCAAAAACTTAAGGATGAAAAAAAATTAAAGATTATCCCAATAAATATAGGTGGAGAAAATATTAGTAAATCTAAAAAGTTTTTTGATGAACTGCTCATAGAAGAATTACAAGTTTTTGTTGGTGATGGTGCTGGAATTGCAAAAAATTTAAAATTAAGAGGAATACCCACAACACTATTCATTGATAAAGATGGTTATGAGTTTGCAAGAATTGTTGGATCAATAGATTTTAACAGTGATGAATTTTTAAATTGGTTAAATGAATTAAATTAATTTTTATAAAAGTAAGCTAATGCTACAAGGACAATTATAGCAACAAATTGTAGTAAAACTCTAAGCTGCATTAATTTGTTAGATGTTTTTTTATCTCCGTCTCCTTTAAAAAGAGTTCTAATTCCAAGAATTAATACTACAGCTACAGCTGCAAGCAAAACAATCGCTGCAATTTTGACAAATATTTCAGAAATCATGCTTTGATTTTAGTTTCTTTTTAAAATAAAAAAACATAATTACTTATCTATGACATTTTGCCTTGAATCAACAATTATAAAACCTGAAAATGGGTCTGACATCAAAAATGCAGTAATTTTACTTCATGGATATGGTGGAGATGGAAAAGATATAAGCATGTTAACTCTGAATTGGAAAAGGTTTTTAACCAACACAGTATTCTTATGTCCGAATGGACATGAACCATGTAAAATTAATCCAATTGGTTATCAATGGTTTGATTTAGAAATAAATGATAAAAATTATATTTTAAATGAAGTAAAAAAAGCTGAAGATAAATTAAGAAAATACATTGAAGAAGTTAAAGCTGAATATAATTTGGAAAATTCAAAGATATGTTTATCTGGATTTAGTCAGGGTTGCATGATGTCAATTAACTTGGGCTTAACTTCTAAAGATCCCTTTAATTGCGTTGTTGGATTTTCTGGAAAGATTATTGATAAAGATGATCTTAGTTTAAGATTAATTTCTAAAACAAAAACTTTATTAATTCATGGTGAAAAAGATGAAATAGTTCCACCTTACAATTTATTGGAAGCAAAAGATTTTTTTACACGCAATAATATTAGTATAGAAACTTCAATGATCAAAGACTGCGACCATCATATACCAGTTGAAGCTTCAAGTCATGCATTAAAATTTATCAAAGATAATTTTGATATTTAAAGAGAATTAACTTTTTTGTTACATTGATTAATAATAATATATAATATATTAAACAGTTATGACTCTGATGATCAATGAAAACCTTTCACTTGAAAAATGTCCGGCTCTAGTTCTTAATGCAGATTATAGACCTTTAAGTTATTATCCTTTATCATTATGGTCATGGCAAGACGCTATTAAATCTGTATTTTTAGATAGAGTCTCAATTGTAAGTCATTATGATAGAATGATAAGAAGCCCATCATTCTCTATGCAGTTACCAAGTGTTATTGCATTAAAATCTTTTATAAAGCCTCGTTCAAATCCAAATTTCACAAGATTTAATGTTTTTCTACGAGATAAGTTTAGTTGTCAATATTGTGGAAGTAATGATGAACTAACTTTTGACCATCTTCTTCCAAGATCAAAAGGTGGAAAAACTGATTGGGAAAACGTTGTTACTGCATGCTCAGCATGTAATGTAAAAAAAGGTGGAAGATTGCTAAAAAATTCTGGAATGAAGTTAAATCAATGGCCTTTTCAACCAACAACAGAAGATCTTCATAGAAATGGGAAGAATTTTCCTCCTAATTTTCTACACAGCAGTTGGATGGATTATTTATATTGGGATGTAGAATTAGATCCTAGTTAAATTTTTTCAGAGATATTTATAGCAATTCTTGAGCCAGTTTTAATAATTTTATCCATTACTGAATATAATCCTTTTTTTGTTGCGCCATGCTCATATGCAATATCTTTATGTTCTAATTCATCCGCTCTAAATTTTTTAATTTTTTCTCTAAGTTTTTTCTCATCATCTTGTAATTGATCTATTTGACTTTGGTAATGTTTATCAATTACTTCCTCAACAGAGGCTGTACATAGCATTGCTGCCTTTTTTCCTAATATTGTTGAGCCGAAACCTAAACCTACTCCTAATAAATCCCATAGTGGTAAAAATTTAGTTGGTTTTATATTTCTTTCTCTGATTTCATTTTCAAAAAAATCACTATGTTCTTGCTCATGTTCTCTCATTTCTTCTACTAATTTTAATAGTTCAGGATCCTTTTTAAATGTTTTCAGTGCTAAAAGTTGACCTTCATATATTTTAATTGCACCCCTTTCGCCTGCGTGATCAACCCTAATAAATTCTTCTAATTTTTTCTTGTTAGTCTTTCTCATAAACAAGAGCTCTTAGCGAAAATAATACAATTAGTAAAGATGTTAAAAAATTCAATCCTGATAAAGATATGCCTAAAATGACAAACTCTACATCTTTACAATTTTTAACCATTCCAAGACTTTCGATTATTTTTTCTTTATTCGTGATATCTATATTTGTGTTTGTGCAACCAGCATATTCATCAAAAATGCCATTTTCTATACCAAAATGATATCCGGCAAGAGCAGTGCTCAGTGTGAATGTAATGATTAAAGCAATTAATATTCTATCAGATTTAATATAGTTATATCCCAAAAAACAAATGAAGATCGCTACTAAAAAAGGAATTCTTTGATAAATACATAATTTACACGGCAAATACCCAAGAACTTTTTCAATATAGATTGCTGATAATATAGCAATAATTGAGTATGTAAAAATTAATAAATAAATATTTTTTCTTTTTAAAATAAAATTCATTTTAGTTCATAAAGTTTTGTAAAAATTTATAAATTAAAAAAGCAAAAACTATTAATACAATTGAGATTATAATTGAAACTTTAAGCAGCTTTTTTTCAATTATTGTTTTCATAGTTGGACCAAAATTTCCAACCAAAAAAGCTATAATAAAAAATCTAGATCCCCTCGTAAGTAAGGAGACAATTATAAAATAAACAATATTAAATTGAACGAACCCACTAGTTATTGTGAGTAATTTAAATGGGATAGGTGTAAAACCCGCTATAGCTAGCAGCGTTGCCCATGCAAAAACTCCTCCATCTGATGAAATTTTATCTTTTAAAAATGAAGTATTATCTACACCGTAAAGCTCAAAAATTTTGATGCCGATTTCATTAAAAAATACATAACCAATGAAATATCCCAAGCATGCTCCTAAAACTGATCCTGTCGTAGCAATGATTGCTATCTTCATCCATCTTTGTCTGTCGGCAATAGTCATTGGAATAATAAGAACATCTGGTGGAATAGGAAATATGAAACTCTCAATAAAAGAAATAAATCCTAAAATTTTTTTAGAATTTCTATGTCCCGCAAGTTTAATTGTTTTATTAAATAGTTCCTTAAACATATTTTCTTTTAATATAAATAATGTTTTAATACTATTATTTATATTCTATGAAATTAAAAATAAATGGGCGAATGGCGGAACTGGTAGACGCGTTGGACTCAAAATCCAATAGTAGCAATACTGTGAGAGTTCGATTCTCTCTTTGCCCACCAAAAAATATATGAACTTAAAACAAATTAATAATTTAACTGAATTATTTTTTCATCAATTTAATAAACAAATTGATAAAAATAAAATTTTATTATCAACTTTAGGTGAAAAAAGAAAAAATTACTCTTGGCAAGAAACTTATGATTTTATTAATTTAGTTTCTAATGAATTAAGAAAAGTAATATCAAAAGGTGACAGATGCCTATTAATTTCTGAAAATAGACCTGAATGGTTTATTGCAGACTTGTCTATTATGTTATCAGATGGAATAACTGTTCCAGCTTACACTACTTATGCAGAAAATGACTATGATTATATTCTTAATGACTGTACTCCAAGTATAATTTTTGTTTCAAACATTGAACAATTTAATAAATTAAAAAATATTATTAAGGACAAAAATTTTATAAAAAAAATATTTTCTTTCGAAAAATTACAGAATGTAGAAATTGACTATATTAATTTAGAAGATTTAATCCAAAACAACATTAAAAAAAATTTATCAATTCATAAATCTCTAGCCTCAAGAAAAGATCCGTCTTGTATAATTTATACTTCAGGTACGCAAGGAAATCCTAAAGGAGTGATTTTAAGTCATGGAGGCATATTAAATAATTGTGAAGGCGCAATAGATATCCTAAAACCATTATTATCTAAAGAACAGCCCAGGTTCCTTACTTGGCTTCCGCTTTCACACTCTTACGAGCACACTGTTCAATTTGTACAAATCACTGTAGCTGCTAGAATTTTTTATGCAGAAAGCATTGATAAACTAGTTAAGAATATGAGTGATTGTTCTCCAGAAGTAATGACGGCCGTACCAAGATTTTATCAAAATCTTTATCAAAAAATTAATGCAAGTTTTAAAAAAGCTACAGGATTGAAAAAAAAATTAATTTTTAAAATGTTAGAATTAGGTCTAAAAAAAATAAAAAAAGAAAATTTAACTTTTTTTGAAAAAATACAAGATAGAATGTTAGAGAAATTAGTTAGAAAAAAAATAAAATCACAATTTGGTGGTTCTCTTAAAACATTTGTCTCTGGTGGAGGTGCATTAGATAAAGAAGTTGGATATTTCCTAAATGCCATTGGTCTGCCAACTTTACAAGGCTATGGCTTGACAGAAACCTCCCCAGTGGTGAGTTGTAATCCAATACATGATATTAGAATAGATACTGTTGGTCCACCGTTTAAGGGAAATTTGGTTAAAATAGCTGAGGACGGTGAAATTTTAGTAAAAGGTGAAAATGTAATGCTTGGTTATTGGAATAATAAAGAAGAGACCGATAAAGTCTTAATAGATGGTTGGCTTCACACAGGTGACATCGGGGTATTTGAAAATAATTTTTTAAAAATTACTGATAGGAAAAAAGATATTCTCATTACTCCTGGAGGAGATAATATTTCTCCACTAAAAATTGAAAATGAATTAATAAATTTAGAATTTATAGATCAAGCTGTTGTATATGGAGATAATAAACCTTATTTAGTTGCATTATTAGTTTTAAATGATGAATTTATTAATATTACAAATGAAGAAATTAGTAATTCATTAAATAATTTAAATAATAATCTTTCAAAAATAGAAAATATAAAAAAGTTTTTTTTAATAAAAGAAAAATTTTCAATTGAAAATGGAATGTTAACACCAACATTAAAGTTAAAAAGATATAAAATTATAAATAAATATAAAAACAATTTTGAAAATCTTTATAATTAATTTAAAAAACTTGTATAATAATCCCTATTTTACTTAACTTTTTTTAATTATTAATTTTTTAATTTTTAAAAAAAAAAATTAATTAAATACAAAAAATAATGTAATTGACATAACTACTCAAAAAAATTACAAAAAGGTAATTAAACGAATCAAAAAGATTCGTAATTAAAAAAAAGGGAGCTAAAGATGGCTAAAAGAAGAAAAAAAGCTGCTAAAAAGAAAACTAAGAAAAAAGCTAAGAAAAAAGCTAAAAAGAAAAGAAGAAAATAGTTTAGTATTCTTTTTATTAAATAACGCTTCTCATGGCGCTTGCGTGAGAAGCGTTTTTTTTTATTTGGCTATTTCCTCAGTAATTTCTTCTTCAGGAGGTTTATTTTCAACCTTTTGAGCTTGTTTTTCAAGATTTCTTTTTAATGCTTTATCAAGTTTTTTTTGCGTGTCTTCTAAGCTTAAATTTAAGATTATTTGAAATTCTGTAAGTATTCTATCATAAGCTTTTTCGAAAAGTTGTCTTTCACTATATGATTGATCAACCATAAGATCATCTCCCTTGTTAAGATCTCTAACTACTTCAGCAAGCTCATAAATTTTACCAGATGAGATTTTTGCTTCATACTCTTGTGCTCTTCTACTCCACATGCTTCTTTTAATTTTTGGTTTACTTTTTAAAATACTGATACATTTGTTAACTTGATTTACTGTAGCTAGTGGTCTTAGGTGTGTTTGCTTATTTACTGGAACCATTCCATTAGCCTTATCTTTCTCAAATTTTAAGATATAAGCTTCTATATCAATTCCCCCAATATTCATTTTTTTAAATTCAGTGATTTGACCAACGCCATGTTTGGGATACACAACATAATCTTTTATTTTATACTCTTTTTTTTCAGTCTCTTGTTTTTTAACTTTTTTAATTTCTGGTTTTTGTTCATTACTTTTAGGGATACGTAAGAGACTTGAGCTTGCCTCAGAGGTATCTTTTTTCTCAATTTTCCCAGTAACAGATTTAACTATTTTTTTTTGTATCTTCGATTTTTTTGTTTTAGCTACAGTTTTTGCTTTTTTAACTTTAACTGCTACTTTAGCTTTTTTAATTTTACTAATAGATTTTATTTTCTTTTGTTTAATAGTTTTTTTTTTATTAGCAGAGTTTTTAGATTTAAACGTTTTCTTCAAAGTATTTATCAAACTTATTTTCTTCATTTTTAAACTTCTCGTGGTCTGGCATAGGTTTTTTTGCTTCCGATATATTTGGCCATATTTCCGAATATTTTTTGTTTAACTCTAACCATTTTTCGTTGCCAGGTTCTGTATCTGAAACTATAGCATCAATAGGACACTCAGGTTCACAAACGCCACAATCTATACACTCATCAGGTTTAATTACAAGCATATTTTTGCCCTCATAAAAACAATCAACAGGACAAACATCGACGCAAGTTGTGTGTTTACATTTTATGCATTTATCATTGACCAAATATGTCATTGATTTAATTTAACTTTTTCTTTTATGTCACCTACAACTTTTGCATCAAGATATAACAAACCAGACAACCTTCTCATTAGGTTACTTTCATACATATCTGCTTGCTCATCTGAATAAATAATTGTCCATAATGCTTCAATAACTATTTTTTTTTCATCTAAACTTCTATTTTTTACTTCTTTAGTAAACTCTAAAATCTGATTTGAGTCTTTTTCTCTAGATTCAGCATCAATTATTATTTCATCTAAATTATTCTCATCGGCACCCATTTCAATTAAGGCATTTTTAATTATTGTTTTCTCTTTTTCTGTGAAATTTTCGTCTATCTTTGCAGAATGGATTAGAAGAGCGGCGACACTAATTAAAGATAAATGATTTCCGTCATTCTTATTCTCTTTTTCTTTTTTAAATAAATTAAACATTATTTTAGGTTTAATTGGTTTAATACACCGAATGGATTATTAGAATAGTCCTTTTTGTCATATTTTTTAAAAATTTTCTTTTTTGTTGGAACATATTTTATAAAAAATTCTTTTTCTTTCTCAAAAATTTTATAATCCATCTTTTTTAAAAGCTTTTTAAAATTTTCTTTTGAACAACCAAGTAAGTTTAACATTTCAGGCATAACCTTTACTTCTTCTTTTTCGTCTTTTTTTGAATTAAATATTAATAAGAATAATCTCTCGAGAATATCAATTCTAACATAAATATCGTCAAATTTTTCAAAACCACAAAGTAACATAAAGTCTCTATTTGCAGTTTTCATATTATTTAAAAAATTTAGTCCGAATGTTGGAGGCGATAAATTCAAAAACTCGTTATTATAACTTTTCCATAATAATATTCTTAAAGAAACCGAACTTGGTTTGAATAACTTAAATAAAAAGACATGATATCTTCCAAACTTAACACCTAGTTTTCTTAATTTTTTCCTATCATCTTGATTTATTTTTTTTAGATATTCAGAGATATTTGATCTTTTTATAACACCATTATTTTCATAAAGTCTGTATGCTAAAGCTCTAAGTTCTGGGTTATCTTCTTTAATGTTTTTCAACTCAATTAAACTATTAAGTTCAGTTTCAATTTTTTTTATTATCCATTTATTTAGGTAGTCGTTTAAATTATTTCTTTCATTATTCTCAATCATTTCATCTATGATCAAATCAATTTTTGGATTAAGATAATCGGATCCAGCTGTCAGTTTTGCTATTGGATCATTTCTCCAATATATCTTAAAGTCATCTTTCAATTCTATAAGTCCAGTATCCATTATTTGTTGTATTCTATTGATTATTTCTGGGCCTACATTTTGCCTTGCAGCTTTTTTTAATGATTTAATATCTGCATCTAGAGCATCCACTTTTAAATCTAATTGAAGTTTTAGACCTTTTAAAATTCCAATATATTGATCATTAATCAATACCTTTTCCTCCTCAATAATTTCAGTTTTTAGCTCAATATCTTGTTTTAATCCTTTGGCTAAGACGCTAGCTCTTTTATCTATAAAAGTTTTGGTTAATTCATCATGAAGTCTATCCGATAATTTATCCTCTAAGTTTTTAGTTCGTTCGACCCAATAATCTTGATTTTCAACCCAATTAGATTTGTTTGCAACGTATGACCAAGTTCTTACATTCGATATTCTATTTGAAATTGAGTCTACATTTCCATCTAGCTTATCAAGCATAGAAAGTTGTTTTTTCATATAATAATTAGGTATTTTGCTTTCTTCACCTGTCAAAAAATTGAATACTTTATCTACAACTTCCAAATGGTGACCGTAAGTTTTTTTGACAAAATCAGGTATTTGACAACATTCCCAGAGAATTTTCAAAATGTTTGAATTATTTTCTATACTGTTGTTATTTTCTTTTAAAAAATATTTTAAAACTTTTTCATCTTCACATTCTCCTACCCTTCTCAACCAATCTTTATTGGGTTTATCATCTAAAGATTTTAAAAGGGTTTCTTTATTTTTAAAATCTAGATTAGAATTTCTCCAGAATATGTTTTGTATTTCTGGAAAATTATGATTTTCTAAAAACTCTATTTCTTCTGGATTAATTTCATCACAATCCCCAGTAATGCCAAAACTTCCATCATTTAAATATCGACCAGCTCTCCCTGAAATTTGCCCAATTTCTGAGATTTTTAATCTTCTAATTTTTTTTCCATCAAATTTTTTTATGTTTGAAAAATAAACATTGTCTAGATCCATATTTATTCCCATTCCAATAGCATCAGTAGCAACAAGATAATCAACATCGCCAGATTGATATAAACTCACTTGAGCATTTCTAGTTTTAGGGCTGAGAGATCCCATAACTATTGCTGCACCACCTTTCTGTCTTCTTATGAGTTCAGCAATTGCATAAACCTCCTCTGTAGAAAAAGCGATAACAGCACTTTTTCTCTCAATTCTTGAAATTTTTTTGTGTCCACTAAATGAGAGTTTTGACAATCTTTGTTTATTTATAAACTCAATATCATCATCAAGTTTTTGAATAATACTTTTTATAGTATTGGAACCCATTAGCATTGTTAATTTCTCGCCTCTGAGATTTAATAATCTATCAGTAAAAATATGACCTCTCTCATGATCTGAACACATTTGAATTTCATCTATTCCCACAAAATCTAAAACTTTATCTACAGGCATTGACTCGACAGTGCACAAAAAATACTTTGCATTTATTGGTATAATTTTCTCTTCCCCAGTAATAAGAGCAACTTGAGACACATCTACCTTTTGTATAATCTTGTCATACACTTCTCTTGCTAAAAGTCTAAGAGGAAACCCTATCATTCCCGAATCGAATGAAAGCATAGTTTCTATAGCTAAAAAAGTTTTACCGGTATTTGTAGGTCCAAGAACTGCGGTAATCTTATTTTTTGACATATCAACCTTTAGTATGATCTTTTTTAAGCCTACTATATTTTGTTACTCAAAAAGAACAAAAATAGACTAAAACTAGTCCGAATCAGATAGAAAAAAGTTCTCATTTTCAATTTATATCGTCTAAGGTTAGCATAAATTTTACAATATAAATATAAATATTTGATGCCAAAAAAACTTTGGGAACCGTCTAAAGCGCTCATTAAAAATTCAAATTTATTTAATTACGAGAAATTTCTTTCAAAGAATTATAAATATACATTTTCTGGAAATTATAAAAAGTTACTAAATTGGAGTATAAAAAATCAAAAAGATTTTTGGAATTCTATTTGGAAATACTTTGAAATAATTGGAGTAAAAACTAATAAATTTAAATTAACAAAAGATCTTATTAATAGTAAGTTTTTTGTTAATTCAAAATTGAACTTTGCTGAAAATCTTTTAGTTAAAAATTCAAATCAAAAAGCTATTTCATTTGTTAGTGAAAATGGCTATAGAGAACAAAAGTCCTGGAAAGAACTTAATATTGAAGTAAAAAAAATAATTACATTTTATAAAAAAATAAATATTTTTGAAAAAGACAGAATAGCTGCATATACTCCAAATCAGATAGAAACAGTGGAGTGTTTTTTAAGCGCTAGCGCTATAGGAGCTATCTGGAGTTCATGTTCACCCGATTTTGGTGTACCTGGAGTTATAGAACGTTTTTCCCAAATTAAGCCTAAATTGTTAATTATAACTGATAAATATTACTATAATGGAAAGGAAATAAATATTATTGAAAGATTGCCCACAATATTAAAAAAAATAAAAAGTATAAAATCAGTATTAATTTTAAATTATCCTGGAAAAAAATTAAAAAAATTAAAAAAAATAAAAAATATTAAATTTTATTATTTCTCCAGGATTAAAAATCTTGAAATAAGTATAAGTAAATTAAAAAAATTTGATTTTGACCACGAACTTGCAATTTTATACTCAAGTGGCACAACAGGTAAACCAAAATGTATTTGTCATCGTTCTGGTGGAGTTTTATTGCAACATTTGAAAGAACATCAATTACATTGCAATATAAAACCGAATGATAATGTATTTTACTTTACAACTTGTGGATGGATGATGTGGAATTGGCTTGTTACAGCCTTAGCATCTAAAGCATCAATATTGTTATTTGATGGCTTTCCTATGTATAAATCTCCAGAGCTATTGTTAAAAATTGCAAATAAAGAGAAAGTTAATCTATTTGGCATAAGTGCAAAGTATATTGATCAACTTATAAAGCACAACGTTAAAGTAAAAGAAAAAATTAAACTTGAGTCTTTAAAAACAATTTGCTCTACAGGATCTCCGCTATCAAAAGATGGTTTTGAATTTGTTTATAGAAATATAAAAAAAAATGTTCATTTAGCATCTATTTCTGGAGGAACAGATATTGTTTCCTGTTTTGTAAATGGAAACATTTATTCAAAGGTAAATAGCGGTGAAATACAAAACAATGGTCTTGGCATGAATACAGCAGTATTTTCTGAAAAAGGTAAATCAATTTTAAATAAAAAAGGAGAATTAGTGTGCAGAAACCCATTTCCATCGATGCCTTTAAAATTTTGGAATGATCCTGGAAAAGTTAAATATAAAAAAGCTTACTTTTCAAAATTTAAAAATATTTGGCATCATGGAGATTATGCTGAGAGAAAGAGTAATGGGTCTTATATTATTTATGGAAGATCAGATGCAACTTTAAACCCAGGCGGTGTTCGACTTGGTACAGCTGAAATTTATTCTGTTGTAGAAAAATTTAAAGAAATAAAAGAGTCTATAGCAGTAGGTCAATCTTGGGATAACGATGTAAGAATAATACTTTTTATAGTTTTATCAAAAAATAATAAATTAGATGAAAAATTAATTTCGAAACTAAAAAGAACAATTAGACATGAAGCTTCTCCTAGGCATGTACCTGCTAAAATAATTACAGTTAATGATATTCCAAGAACTAAGAATGGTAAAATTGTAGAAGTAGCTGTTAAAAATGTCATAGATGGCAACAAAATAAATAATATTGAAGCATTATCCAATCCATCTGTCTTAAATGAATATAAAAATCTTATTGAGTTAAAATCGTAATGATCAAAAATACTATTAAAAGCCTTAGTTTATCAGCAACACTAAAAATAAATGAAAAATCAAAAGTTATTGAAAATGAAGGAAAAAATATTATTAAGTTTGGATTTGGACAATCACCATTCCCGGTTCCAATTACTATTGTTGAGGAATTAAAAAAAAATGCTCATCAAAAAAGCTATTTACCTATCCAAGGATTAGATAAACTAAGAGACTCAATCGCAAAATATGAGTCGAAAAAGAAAAATTATAATTTTAAATCAGATCAGGTCATTGTCGGTCCTGGAACCAAAGAGTTAATGTTCTTGATGCATTTAGCATTTGAAGGTGAAGTTTTGTTACCAGCTCCAAGTTGGGTATCTTATAAACCACAATCAATTATAGCTAATAATGAATATCATTGGATTCAAACATCTGCTGAAAACAATTGGTTTCCTAAAGCTCAAGAAATAGAAAAAATTATTTTAAAAAAACCAGATAAAAAATATCTATTATTTCTTAATTCTCCAAATAACCCATCAGGACAAATATGTAAAAATTTAAAAGAAATTTCCTTAATAATAAAAAAATATAATATTCTAGTTTTATCAGATGAAATTTATTCTGAATTAACATTTGATGAGAATTATATTTCTATTTTCGAACACTGCCCTGATAATGTCATAATAAGTAACGGTCTTAGTAAATGGTGTGGTGCTGGAGGATGGAGACTTGGATACTTTGTAATACCAAAGAAAAAAATTGAATTACTTAAATCTATGAAAGTTTTAGCAAGTGAAACATTTTCTGCAGTAAGTTCACCAATTCAGTTTGCTGCAATATCTGCTTTTAATGCCAATCACGAAGATTATATTTTAAAATCAAAAAAAATTCTTAAAGCTGTTGGGGAATACGTTCATAGAAATTTATCATCTAATAATATTATTATGAACAAACCAATGGGTGGCTTTTATTTATTGCCAGAATTCTTAAATAAAAAATTTGATAGCTCGTCAATTTTATGCGATGAAATTTTAACTGATTTAAATATTGCTTTACTTCCAGGAAGTGATTTTGGATTTGATCAAAAAAGGATGATAGTTCGTTTAAGTTTTACTGACTTTGATGGAGATACATTCATGAAAAATATTAATGAAAAAACCGATATTAATGACGAGTTAATAAAATTGTACGCCCCAAAGGTTGTAGAAGGAGTAAATAAATTAAAATCTTGGGTTGAAAAATAATAATCACATAAGAAATTCCTTAATTAGCAACACTTATATTTAATGAATTTACTAGACACTCGAAGCAATAAATAGTTAGATTTAATTTTAAAACTTAAGAGAGGGTATATGAAAAAAATATTATCAACAATATCAAGCTCTCTGATTATTTTAGCTGCTATATTTTCATTTGGATCAATAGCAAAATCAGCAGAGTTTTTTACAATAGGTACAGGAGGACCAACTGGAGTTTATTTTCAGACAGGAAACGCTATTTGTAAAATGTTACATAAGTCAGCAATTAGTGCTGAACACGGTAGAAAAAAAGGTATGAAAGATAAAGCTTACAGATGTACCGCTCCTTCAACTGGAGGATCAAATTATAACATCGGACAAATAAAAGATGGCGAGTTTCAATTTGGTGTAGCACAATCTGACTGGCAATTTCATGCTTACAATGGATCAAGCAAATGGGAAGGGAAACAATTCAAAAATTTAAGAGCTGTTTTCTCAGTACATAACGAGCCATTTCAAATCTGGGCTAGAAAAAAAGCAAAAGTTAAAGATTTTATGGGTCTTAAAGGAAAAGTAGTAAACATTGGAAATCCAGGTTCTGGTCAAAGAGGAACAATGGAAGAATTAATGAAAGCCATGGGCGTTGATAACAGTTTCTTTAAATCAGTTACTGAGTTAACATCTTCAGAGCAAGTAAAAGCTTTATGTGATGGAAAAATTGATGCATTTGGATATTCAGTAGGTTTTCCAAATGGAGCAATGGAACAAGCAGCAACATGTGCAGCTAAAGCTATGCCAATCAATTTAACAGGAGATGTAATTGACGGAATTATTAGTGGAGCTGATTATTATGCATCTGCAACAATTCCAAAAGGCACTTATACTAAACAGAAAAAAGATGTAACTACATTTGGTGTCAAAGCTACTGTAGTAACAAGCATGGATGTTTCTGAAGATTTAGTTTATCAAGTTACAAAAGCTGTTTTTGAAAATTTTGATGATTTTAGAAAACAACATCCAGCTTTTGCTCCTTTAGAGAAAAAAAATATGATAGCTGATGGTTTATCAGCACCGCTTCATCCTGGAGCTGTTAAATATTACAAAGAAGCTGGTTTAATGTAATTAAATCTATATAAAAAATTGAGGCCCAATATATCTATTGGGCCTTTTTTTTTATATATTAAGCTGAATGTCAGCAGACATAGATAAAAAAATTGAAAATAAGATTAAAGAAGATCTTTCTCCTACAAGAAATTTAACAGGTTTTCATTTAAAGTTAGTTGCAGGTATTGCAATAACCTGGTCTTTATTTCAGCTTTGGTATGCTTCTCCATTTCCATTTTGGTTAAACTTTGGAATGTTTAAAGGTTTACCTGCTAGAGCAATTCATCTTGGTTTTGCACTTTTACTTGCTTTTTTAATATTTCCATATGCAAGGGGTAAAAAAGTAAATTTTATAGATATATTCATTGCAATAATAGGTGCAGTTTGTTGTTTATATATTTATATTTTTTATGATCAATTAGTTGATAGGGGTGGAATATTACTTAAAATAAATCTTTCCAATGATTTTGCTATTCCAGTAGAACTTATACTTGGAATTATTGGAATATTAATTCTTCTTGAAGCCACCCGTAGAGTAATAGGTGTCCCATTAGTTGTTATTGCAGTTTGTTTTTTGTTATTTTCTTACTTTGGGCAATATGCGCCAGACATAATTTCTCATGGCGGATTATCATTAAAAAGGTTAGTTGGTTTTCAATGGTTTGATCAAGAAGCTATTTTCGGAATTCCAATAGGTGTTTCTGTAGATTTCATATTTCTCTTTGTACTTTTTGGAGCACTTTTAGAAACTGCTGGAGGAGGTAAATATTTTTTAGATTTAGCTTTTGCAATGGTTGGAAAAATGCGAGGTGGTCCTGCTAAGGCAGCCATTCTAGGATCTGGTATGACAGGATTAATCTCTGGATCATCAATTGCTAATACAGTTACAACTGGAACATTTACAATTCCGATTATGAAAAAGACAGGTTTTTCAAAAGAAAAAGCGGGTGCAATCGAAGTATCTTCATCAGTTAATGGTCAAATAATGCCCCCTGTTATGGGAGCAGCAGCCTTTGTAATGGCAAGTTTTATTGGTGTTACATATTTTGAAGTTGTTAAACATGCTTTTTTACCAGCTATAATTTCTTATATTGCACTATTTTATATATCTCACCTTGAAGCACTTAAATTAAATTTAAAAGGTATGGATGAAAATGACATTCCAAAATTGAAAAAAACATTTTTTGAAGGAATACATTTTTTAGTTCCAATATTTGTTCTTATATATCTACTAGTTTATATGAGGCTTACAGCTTCTTACTCTATTTTTTTTGCAACAATAACTTTAATTATAGTTAACCTTTTTAATAAAATTTTTAAAGAAAAGAACATTAAGAATGCTTTAATATATTGGTACAACCAAACTGTTGTTGGTTTCGAAAAGGGTGCCTTGAATATGGTTAGTGTTGGAATAGCAATTGCAACAGCAGGTATTATAGTTGGTGCAGTTGGATCTACAGGTTTGAGTACTAATTTAATAATTGTAATCGAGTCGATTGCAAAAGATAATGTTATTATTCTTTTATTTTTAACTATTATTTTATGTTTACTATTGGGTATGGGTTTACCAACAACTGCAAACTATGTAGTTGTAGCGTCTCTAATGGCAACCGTTCTTGTGGATGTTGGAAATGCATCAGGATTTATTTTTCCTTTAATTGCGGTTCATTTATTCGTATTCTATTTTGGCCTAATGGCAGACGTAACACCTCCAGTTGGCTTAGCATCTTACGCAGCAGCTGCAATTTCTGGCGGAGACCCGTTAAGAACAGGAGCCCAGGCATTTTGGTATAGTCTGAGAACTGGAATACTTCCTATTGTATTCTTATTTAATAGTGAGTTATTATTAATTGGTATTGAAAGCATATGGCATGGCTTAATGGTCATAGCCACCTCATTGATCGGGATTTTAGTATTTACATCTGCTACTCAGGGATGGTTTATAAATAAATTGAGATGGTATGAGATTATTATTTTTTTAATAATTTCAATATCATTATTATCTCCAGAATTTATTTTAAATAAATTTTACCCAAAATATAACTATTTAAGCATTGAAGAAATAAACAAAAAACAGTTTGATAATAGTAAAGAGGTAAGAATTAAAATTACTAGACTAACAGAATATGGCGAAAGATATAAATTATTTGTAATTGAAAAAAATAGTTTTGATGAAAATTTCAGTTTAGATGATTATGGAATGAGCTTAGTTGTAGAAGACAATAAAACCGTAATTGATACTTTAAAATGGAATGGCATTGCAAAAAAATCTGGTTTAGATATGGGAGATATTATTAATGAATTTAAAATTGAAAATCAGAATAGACCAAAAAAAGAAATAATTTATCCTATCGCTCTAATTCTTTTATCAATCTTTGGTTATTTAAATATAAGAAGAAGAATTTAGCTTAGACCTGCATGGGGTAACTTACGTTGAAGTATTTTCCAAATACCTGTAGCAGATGCAATTATTTTACCTTTACATTCTAAATAGCACTCTAAAAAAACCATGCTTTTTGTTTTTTTTTTAATTTTTACATATCCAAAAATTTCATCACCAGTAGTTGAAGGTCCGATAAAGTTAATATTAAGTGTTATAGTTACACAAGGCTGATTACCCGAAATTCTATGGGCTCCAGATCCACACCCGGTATCTATGATCGATGCTATATACCCACCATGAGTTATGCCAGCTCTGTTAAGATGGTTTTTTTTTATTTTAGTTTTAAATTCATATTTAGTTTTTGAGATATCTCTTAGTAGCAAACCACCATTGTGTCTCATGAAACCTTTTTTAACGCTAATTTGTTTAAATTTTTTCATTAAATTATTAAAGTTATTAAAAATAATATTATTAACACTATTACAAAAAAATAAATTACAGATTTTTGCAAAGATATTTTCATTTTTCCTTCTTTTTGGTGCGCCTGCTAGGAGTCGAACCCAGAACCTCCTGGTCCGTAGCCAAGCGCTCTATCCAATTGAGCTACAGGCGCTAAATTTAATCTATTCTTTTAACATTTATTATTAATTTTACTAAATTTTAATAATGGTCAAAAATATACATCTATTAAAAGTAAATAATATATATATATACGAATAGCGAAATGAGTGAAAAATTACTAGTTCCAGATATTGGAGATTTTGAAGAAGTAGAAATCATAGAAATTCTTGTAAAAGAAGGTGATAAAATCTCTAAAAATGACCCTGTAATAACTTTAGAAAGTGATAAATCAAGTGTTGAAGTGCCATCTGCTTTTGAGGGTGTTGTAGATAGTATTAACATCAAGATTGGTGATAAAGTTTCTAAAGGGGATTTGATACTAACATTATCCTCTGAGAATGGAACTCAGCAAAAACAAGAAACTATTGAAAAGATACCACCTGCAACAGAAAAAATAATTGCGGAAGCAGAAAATTCTAATGGATATAATAATTCTGAATTAGATACTAGTGCACATAAAGAGATCAAAGTAGAAAATACACAAGTAGAAGAACATAATGAAAGATTAGAAATAGTTGAAAATAATAATGATATTGATCCTCAAGAGACAAAAGAATGGTTAGAGTCTTTATCTGCTGTAGTTCATTCTGAAGGACCTGAGAGAGCTCATTTTTTAATTAAACAATTAATTGATCAGGCATATAAAGAGGGATCAAATATACCCTACACACAAAATACACCATACATAAACACTATACCAGCAGATGAAGAGATAAAATCTCCAGGCGATCAAAATATCGAAAGAAAAATCAGAGCACTAATTCGATGGAATTCAGCAGTGATGGTTGTCAGAGCAAACATGAGAGATCCTTCATTAGGAGGTCACATTGGGACATTTGCTTCAGCAGCAACTCTTTATGATATAGGAATGAATCATTTTTGGAGAGCTAAAAGCAATAAATTTGGTGGAGATTTAATTTATTTCCAAGGACATTCGGCGCCTGGTATTTACGCTAGAGCTTTTTTGGAAGGAAGACTTG
The DNA here is from genome assembly GCA_902615045.1 of uncultured Pelagibacteraceae bacterium. GTDB lineage: Bacteria > Pseudomonadota > Alphaproteobacteria > Pelagibacterales > Pelagibacteraceae > Pelagibacter. The sequence goes on along the minus strand of CACMNP010000001.1, from coordinate 50,323 downwards.
ACGAAAAGCAACTAGATAGATTCAGACAGGAAGTTTACCCAGGAGGTTTATCATCTTATCCCCATCCATGGCTGATGCCTAAGTTTTGGCAGTTTCCAACTGTTTCTATGGGTCTTGGACCAATGATGGCAACCTATCAGGCAAGATTTATGAAATATCTTATTAATAGAAAATTAATAAAAGATGAGAATAGAAAAGTTTGGACTTTCTTAGGGGATGGTGAAATAGATGAGCCAGAAGCTCTAGGATCTATTGGTTTAGCTGCAAGAGAAAAGTTAGATAACTTGATTTATGTTGTGAACTGCAACCTACAAAGATTAGATGGTCCAGTAAGAGGTAATGGTAAAATAATTCAAGAATTAGAGGGAATTTTTAGAGGAGCTGGCTGGAATGTAATAAAAGTCATTTGGGGGTCATATTGGGATCCTTTACTTGCAAATGACAAATCAGGTTTACTTGTAAAAAGAATGAACGAAGCAGTTGATGGAGAATACCAAGCATTTAAAGCAAAAGGCGGTTTATACGTTAGAGATAACTTCTTTGGGAAATACCCAGAACTTAAAAATCTAGTTGCAAGCTATACGGATAGCGACGTTTGGAAATTAAATAGAGGCGGTCACGACCCGCATAAAGTTTATGCTGCTTATCATAAAGCTATTAATACAAAAGACAGACCAACAGTCATATTAGCTAAAACAATTAAAGGATATGGTATGGGAAAATCTGGTGAAAGTATAAATACAACCCACCAGCAAAAAAAATTAGGTGTAGATGATTTGCTATATTATAGAGATAGATTTGATGTTCCATTAACAGACGAACAAGTTAAAAATATAGAATACTTTAGACCTGATGAAAATTCAGAGGAAATAAAATACTTAAAAAAAAGAAGATTAGCTTTAGGAGGATATATTCCTGAGAGATCGTCTTTTTCGAAACCAATAAAAACACCAAGTAATGATATTTTTGACTTTATGAAAAAATCAACTGGTGAAAAAGAAATGTCAACTACTATGGCACTTGTTAGGATGTTGACGAATTTGCTAAGAGATAAAAATGTTGCTCCAAGACTTGTTCCAATAATCCCTGATGAAGCAAGAACATTTGGCATGGAAGGTTTTTTCCAAAAAATAGGTATATATGCGCACGAAGGACAAAAATATGAGCCAGAGGACTCAGCTCAATTAAGCTCTTACAAGGAAGAGAAAAGTGGTCAAGTTTTAGAGGAAGGAATAAATGAGGCTGGATCCATGGCATCATGGATAGCTGCAGGAACATCGTATTCAAATCATGATATAGAAATGATACCAATTTATCTTTTTTATTCTATGTTTGGTTTTCAAAGAACTGGCGATTTTGCTTGGGCAGCTGGAGATAGTCAAACAAGAGGATTTCTAATTGGAGCTACAGCTGGAAGAACAACTTTGGCTGGAGAAGGTCTTCAACACCAAGATGGTCACAGTCATTTATTAGCATCAACAATTCCAAATTGTGTTTCTTATGATCCAACCTTTCATTATGAATTAGCTACAATTTTTAAAGAAGGTTTAAGAAGAATGCATGAAAAACATGAAAATATTTTTTACTACATTACAACAATGAACGAAAATTATTCTCATCCAGAGATGCCCAAAGATTGTGAAGAAGGCATATTAAAAGGGATGTATAAAATAAAAGATTTCAGCAAGAATAAAAAAAATAAGATTCAATTATTGGGTTCAGGAACAATTTTAAGAGAGATGATTGAAGCAGCAGAAATTTTACAAAATGAATATCAAGTTGATAGTGAAGTATGGAGTGTTACCAGTTTTAATGAATTAAGAAGAGATGGACTTGAAACAGAAAGGCATAATTTGCTTAATCCAGGAGGAGAGAAAAAAATCTCTTACGTTGAAAAATGCCTTGGAAAAACCGAAGGTCCTATTTTAGCAGCTTCAGATTACATGAGAATGAATTCTGACCAAATTAGACCTTACATAAATAAAAGTTTTTATTCATTGGGCACAGATGGATTTGGTAGAAGTGATACAAGAAAAAATTTAAGAAAATTTTTTGAAGTCGATAAAGAGCATATAGTTGCATATGGCTTAAGTATTTTATCTAATGAACAATTAATTGCTTCTAAACATGCGGTAGATGCAATTAAAAAATATAAAATTGATAAAGATAAGCCTATGCCCACAAAATTATAATGAGCGAGAAAGAAGTATTAGTTCCAAACATTGGTGATTTTAAAGATGTTGAAGTAATTGAGGTATTAATAGAGGCAGGATCAAATATTAATAAAGATGATCCGATAATTACAATAGAAAGCGATAAATCAAGTGTTGAGATCCCAAGCCCATACTCAGGTAGTGTTAAAAAAGTTAATTTAAAAGTTGGTGATAAGGTTTCAGAGGGTTCATCAATACTAATAATTGGTTCAGAAGAAGAAAAACAAGATGAGCAAATTGAAGAAGAGGTCAAAGAGATTAAAGAAGAAACTATTATACAAAAACCACCCGAAAAAGTAATTTCAAAACCAAAAGAAATATTAAAAAATAATAGAGTTAGTGTATTCAAATCAAGCAAAGCACTTGCTAGTCCAAAAACTAGAAAATTTGCAAGAGAACTTGGTGTTGATATTAATAATATTAATGGATCACAAAGATCAGGAAGAATTATAGAGGAGGATATAAAAAAATTCGTATCTTCTAATTTTAATAAACCTCAAGAAGAAAAGAAGGCTCAATCTATAAAACCTTCAGAATATGATCATGCTGATTTTGGAGATGTAGAAATTCAAGATATACCAAGAATTAAAAGAATTGCTGCTCCACATTTATCAAATTCCTGGCAAACAATACCGCATGTTACTAGTTGTGATGAAGCAGATATTACAGAGCTGGAAGAATTTAGACAAAATTTGACTGATACTTTTACTGGGGAGAAAAAGAAAATTACTCCATTGGCATTTATTATAAAGGCAGTTGTTGAAGCCTTGAAAGTTTTTCCAAGATTTAATAGTTCAATTGATAATATTGAAAATGGAAAAATAACTTTAAAAAAATACTTTCATGTAGGAATTGCAGTTGATACTCCCAACGGATTAATGGTGCCTAAAATAAGAAATGCTAATCAAAAGAATATAGATCAAATAAGTAAGGATCTTAAAAAAGTAAGTGACGATTGTCGAAATTTGAAGATAGATAAAAAAGAATTTTACGGAGGATCTATAACTATAACAAGCCTAGGTGGTATTGGAGGAACTTATTTTACTCCTATTATAAATTATCCAGAGGTTGCTATTTTAGGAATTGGTAGGACTTTTATTAAACCTGTCTTTATTGATGGACAATTTAAACCTAGAACAATGTTGCCTTTATCTCTTTCTTACGATCATAGAATTATTGACGGTGCCGAAGGTTCAAGATTTAATAATGAATTAAAAAATAATCTTGGTAAAAACTTTGCCTATAAATTGGCTAAGCAATGATTAAAAATTTTAAACTTTTAAATAATAAAACTGTATTTTACTTTAATGATAATAAGTCTGAAACATTTCCTAATATTTGGTTAAGGGATCATATTAAAAATAAAGAAAACTGGGATTTTAAAACCAATCAAAGAATAACTTATACCGCAAATTTAGACATTAATATCAAAGTTAAAAAAGCAAAATTATTAAAAAAAGGGAAATTCATTGAAATATTATGGTCTGATGAAAACAAACCAACCAAATATTCATATGAATTTTTAAAAAAAAATTCTTTAAAAAAAGGAGAAACTAAAAGGGATACTCAATTTTGGAAAGATAAAGACATAAAAAATCAAATTTTTATTAACTATAAGCAATTACAAACTAAAGTTGGATTTAAAAATTTATTAAAAAAAATCCACAAATATGGTTTTGCAGTCGTAAGAAATTGTTCAAAGAATTTAAACTCTGTTGAATATATAGCTAAAAAAATAGGTTATGTTAGAAATTCAATTTTTGGAGGATTGTGGACTTTTGAGTCAAATAATAAAAAAGCAGACAGTGCATATTCAAACCAAGAGCTGAGACCACATACAGACTCTACATATAGTAATGATGCTCCGGGTTTACAATTACTGCTTTGTTGTAAGTATGATGCTAAAGGTGGAGATTCTATAATGGTAGATGGATTTAAATTGGCAAATGAAATCAAACAAAAATATAAAAAACATTTTAAAACTTTAACAAATACAAAAGTTAAAGGTTCTTATGTTGGTGATGGTGTTCGCCTTGAAGCAAAAAGACCAATAATAAAATTAAATGAAAAAAATAATTTTGATCAAATTAGTTTTAACAATTACGATAGAGCACCTTTTAGAGAAACTAATCAGAAAACAATTAATTTTTATAAAGCAATTAAAGTATTTGATACGATGGCAAACCAAAAGCAATACCAGTGGAGGCATATTTTAAAACCTGGTGAATTACTAATTTTTAACAATTGGAGAGTAATGCATGGTAGAGGTGCATTTTCAGGTACAAGAAAAATGGCTGGTTGCTATATCAATAAAGAAGATTTTGATAGCTGTTGTAGAATGAATAATATTATCTAAATTTAATTAAATTAATGTCCAAAACTACATCGCTTATATGCGCTTTGATAACAACATTTATTTGGGGCACTGCTTTCATTGCTCAAGACACAGGCATGGACAATATTGGTCCATTAACATTCAATGCATCTAGATTTTTTGTTGGTTTTCTTACAGTCCTACCCATTGCTTTAATTTTAGAAAGAAAAAAAATTAATTATGAAATCAATTCTAATAAAAAATTATTTTTAAAATATTTATTTTTAATGGGTATATCATTATTTTTGGGCACCTACTTGCAGCAAGCCGCATTACAATACACAAATATAGCTAATGCTGCTTTTTTTACAGTTTTTTACGTTCCATTAGTTCCAATTCTATTATTTTTTATTTATTCTATTAAAGTCCATTGGAGTCTTTGGCCTTCAATAGGTTTATGTATAATAGGTGTTTACCTATTAAGTGATTTTTCAAACTCAGAAATTATGATAGGTGATGCTTTAGTTATTCTATGTTCACTATTTTGGGCTTTACATATAATTTTCGCTGGAAAATTTATGGAGAAATTTAATATACCAATTTTTTATGCAGCATTACAAGCAGCTCTTGTTTTTGGTTTATCTCTTATATTTGCTTTTATTTTAGAGGAAGTAGTTATTACAAAAATATTAACTGAGTATAGTTCAATATTATATGCTGGCGTCTTATCTGGAGGAATAGCTTTTACTTTACAAATGTTTGCACAAAAAAATATTGAGGAAGCTCCAGCAGCAATAATCTACTCTCTTGAAGGTGTCTTTGCAACAATTGCTGGATGGATTATTCTAAGTCAAGTTCTTAACATAAATAATATTATAGGATGTGTATTAATTCTTATTGCTGTAATATTTTCTCAAATTACTCCAACGTCTAAAAAATCATAAGTAGATAATTGAAAAAAGAATAATACTTAAAACTATTCTATAAATAACAAAAAAACTTAAACTAAACATTTTTACATAAATAAGAAAATATTTAATTGTAAAATAAGAAAATAAAAAAGAAGCTGAAGTAGAAAAAATAAATATAGCATCAAAATTTATTTGATCATCAATAACATCTTTAAATCCCAAAACACTTGCACCTGCTAAAGCTGGAATAGACAAATAAAAAGCTATCTTTGATGATTCAACTCTGTTAAATTTTAAAAATCTTGAAGCTGTAATTACTATACCTGATCTACTGACTCCTGGAATAATAGCTAAAATCTGAAATAACCCTATTATAATAATACTTTTAATATTTAATTCTGAAGAAATTTTATTTTTTAATTCAAACTTATCTGAAAAGTATAATAAAATTCCAAAAATCAAAGTTGTCCAAGCGACAACTTTTAAGTTTCTAAATTGATCAATTAAATTTGTGGAGTAAAAAATATAACCAACAATAACTAATGGTATAGACCCAAGAATTATTAGTAGAAATATATTTTTATTATTAATGATATTTATTAACTCTTTTCTAAAAAATAAAATAATTGCTAACAAAGAACCTAAATGCAGACTAATATCTAATTGTAGGTTGCTAACATTGAAGTCACTCAATCTTGATATAATTATAAGATGTGCAGACGAGCTAACTGGAATAAACTCAGATATTCCTTGAATAATTGATAAAATTAGCGTCTCTACATATTTTGAAATCATTTAGATCCAATACTTCATAACGAAATTGTAACCAAATTAAAGCAATTACATATTTGCATATCATCTATGCATAATAAGAAAAAACCGCTGATTTACTTAAGTTTTGTGAAATATTAGTCAATATTTATGACCTTGTAATTGTTTATTATTAAATTTTTATCGTATATACAGCGTCCACCATGTCAGAAAAAATGCTAAAGTTTGTTGATATAGGTCAACAAAATCCACCTAAAAGAGATATATCAGACCGAAAAGAGGATTTTGATGAAATATATCAAGAATTTCTAAAAGATAGAGCTGTTCAACAGTCAAGCAGATGTTCCCAATGTGGAGTACCATTTTGCCAAGTTCATTGTCCATTAAGTAACAATATACCAGATTGGCTTAAACTAACTGCTGAGGGAAGATATGAGGAAGCTTATCAATTATCACAAAGCACAAACAACATGCCAGAAGTTTGTGGAAGAATCTGCCCCCAGGATAGGCTGTGTGAAGGAAATTGTGTAATAGAGCAATCAGGTCATGGAACAGTAACCATTGGATCAATAGAAAAATATATCACAGAGAAAGCTTGGGAAAATGGTTGGGTTAAACCAATAGAAATAAATAGTGAAAAAAATGAGAGTGTAGGAATTATAGGTTCTGGTCCTGCTGGACTTGCTTGTGGAGAACAACTCAGAAAAAAAGGATACAAGGTAACTATATATGATCGTTATGACAGAGCTGGAGGGCTACTAATATATGGTATCCCAGGATTTAAATTAGAAAAGCATGTTGTTCAAAGAAGAATAAAACTTTTAGAAGAAAGTGGAATTAAATTTGTCTTAAACTTTGAAGTTGGAAAAGATTCCAGCTTGATGGAGTTAAGAGAAAAACATGATGCAATTTTAATAGCTACAGGAGTTTATAAAGCTAGGGAAGTTAATCTACCTGGTAACGATTTGAGTAATATTTTCCCTGCCATGGAATTTTTAACAGCATCAAATAAAAAAGGACTAGGTGATAAAGTTGAGTTGTTTGATAACGGAACTTTAAATGCTGAAGGCAAAGATGTTGTAGTAATTGGAGGTGGCGATACAGCAATGGACTGCTTAAGGACTTCGGTAAGACAGAATGCTAAATCTGTAAAATGTTTATATAGAAGAGATAGAGAAAATATGCCAGGATCAGCAAGAGAAGTTGGCAATGCAGAAGAAGAAGGTGTTGAATTCATTTGGTTAACAAGTCCCAAAGAGTTTAAGGGAACCAATAAAATTGAAAGTGTAGTTGTTAATAAAATGAAATTGGGTGAGCCAGATGATAGCGGAAGAAGAAAACCAGTTGTTGAAGAAAATTCAGATTTTGAAATTAAAGCTGATCTTGTAATCAAAGCACTCGGATTTGACCCAGAAGATCTTCCAAAATTATTTAATGAAGAAAAATTACAAGTATCAAGATGGGGAACAATAAAAGCGGATTTTGATACAATGGAAACTAGTATAGAGGGAGTTTTTGCAGCCGGAGATATAGTTCGTGGAGCATCTTTAGTAGTTTGGGGCATCAAAGACGGTAGAGATGCCGCAACATCAATTGATAATTATTTACAAAGTAAACAAAAACTTAGAGTTGCTTAATGAAGTTAAGAAATAAAAATTTAAAAATTTTAAGAAGTAATCATGTTTACTCGGAAGAAATGGAGCATGATGCATGTGGTGTAGGTTTAGTAGCATCCACTGAAGGTCTAAAATCAAGAAAAGTCGTAGAATATGGAATCGATGCCTTAAAAGCTGTTTGGCATAGGGGTGCAATCGATGCAGACGGAAAAACAGGAGATGGTGCTGGAATCCATATTGAAATTCCTAAAGATTTCTTTGAGGAAAAAATTGAAGTAACTGGTCATAAACATGATAATTCTGAACTATGTGTGGGTATGATTTTCTTACCAAGAAATGATTATAGCGCTCAAGAGCAATGCAGAACTATTGTTGAAAGCGAACTAACAAAGAGAAATTTTAGTATATATGGCTGGAGACAAGTTCCCGTTGATCCCTCTGTCTTAGGAGAAAAAGCTGAACAAACAAGACCTGAAATTACACAAGTATTGTTCACATACAATGACAAAAAGGTTGTTAATAAATCTCTGGAACAAAAATTGTATGAAACTAGAAGAGTAATTGAAAAAGAAGCTCTCAATAATCAATTAAATAATTTTTATATATGTTCATTTAGTTCTAAATCTATCATTTATAAAGGAATGTTTTTAGCAGAAGCTTTGTCAGATTTTTATACTGACTTAAAAGATGAAAGATTTATATCTAGGTATGCAATATTTCACCAAAGATTTTCAACTAATACTGCGCCAAGTTGGGACTTAGCTCAACCATTTAGATCTATAGCGCATAATGGTGAAATAAATACTCTTAAAGGAAATGTTAATTGGATGAAGGTCCACGAAGAAGAGATGTTTAGTCCAGTTTTCGAAGATATAGAGAACCTTAAGCCTGTAATACCAGCTGGAAATTCTGACTCTGCATCATTAGATAATGTTTTTGAGTTATTAAATATTTCTGGACAGCCTGCTCCTCTAGCAAAATTAATGTTAATACCAGACGCTTGGTCAAAAAAAAATAAGGTATTAAAAAAAGATCATCAACAACTATTCAATTTTTTAAATAGTACCATGGAACCTTGGGATGGACCAGCTGCTATAGCTGCAACAGATAATGAATGGGTAATTGTTGCAACTGACAGAAATGGATTAAGACCACTTAGATATACAGTTACAAGAGACAAACTTCTTTTCGCAGGAAGTGAAACAGGAATGATAGATTTAAATGAGAAAAAAATTGTATCTAAAGGAAGATTAGGACCTGGAGAAATATTAGGAGTAAGAATAGAAAAAGGCAAAGTATATTCAAACGATGAAATAAAAAACTACCTTTCAAAAGAATATAAACATTACAATAATCAGATTATTGATCTTGATAAAAAATTAGAGGCAGAAACTGAAAAAGTAGAGCTAGAAGGTCAAAGTTTGAGGAATTTTCAACATTGTTTTGGATATAGCATAGAAGATTTAGAATTAATTCTTCATCCAATGGCAGAAGATGCTAAAGAAGCAACAGGCTCAATGGGTGATGACACGCCTTTAGCAGTTTTATCTGATAAATATAGACCATTATATCATTACTTTAGACAAAACTTTAGTCAGGTTACAAATCCACCAATTGACTCTCTAAGAGAAAATAAAGTTATGAGTTTAAAGACAAGATTTGGAAATCTCGGTAATATTTTAGATTTTAGTAAATTAACTAAAGATAATATTTATGTCTTAAATAGTCCGATATTATCAAATGCACAATTTGAAAAATTTTTGAAATTCTTTGGAAATAATAATAAAGTTTTAGATTGTACATTCAGCAAAGATGATGATTTAGAGACATCAATAAATTTACTCAAAGTTAAATCTGAACAAGCTGTTAGAGAGGGAATTAAACAAATAATATTATCAGATAAAAATATTTCAGAAAATAGAATGCCAATGCCGATGCTTTTATGTATAGGGGCAATAAATACACATTTAGTTAAATTAGGTTTAAGAGGTTATGTTTCTATTAATGTTCAAACTGGAGATGCTTTAGATACTCACTCTTTTGCAACACTAATTGGTGTTGGTGCTACTACAGTGAACCCTTATTTAGCTTTTGATAGCTTATATCAAAGACATTCTAAGAAATTATTTGGAAATTTCACTTTTGATGAATGTGTTTCAAGATATATTAAATCAGTCAATCTCGGTCTTCTTAAAATAATGTCTAAAATGGGAATTTCTGTTTTAAGTTCTTATAGAGGCGGATGTAATTTTGAAACTGTGGGACTAAGCAGAACAATTGTGAAAGATTACTTTCCTGGGATGTTATCAAAGATTTCTGGAATTGGTTTAAAAGGAATAGAAAAGAAAATCAGAACTATACACAAAGAAGCATTTTTCAATAATTCAAATATTTTACCTATTGGAGGTATTTACAGATATAGAAAAAATGGTGAAACACATCAGTATCAAGGCAAACTAATTCATTTACTGCAAACTGCGGTTGGACAAGGATCTTATGAAATATATAAAAAATACACAAAAGGTATTTATAATCTAAATCCAATAAGTTTAAGAGATTTAGTAGATTTTAAATCTAAAAATCCCATTGATATATCTAATGTTGAGCCTGCAACTAATATATTAAAAAGATTTGGAAGTGGAAGTATGTCTCATGGAGCTTTATCGAAAGAAGCACATGAAACTCTTGCTGTTGGTATGAACAGAATTAAAGGCGCATCTTGTAGTGGTGAAGGTGGTGAAGATGAAAAAAGATTTAAGATTATGGAGAATGGAGATAGTGCAAATTCAAGAGTTAAACAAATTGCATCAGCTAGATTTGGAGTAACCATTAATTACCTAAATAATTGTAATGAGATTGAAATCAAAATTGCACAGGGTGCTAAACCAGGTGAAGGTGGACAATTACCAGGTTTTAAAGTTACGGATGAAATTGCGAGATTGAGACACTCAACGCCAGGAGTTACGTTAATATCACCTCCACCACATCATGATATTTACTCAATAGAAGATCTAGCTCAATTAATTTATGATTTAAAACAAATAAATCCTAAGGCTAGGGTTGGAGTTAAATTAGTTGCTTCATCAGGAATTGGAACGATAGCTGCTGGAGTTGCAAAAGCTAAAGCAGACATAATTTTAATCTCAGGGCACTCAGGAGGTACAGGAGCCACTCCACAGACAAGCGTTAAATATGTTGGAGTTCCTTGGGAGATGGGATTAACAGAAGCAAATCAGGTATTGACTTTAAATAACTTGAGACATCAAGTGACGCTTAGAACTGACGGTGGAATAAAAACAGGAAGAGATGTTGTCATTGCAGCCATGATGGGAGCAGAAGAATTTGGTGTAGCAACAACTGCTTTAGTCGCAATGGGATGTATAATGGTCAGACAATGTCATTCAAATACATGCCCAGTGGGTGTTTGCACACAAGATGATAAATTAAGAGAGAAATTTACAGGAACTCCTGAAAAAGTAGTAAACCTTTTTACATTTATAGCAGAGGAAGTAAGAGAAATACTTGCTGATCTAGGTTTCAAATCTTTAAATGAAGTAATTGGAAGAACTGACTTGCTAAGGCAAGTAAGCAAAGGATCACCAAACTTGGATGATCTAGACTTAAATCCTCTTTTTGTTCAGGCAGATCCTGGAAAAAATAAAAGATATTGTGAGAAACCTGAAATTAATTCTGTTCCAGATACTTTAGATCAAAAATTATGGCCAGAAATAGAAGACAAAATAGATAAAAAAGAAAAAATAAATCAAGAATTTGAAATTCAAAATACTGATAGAGCAGTTGGTACTAGAATTTCTTATCATTTGTACAAAAAATTTGGAAATAACAATCTTGATGAAAATTCGATCGAATTAAATTTTAAAGGTTCAGCAGGCCAATCCTTTGGTGCTTTTGCTATTAAAGGATTAAAACTAATTTTAAAAGGGGATGCAAATGATTATGTTGCAAAAGGATTATCAGGTGGATCTATTGTGATTAAATTACAAGATGAAAGCAACCTTGTTTCAAATGAAAATACTATTATTGGAAACACTGTTTTGTATGGAGCTACTTCAGGAAAATTATTAGCTGCAGGACAAGCAGGAGAGAGATTTGCTGTTAGAAATTCAGGTGCAACTGCAGTAGTAGAAGGTTGTGATTCAAATGGTTGTGAATACATGACAGGTGGAAACATTATTATATTAGGAGATATTGGCGATAATTTTGGGGCTGGCATGACAGGAGGTATGGCATTTATTTATGACCCTGAAAATCAATTTGATAAAAAGGTAAATCCTGAAAGTGTAGTTTGGCAAACTCCAGAAACTAAATTTTGGATTGAGCATCTAAGGAAATTAATTCAAGAGCATGCGATAGAAACGAATTCAATAATCTCGAAAAAAATTGTTGAGAATTTTGAAAATGAAATAAATAATTTCGTGCAAGTTTGTCCAAAAGAAATGTTAGATAAGTTAGAAAATCCTATATCAAATAAAAAATTAGTCGGTCAAGCTAGTTAGTATTTTTAATAATATTATCTAACTCTTTACAAATAATATTTAGACTTTTTTTTGACGAGAGACTATGGTCACCCTTCTTAATTATATTTAATTTTTTTTTTGCTTTGCTGAAGATTTTTAAAACTTCTCTTGAGTATTTAATTGGTACAACTTCATCTTTTTGACCATGGACCATAGTAACAGTTATTTTCATCGGAATTTTAATGTTCAAAACTTTATTTTGTTTTTTTCTTCCATCTTTAATTAATTGATTAGTTATGAGATACTCATACCCACCATTTTTAATTTTGCTAATACCTTTTTTGATAATTTCACTCTTTGTCTTTTTTGAAAATTTTTTCCACATTATTCTTGTTAAAAATTCTGGAGCAGGGCCAATTCCCATAAAGCCCTTAATCTGTTTCTTAATTGATTTAAATAATAATAAAGAAATCCAAGCACCCATACTAGAACCTATTAAAATTATATCATTTTTTTTAACTATATTCTTAATAGTCTGTTTTGCATCATTTGCCCAAGTGGAAATATTTCCTTTTGTAAATTCACCTGAAGATTTTCCGTATCCAGAATATTCTAGTGCCAAAAAACCCAATTTATTTTTTTTAGCATAGTTTAAAAATCTTTTAGGTTTATCTCCTTCTATATCGGATGCAAAACCTGGTAAAAATATAATATAAAGATTTTTCTTATAATAATTGCTTATATATCTTAGTTTTTTTGTTTTAGAAATTTTTAGAAATTTAAATTTTTTCATATAAAGTATTAAAATTGATTTGAAATATTATAACTCTACCATATGCATCCAAAATTGAAAGTTCTGCAAGTTATACCAAAACTTGGATACGGTGGCGCAGAAACAGGTTGTTATGATATCGCACACTATCTACATGAAAATGATTGTAAATCTTTTTTAATTTGCAACGGCGGTGAATTAACAAAGTTTATAGATAAAAAAAAAGTTAAATATATAAGGTTACCTGTTAATTCCAAAAACCCCATTTTGGTTTTTTTTAATTCAATAATTATTTCTTTAATAATTTTATTTTATGGAATTAATATTGTCCACGCGAGAAGTAGAGCACCTGCATGGTCTTGTTTGCTAGCTACCAAAATCACACGACGTAAATTTGTAACTACATTTCATGGAACATATAATTTTAAAAGTAAATTAAAAAAATTATATAACTCTGTAATGTTGAGATCAGATTTAATTATTGCTGGGTCTAATTTTATATTTTCACATATTAAAGAAAACTACTCTGAATACCTTAATGATAAAAAAAAATTCTTGGTGATATTTAGAGGCATTAATACTGACTATTTTGATCCATCAACTACTATAGAAACAGAGGAAGATGAATTATTTAAATCATGGGGACTTAAAATTGAGAGAAAAACTGTTCTATTGCCTGGAAGATTAACAGAATGGAAAGGTCAAGAAATGTTTTTAGATGCTATTAATAAAGTAAATATTAATTTAGGACACGAGGTATTTAATGTAATTATTCTTGGGAGCGATCAAGGAAGAGAACTTTACAAAAAGAAACTTATTAGGTTAGTTGAACAGTATAGATTAACTAACCAAGTAAAATTTATAGATCATTGTAAAAATATGCCTCTAGCTTACAAAGTTTCAGACATCATAGTTTCTTCATCAATAGAACCAGAAGCTTTTGGAAGAATATCTGTTGAGGCTCAGGCAATGAAAAAACCAATTGTTGCAAGTAATATTGGGGGATCAAAAGAGACTATAAATGAAAATAAAACAGGATTTTTATTTGAAGCAAATAACTCTGACGATCTTTCAAAAAAATTAATAGAAATTATGAATTTAGATGAACAGACTATCAATCAAATGGGCATAGAAGGTAGAAAAAATGTCGTTTCAAAATTTAATGTTGAAAAAATGTGTTTTTCTACTTATTCAGAGTATAAAAAATTAATAAACTAATGCCAAATATTACGTTACCTGATGGGAAAAAATTAAACTTTGAAAAAAGTATAACAGGCACAGAGGTTGCTGAAAAAATTAGTAAGTCTTTAGGTAAGCAAGCTTTGGTGATGAGCATAAACGGTGAGCTTAAAGATTTATATACTGTTATTGATCAAGATTGTTCTATTGAAATATTTACAGCTAAAGATCCTGAGGGTTTAGAAGTCATAAGACATGACACTGCGCATATAATGGCTATGGCCGTTCAAGAACTATATCCAGGTACACAGGTAACAATTGGGCCAGTTATAGAAAATGGATTTTACTACGATTTTGCAAGAAAAGAGCCTTTTACTAGCGATGATTTAAAAGAGATTGAAAAAAAAATGTCAGAGATAATAGATAAAGATGTAAAAACAAGAAAAGAAGTTTGGGAGAGAGATAAAGCAATAAGTCATTTTAAAAAAATTGGAGAAAAATACAAAGCTGAGATAATTGAAAGCATCCCTAAAAACGAAGAACTAACGGTTTATCATCATGGCGAAACATGGCATGATTTATGTAGAGGTCCACATTTAGTATCTTCTGGTAAAATAGGTAAGGCTTTTAAACTGACAAAAGTATCTGGAGCTTATTGGCGTGGTGATTCTAATAATGAAATGCTTCAAAGAATATATGGTACTGGTTGGGCAACTCAAAAAGAATTAGACCTTTATCTTCAGAGAATTGAGGAAGCAGAAAAAAGAGATCATAGAAAAATTGGAAAAGAGATGGATTTATTTCATTTTAGAGAAGAAAGTCCTGGATCTGTGTTTTGGCACCAGAAAGGATGGAATTTGTTCCAAAAATTAGTTTCATATATGAGAATGAAACAAGATCACGATGGTTACAAAGAGATAAATACACCAGAAATACTTGATAGATCTTTGTGGGAAAAATCTGGCCACTGGGAAAAATTTGGAGCTAATATGTATACTTCAACTACACCAGATGAAAAAGTATTTGCAATTAAACCCATGAATTGTCCTGGGTGTGTTCAAGTATTTAATCAAGGACTTAAAAGTTATAGAGACTTACCTTTAAAGATGTCAGAATTTGGAAAAGTTCATAGATATGAACCTTCAGGTGCATTACATGGATTATTACGTGTAAGAGCCTTTACTCAAGATGATGCACATATTTTTTGTACAGAAGAACAAATTACCGAAGAATGTTTGAGTGTTACAAATTTAATTTTAGAAATTTATAAAGATCTTGGTTTTGAAGATGTTATTTTAAAATATTCAGATAGACCAGATTTAAGAGTTGGTGATGATAAAGTTTGGGATAAATCAGAGGCTGCGTTATTAGAGGCAATCAAAGCGACAAAGCTAGAGTACTCAATTAATAAAGGTGAGGGCGCATTTTATGGACCAAAAATTGAATTTGTTTTAAGAGATGCAATCGGTAGAGATTGGCAGTGTGGAACCTTGCAAGTAGATTTAAATTTACCAGGTAGATTAGGAGCTTCTTTTGTTGATAAAGATGGAACTAAAAAAGTACCTGTAATGTTACACAGAGCATTATTTGGATCTTTAGAAAGGTTCATAGGTATACTTATAGAGAATTATGCAGGCAAGCTACCATTTTGGATATCACCTTTACAGGCAGTAGTTATTCCAATCTCTAGTGATTTTGATGAATATGCTAAAAGTGTAGCTAAGGAATTAAAACGGGTTGGTTTGATTGTCGAGGTGGATCTTAAAAATCACAATTTAAATTATAAAATAAGAGATCATTCTTTAACAAAAGTACCAATGTTATTGATTTGTGGAAAAAAAGAAGTTGACTCCAACAGTGTAACTATTAGAAGATTGGATTCTAATAAACAAGAAAATATGGCTTTAAAAGAATTTATAAAAAAATACTCCGATCTAAATAAAGCCCCTTCAATCTAAGTGGCAGAATTTAAACAAAATTATTTTCAAAAAAGAACTAAAGCAAGAGGCCCAAGGTCTAACAACAGGATTACATCAAATGAAGTTCAAGTTATTGCAAGTGATGGAGAAAATTTAGGAATTTTAAATTTAAATGAAGCTATTAATAAAGCAAAAAATGAAGGTTTAGATTTAATTGAAATTGCTCCGAATGCAAAACCCCCTGTCTGCAAAATTATGGACATGGGTAAATATAAATACGACGCACAAAAAAAAGCTAACAAAGCAAAAAAAAAACAAAAGAAAATTGAATTAAAAGAAATAAAATTAAGGCCAGTTACAGAAGTTCATGACTACACTTTCAAAATTAAAAATGCTCAAAAATTTTTGGCAAAAGGCGATAAAGTCAAATTTACAATAAGGTTTAAAGGGAGAGAATTACAACATTCAAACCTTGGCAATGAATTAATGGATAAAATTAAGGCAGACATGGAGACTATTGGAAGAGTAGAGCTTCAGCCAAAATTTGATGGAAAGCAAATGATTATGGTAATCCAGCCTTTATAAGCCATATTTCTAGTTGTAAATTTAATTTAATATTTGTATAACCCCGAAAATTATGCCTAAGTTAAAAACAAAAAGTTCAGCAAAAAAAAGATTTAAAATCTCAGCTAAAGGTAAGGTTATTACCCCACAGGCTGGAAAAAGACACGGCATGATTAAAAGAACAAATTCACAAATTAGAAAACAAAGAGGCACAACTGTTTTATCCAAACAAGATGGTAAGATAGTAAAATCTTATATGCCTTACAGCTTAAGAGGATAAAATGGCAAGAGTTAAAAGAGGAGTTACAAGCAGAGCTAAACACAAAAAAGTTTTAAAAGCTGTTAAAGGTCAGTGGGGAAGAAGAAAAAATACAATAAGAGTTGCAAGACAAGCAATGGAAAAAGCTATGCAGTATGCTTATAGAGATAGAAGAAATAAAAAAAGGGATTTTAAATCACTGTGGATACAAAGAATTAATGCTGGTGTCAGATCCGAAGGTATAACATATTCAAAGTTTATTAATGGTTTAAGCAAATCAGGAATTAAATTAGATAGAAAAATTCTTGCAGAAATTGCTTACGATAACCCCGAAGCATTCAAAACTATAGTTAAAAGGGCTCAAGCAGCATTAAATTAATCAAGACTATTGTTTTTCTTCCTTTAACAAATATTCTATTAAAATGTCTGATATTAAAAAAATAAAAGATGATTATATCGATAAGCTTAACACAGAAAATAACATTGAAAAAGTAAATAACATCAAATCTGAACTATTTGGAAAAAATGGAATTATATCGAATGAATTTAAAAAATTAGGTTCGATTTCTGTAGAAGAAAGAAAAAAATTAGCCTCAGATTTAAATAGTATTAAAGATGAACTTCAAAATAAAATATCAATCAAAATTCAAGAAATTGAAACTAAAGAAATTAACATAAAGCTTGAGAAAGAAAAAATTGATGTAACTCTTCCAGAAAGAAACATTGAAATTGGTAAAATTCATCCAGTCTCCCAGGTAATAGATGAAATTTCATCTATATTTTCTGAAATAGGATTTAGTGTTGAGGAAGGCCCAGATGTAGAAAATGAATATAATAATTTTACAGCATTAAATACACCGGATAACCATCCAGCTAGAGATATGCATGATACTTTTTACCTTGATAATAATAAGGAATTACTTTTGAGAACACACACATCTCCAGTTCAGGTAAGAACTATGCTAAAAGGTAAACCTCCTTTTAAAATAATTGCTCCTGGACGAACTTACAGATCAGATAGTGATCAAACCCATGCTCCGATGTTTCATCAAGTTGAGGGACTTCATATAGATAAGAATATAAATATGGGACATTTAAAAGGATGTTTAAATTATTTTATTAAGGAGTTTTTTGAAGTTGATAAAATTAAAATGAGATTCAGACCAAGTCATTTTCCATTTACTGAACCTTCAGCAGAAGTAGATATAGGATATGAAATTAAAAATGGAAAGATAGTAATTGGTGAAGGTAATAAATGGTTAGAAATTCTAGGCTGTGGGATGGTTCATCCAAATGTTTTAAAAAATGTAAATGTTAATCCAAGTAAATATCAAGGATATGCCTTTGGAATTGGCATAGACAGACTTGGAATGTTAAAATATGGAATTAATGATTTAAGAGCCTTTTTTGAGACTGATTATAGATGGTTAAGTCACTTTGGCTTTGATCCATTGGATGTCCCTTCAAATTATAGAGGACTAAGTAGATGAAGTTTACAGTTGACTGGTTAAAAAACCATCTTGATACAAAATTTAACAATAATCAAATAATAGATAAATTAACTAATATTGGTCTAGAAGTAGAAAGTTTTGAGAGTTCTACATCTGAATTAGATACATTTATTGTTGCAAAAATTATCAATGCCAAAACTCATCCAAATGCTGACAGGTTGAAGTTATGTGATGTTGACATAGGTAGCGACAAAACAATTGAAGTAGTATGTGGAGCCCCAAATGCAAAAAATGGTCTTTTGACTGTTTATGCACCTCCAGGATCGATTATTCCTAAAAATCAGATGAAATTATCTGTAAGTAAAATAAGAGGTGTAACATCATATGGAATGCTCTGTTCTGAGTCAGAATTACTATTATCCAATGAAAGTGATGGAATTATAGAATTAAAAAACAATAAATATGCAAATAAAATTGGTGAAAAATATTTTAAAAACACTTCTGAAAAAGTAATAGATTTATCAATTACGCCCAATAGACCAGACTGTTTAGGAGTAAGAGGAATTGCTAGAGATTTATCTGCTGCTGGCGCTGGTAAATTAAAAATTAATAAAAAATCTAATTTAAAATATAGAGGTAATCAAAATATAAACGTAACAATAAAAAAAGAAAAAGCCCAAGGATGCACAATATTTGGAAGTTGTTTAATAAAAGGTGTAACAAATAAAGAGAGTCCAAAATGGCTAAAAGATAAAATTCTGTCTTTAGGCCAAAAACCAATATCTGCGATAGTCGATATTACTAATTACGTAATGTTTGATTTAAATAGACCATTACACGCTTATGATGCAGATAAAATAGATAATGAAATTATTGTTAGAAGTTCTTCTAAAGGAGAAAGCTTCGAAGCCTTAGATAACAAAAAATATATTTTAGAAAATGATATGTGCGTTATTTCTGACAGATCCGGAGTCCTTGGTCTCGGCGGCATAATTGGTGGGACAAGATCTGGAACAGAATATTCGACTAAAAACATATTATTAGAATCTGCTTATTTTTTACCACGTTCAATAAGAAAAACCTCTAAACAATTAAATATAGATACAGATGCAAAATTCAGATTCGAAAGAGGCATAGATCCCCTTTCAATTGAAGAAGGATTAATAAAAGCATCTGAGCTAATAAAACAAATTTGTGGAGGTGAAATAAGCAATCTAGATGTAAAAAAAATTGAAAATTATAAAAAAACAATAATTAATTTTGACCCATTTCTCTTTGAAAAAACAACCGGATTTAATGTTGAAAATAAAGAATTAATTAAAATACTTGAAAAACTAGGTTTTAATATAACTAAGAATAAAAAAATTTTAAAGTTAGTAGTACCTTCTTGGAGACCAGACATAACTCAATCAATTGATATTGTTGAAGAAATAGTAAGAATAAAAGGCTACGAACATATTAATACTTCAGATCCTGTTAAGACAAGATTAAAGCCTACACTTAATTATTATCAGAAATTATTTCATTTTTTACAAAGATCTGTCGCATCTAAAGGTTATTTAGAGACTGTGACATGGTCATTTACAGATTCTAAAATTAATCAATTATTTAAAGAAAATGATAAAGAAATACCAATTGTAAATCCGATTAGTTCAGATCTAAATGTTCTAAGAAATTCTATTTTCCCAAATTTGATATTCTATTTAAAGAAAAACTTAGATAGAGGATTTAAGGATATTTCTTTATTTGAAATTGGTCCGTCGTTTAAAGGAAAAAATCCTGGAGATCAACTGACTGTGATAGGAGCTGTAAGAGCAGGAAAGGTTTCAAGACTATCTTGGAATGATAAAGAGAGAATTGTAGATACATTCGATGTTAAAAAAGATGTAATAAAAAGTCTTTATGAAGCAGGGATTAATAAAGATGATATTATTATAGATGATAGAACTCCTTCTTACTATCACCCAGGAAAATCTGGAGGAGTATACCAAAATAAAAAAGAAAAAAATGCTATAGCATATTTTGGTGAAATACATCCAAACATAATAAAAAAATTAGATATAAAAACTGAAGGTTTGGTAATATTTGAAATTTGTCTTGATTACATAAAAGAGTCAAAACAAAAAATAAAAGATTCAAAATCTGAATATAAATTTTCTGATTATCAAAAATCAGAGAGAGATTTTGCATTTATTATTAATAAAAATTTTAAATCTCAAGAATTAGTTAATATAATTAAATCTGTTGATAACAAATTAATTAAGTCAGTAAGAGTATTTGACGTATTTGAGGGAGAAAATATCCCAGAGGGAAAAAAATCTATAGCTGTTAATGTAACTATTCAGTCAGAAGAAAAAACATTAAATGAAAATGACCTGGACTACATTAATAAACTAATTATCTCTTCAGTTGAGTCAAAGTCTGGCGCAAAAATTAGATCCTAAAAATGGGCAATACAATAGATAACATTAGGAATTTTGCAATTATAGCTCATATAGATCATGGCAAATCAACTATAGCTGACAGAATAATTCATAAATGTGGAGGTTTGAGTGATAGAGAAATGAAATCTCAAGTGCTTGACTCTATGGATATAGAAAGAGAGAGAGGAATAACAATTAAAGCACAAACAGTTAAATTAAATTATAAAGCTAAAAATGGCAAAAATTATATTTTAAATATTATAGATACACCAGGACATGTAGATTTTAGTTATGAAGTAAGTAGAAGCCTTTATGCGTGCGAGGGCTCAATATTAATTGTCGATAGCACCCAAGGGGTAGAAGCCCAAACACTTGCAAATGTATATCAAGCACTTGATATAAATCATGAGATTATTCCAGTATTAAATAAAGTTGATCTACCAGCATCTGATCTTGAGAGAACAAATAATCAAATTGAAGATGTTATTGGCATAGATACATCTAATTCTGTTCCGTGCTCTGGAAAAACCGGAGAAGGAATAGATGAAATCCTTGAACAAATTATTAATTCTTTGCCTGGACCTAAAGGTGAAAAAAATAGCAAATTGAAATGTTTATTAGTTGATAGCTGGTATGACACTTATCTTGGAGTAGTTATATTGGTTAGAATTATAGACGGAAAACTAAAAAAAAATATGAAAATAAAAATGATGTCTACAAATCAAGAATATATTGTTGAAAAAGTTGGTGTTTTTACACCTAAGGCAAAAGATGTTAGCGAACTTAACGCTGGAGAAATAGGTTTTATTACAACTGGTATTAAAATTTTATCTGAAACTAAAGTTGGAGACACTATATGTGATGCAGAAAATCCTCTCAAAGATGCATTACCAGGTTTCAAACCAAGTAAACCAGTAGTTTTTTGTGGTTTATTTCCTGTAGATAGTTCTGAATATCAAAAATTAAAAGATGGACTTGCTAAATTACAATTAAATGATGCAAGTTTTTCTTATGAAGCAGAATCATCATCTGCCCTAGGACTTGGTTTTAGATGTGGATTTTTAGGTCTTTTACACCTTGAAATAATTACAGAAAGGCTTGAAAGAGAATTTGATATTAATTTATTAACCACAACACCTGGTGTTGTTTATAAAGTTCACTTAAATAATGGTGAAACTGTTGAACTCCAAAATCCATCAAATTTACCAGATCCTACTTTTATAAAATTTATTGAAGAACCATGGATTAAAGCTACAATTATTACCCCAGATCAGTATTTAGGATCAATCATTAAGTTATGTCAAAACAAAAGAGGTATTCAAACTAATTTAAGTTATTCAGGAAATCGTGCAGTAATTAATTATGAGATACCATTAAATGAAGTCGTATTTGATTTTAATGATCGTCTTAAATCTATGACAAGTGGATATGCTAGTTTTGATTATGAGATTATTGATCACAAAGAAGGAGATCTGGTAAAAATGAATATACTTGTAAACTCAGAACCTGTTGATGCTCTTGCGATGATGATACATAAAGATTTTGCTCAAACTACAGGTAGAGAGGTCTGTGAAAAATTAAAAGATTTAATTCCAAGGCATAATTTTATGATACCGATCCAAGCGGCTATCGGAGGTAAAATTATTGCTAGAGAAACTATCAAAGGATTTAAAAAGGATGTATTGACAAAAATTCATGGAGGTGGAGCGACGGATAGAAAAAGAAAACTTCTAGAAAAACAGAAAAAAGGTAAAGCTAGAGCTAAACAATTTGGAAAAGTTGAGATTCCTCAAGAAGCATTCATAGGTGTTTTAAGAATTAATAAAGAATGACAAAAGATATTATAATCTTAATTTTATTTTTAATAATTTTATTTTTAACATATAAAACAAATAAAAAAAAAGTTAGAAATTTTTTTTATAAAAGTAAAATAAAACAAATAAATATATCTGAGCTAGACAATATTTTTGATGAGAAATTGATAAGCAAAAATTTAAAAGGCCCAAAAGAAGACACTATAATTAAAAGTTTTTTTATTTCTCCACAAAATAAAATTGTAGGAATGACCTCTGATTATGAAGCATGGATAATATCTGTATTAAGTAAAAAAAGTAATAATATATTTGAATTCGGTACTTGTAGTGGAAAAACTACTTATTTAATGGCGCTTAATTCAAATAAAGATGCTAAAATTACATCCTTAACTATTGGGCCAGATCAGGTAAAAAATTTAAATAAAAAAAATATAGATAATAAGATTTCATTTAGAAATATAATAAATGAGAGCATATATGAAAAATTTCTATTTTCAGGTACTGATGTTGAAAATAAAATTAATATTATTTTTGAAGATTCAACAAAGTTTGATGAGAGTAAATATAAAAATAAATTTGATTTAATATTTATAGATGGAGGTCATACTTATTCCGTTGTAAAAAATGATACGGAGAAATCATTCAAGATGCTCAACAAAAACGGAATAATTTTATGGCATGATTACGTTCCTAGTAAACAGTCTGCTAAAAATGTTGTGAATTACTTAAATGAAATTTCCAAAGAGAAAAACATCTTAAATATAAGAAATACATCATTATGTGTATTTAGAAATAGTGATTAAAGGAGAGGTGGCCGAGCGGTTGAAGGCGCACGCTTGGAAAGCGTGTATAGGGGAAACTCTATCATGGGTTCGAATCCCATTCTCTCCGCCATATTTTTATTAGAAAAATGATCTTTTTAACGGATTTTAGTTAAATAGAAAAAAAATCTAAAAAGCATCAAAAAAACGTTGGTATTCAACACTAATTTAAGCATTTGCACTTCTAACATTTTTAAATTTTTTGTAAAAATGTTATAAAAATTTCTTCCTTATTAAAAATTAATGACAAAAAATAATTCAAATAATTATCAAGCTGACTCCATAAAAGTCCTAAAAGGTTTAGAAGCTGTAAGAAAAAGGCCAGGTATGTATATTGGCGACACCGATGATGGGACTGGATTACATCATATGGTTTATGAAGTTGTAGATAATTCTATTGATGAAGCTCTAGCTGGTTTTTGTAAAAAAATTGAAATAAGTATAAACGATGATAACTCTGTAACAGTTATTGATGACGGCAGAGGAATTCCTGTTGATATTCACAAGGGTGAAAAAAAATCAGCTGCAGAAGTTATAATGACCCAACTTCATGCTGGTGGTAAATTTGATCACAATTCTTATAAAGTTTCTGGAGGACTACACGGGGTAGGTGTTTCAGTTGTTAATGCTCTTTCTGAGAGATTAAAACTTACAATTAATAGAGATAATAAAAAATTTTATATAGAATTTAAAGACGGAGATGCCAAAACTTCTTTAAAACAAGTTGGAAAATCAAAAACTAGTGGAACCGAAATTAATTTTGTTCCATCCAAAGATATATTTTCATCCATTAAATTTAGTTTTTCTATTTTAGAAAAAAGGATGAGAGAGTTAGCTTTTTTAAATAAGGGTATAAAAATAGTTTTAAGCGATTTAAGACAAAAAAAACCAAAAACATTAGAGTTCAAATTTGAAGGAGGTATCAGTGAATTTGTGCAATTCATTGATGAGAAAAAAGAAAGTTTAAAAAACAAAAATGAAAATGAACTTTTTAAAAAACCAATTTACATTGAAGGTTTAAAAAATAATATTGATGTTCAATGCTCCCTTAAGTGGAATGCAGGGTATAGTGAAGATGTATTACCTTATACTAATAACATTTATCAAAAAGACGGAGGAACACATCTTCTTGGATTTCGAAGTGCATTAACAAGAGTAGTAAATAAATATGCTAATGAACAAAATTTGTTAAAAAAAAATAAAGTTTCTTTATCAGGAGATGACGTTAAAGAAGGATTGACCTCAGTTCTTTCTATCAAAATTCCTGACCCTAAATTTTCATCTCAAACAAAAGATAAATTAGTCTCATCAGAAGTTAGAAATATTGTTGAAACTATCGTTAATGAGAAGTTGTCTATTTGGTTTGATCAAAATCCATCGATTTCAAAAATTATCTTAACTAAAATTATCCAAGCTGCTGTAGCTAGAGATGTAGCAAGAAAAGCAAGAGAAAATGTAAGAAGAAAAGGAGCCTTAGAATTAACGGGATTGCCTGGAAAATTAGCCGATTGTCAAAACTCAAAGCAAGATGGTACTGAATTATTTATTGTAGAGGGTGACTCAGCTGGCGGTTCAGCCAAACAAGGCAGAAACCGTGAAAATCAAGCAGTTTTGCCGCTTAGAGGAAAAATATTAAATACTTTTACAGACCTTAATGGATCGAAAAAGAATGGAAGTGCTAATGATTTAAGAACTAAAAGCTTATCAAAGATGATTTCATCAAATGAAATAGTTACATTGATTAACGCACTTGGTCTTGATCCAAAAAATGAGGATATAGATCTCAAAGATTTAAGATATGGAAAAATAATAATAATGACAGATGCTGATGTTGATGGCTCACATATAAGAGCATTATTATTAACTTTTTTTAATAATAAACCATTTGATAAATTAATTGAGTTTGGACATGTTTATCTTGCTCAGCCACCTTTATTTAAAATTAATAAAGGAAATAAAAGCATATATATCAAAGATGAAAATGAGCTTGAAAGTTATTTAATAAAAAATTCGAAGGATATTAAAAAATATAAAAAAAATTCTAAAGAATTTAACAATATTCTTCAAATCGAAAAGTCCAAATTAAATATACAAAGATTTAAAGGACTGGGTGAAATGAACCCTGATGAATTATGGAATACAACTTTAAATCCTGAAACAAGAAATTTATTGCAGGTTCAATATTCAAAGAATAGTAAAAAAGATCAAGATTTGATACAAACCTTAATGGGTAACGATGTTTCATCAAGAAAAGATTTTATTGTTGAAAACGCAATAAACGTTTCAAACTTAGACATTTAGATGGATTTAAAAGAGTCTGTCAAAACAGCATCATTAAATAAGTCTACTTATGTAAATTTAAGATGGATAGGAATTTTAGGTCAATTTATAACTATAAACACGGTAAAATTTGTTTTTAATTTTGAATTCAATTTTATTTTATCTAATCTGATTATTTTTGTTGGGGTTTTAAGTAATCTATACTTAATATTTTTCTATAAAAAACCTTTACTTTCAAATATTTCCTCTTTTAATTTTTTATCTTTAGATATTCTTCAATTAAGCGCTTTGCTTTATTTATCTGGAGGTATTTTAAATCCATTTTCAATATTTCTTTTGATTCCAAGCGTATTCGCTGCATCCAATTTAAATATTAAAACAAATATTGCTTTAATTGTAATTACTCTAGCATCAATTATATTTTTAACTTTTTATCATTATGAAATGCCAAAACCATTGGATGAATATAGTATCAGCTTGTATTATTACTATGCAATTCCTCTAGCACTGATAATTGCATTATTTTTTTTGAATTATTTCGCTTTTATTTTTGGACAAGAAACAAATCTTAGGAAAGATGCTTTAGATAAAATCCAAGAAGTAATTTCTAAAGAACACGAGCTTGTTTCACTCGGGGGACAAGCTGCAGCTGCGGCCCATTCATTTGGCACTCCATTGTCTACAATTAAAATTATTTCTCACGATTTATTTGATCAATTTAAAGACAATGACGATGTAAAAAAAGATCTTGAACTATTAATTAGTCAAGTTAACAGGTGTAACGATATTTTAAAAAAACTAACATTAAATCCTACTATAGAAGACGATTTTATTGACAAAAATAAAACGCTTTACGATTATATCAATGAGATAGTTAACTCATTTCAGGAAATTTCAAATAAGAATTTCAATATTGATAAAGAGCAAGATTCTAACTCATTTGAAATACTAAAATCTGTTGAAATTGTTTATGGTTTGAGGAATTTTATTGGAAATGCTAACAAATTTTCAAGTGAAAATATTTATATTGCTATCAAAAGTGACAGTCAAAGGACTGAAATAACAATAGAGGATGATGGTCCTGGTATACCAAAAGATATACTTAATAAGATTGGAGAGCCTTATATTAAGACACTTAAACCTAAAGATAGTAAAAAAACTGGGTTAGGCTTAGGGATTTTTATAGGCAAAACTTTGTTAGAAAAAAATTCTGCCAAAATAACAATTAGAAATTCAGAAACTAGAGGTGGAGCTGAAGTAAAAATAGAGTGGGAAAATAAAAATTTAAAAAAATTAGTGTAATTTTTTATTATTTTCAAACAAACCACTAAGCTGACCAATCATTACATCTCCTAACTCTTGAACATCAGCTATTTTTATCGCTTTTTTGTAATATCTCGAAACGTCGTGGCCTATACCTATTGCAAGAATTTCTATATCACTTTTGTTTTCTATTGTTTTTACAGTTTGCTTTAGATGTTTTTCCAAAAAATCACCTGAGTTAACAGATAATGTTGAGTCATCAACTGGAGCTCCATCTGAAATAACCATAAGAATTTTTCTTTCTTCTTTTCTTTTTTTAAGTCTATTGAAAGCCCAAGTAATAGCTTCACCATCAATATTTTCTTTAAGCAAACCCTCTTTTAGCATTAAGCCTAAATTTTTTTTTGATTGTCTCCAGTGAGTATCAGCAGATTTATAAATTATATGTCTTAAGTCATTCAAACGTCCTGGATTTTTTAATTTTCCAAGTTTATTCCACTTTTCTCTACTCTTACCGCCCTTCCAATTCTTTGTTGTGAAGCCAAGAATTTCCACTTTAACAGAACATCTCTCTAGTGTTCTAGATAATATATCGGCGCAAAGAGCAGCAATAGTTATTGGCCTTCCTCTCATTGATCCAGAATTATCTATGAGTAAAGTCACAACTGTATCTTTAAACTCCAAATCTTTCTCTTTTTTAAAGGAAAGAGAATTATATGGATCAATTATTATTCTTGGTAATTTTGAACTATCTAATAAACCCTCTTCAAGATCAAATTCCCAAGATCTATTTTGTTTTGCAAGTAACTGTCTTTGTAATTTATTTGCGAGTTTTGTAATTATGTCTTGGAAACTAGTTAGCTGTTGATCTAAATTTTTTCTTAATTTAGAAATTTCCTCTGAATTTTCCAATGTTTCTGCTTTTGCTGTCTCATCAAATTCTGAAGTATATATTTTATATTCTTTATTACTTATTCCTAAATTTTTTTTCTGAACAATATTTTCTATTTCATTGTTTTCAGCATCATCATTTCCAAGTTGTTCATCAAGTCTAAATTCATTCATTTCGTCAGAACTATCAACACCTTCATTGATACTGTCTTCCTCTTCTCTTTCCTGAGATTCTCCATTATCTGTTTTTTGTTCATCTTTTGAGTTGTTATTATCTTGCTCATCTTCATTCTGCTCTTCCCTTTTGTTTTCTTCTTCAGACTCAAAGATCTCCATATTCTGGAGAATTTCTGATATTTTGGAATTGTATATGTCTTGATTCTCTGCATTTTCTTTTAAAAATTCTATGTGTTTATCTAAAGATTTTTCAAAATCATCTTTCCAGTATGATAAGATTTTTTTGGCGCTTTCTGATAAACTTACGTTCATTAGTTTACTAAGCATGTAATATTCAAAAGCTTCAGAAACATTAGATTCCTCTTTCTTTTTTATATTTTCAGATTTTGCCATACCAATCTTATTGTTGTATTTGGTCATTAAATTTTTAGAAATTCCCCTCATCATTTGTGATCCTAAGAGTTCATATCTTATTTTCTCAGAAATTTTATATAGTGTATGGCAAGTAGGTGTTTTTGGAATATTTTGTTCCAAAGTAGAGTTATCAGAAAATTTTCTTTTTAATGCCTCTGAATCTGCCTCGGCTCTTAATTTAACAAAGTTTTCTTTATCTTTTAAATTATCAAATTTAGAAATATTAAATTCTTTTAAATTTTTTTTATCTTTTAATGGATGTGTTTCACCTGAAATGGCTTTAATCGTTGAGTTTAAAGCTTCTTTAAATTGCTCTTTTATAAGATCATCTTTGTTCATTAAACCTGAATATTTATCATCGACTCTGGTAATTCTTCACCAAAACATCTTTGATAGTATTCTGCGATTGTATTCTTTTCTACATCATCACATTTATTTAAAAAAGTTACTCTGAATGCATAGCCCACGTCTTTAAATATTTCAGAATTTTCTGCCCAATGTAGTACTGTCCTAGGACTCATAACAGTTGAAATATCTCCTGCCATAAAGCCTTTTCTTGTTAATGTCGCAACTTTTATCATATTTGCAACTCTCTCTTTACCTTTATTATTATCTAGAGACTTGTTTTTTCCTAAAATAATTTCCATTTCTTTTTCCAAAGCTAAATAATTTAATGTTGTAACGATGTTCCATCTATCCATTTGCCCCTGATTTATTTGTTGTGTTCCATGATAGAGGCCTGTTGTATCTCCTAAACCAACAGTATTTGAAGTTGCAAATAATCTAAAATATTTATTTTGTTTAATGACCTTATTCTTATCTAATAAAGTAAAATTTCCCTCAGCTTCTAAAACTCTTTGAATTACAAACATCACATCTGGTCTACCAGCATCATATTCATCAAATACTAAAGCTACTGGATTTTGTATCGACCAAGGAAGTATTCCCTCCTTGAATTCTGTAACTTGTTTGCCATCTTTAATTACGATTGAGTCTTTTCCAATTAAATCTATTCTACTAACATGGCTATCCAAGTTAATTCTGATACATGGCCAGTTCAATCTGGCTGCAATTTGTTCTATATGTGTTGATTTACCTGTTCCGTGATAACCTTGTACTAAGACTCTTTTATTAAATGAAAATCCAGAAAGAATTGCTAAGGTTGTATCTTTATCAAATTTATAAGTTTTATCTATATCTGGCACATAATCAGTTTTTTTTGAAAATGCATCCACTTCCATATCAGAGTCAATACCGAATGTTTGTTTAATCGATAATTTAATATCTGGAGTTTGTTCAATATTTGTTGTCAATTTTATCCTTATATGTATTTTTTAATTGGGTATAAGCTAAAGTTATCACTTTAAGCTTATCTTCAAATTTTTTATTGCCAGCATTCATATCAGGGTGAAATTTTTTCACAAGTCTTTTGAATTTTTCTTGTATTTTAGCCCATTTTAAACCGACTCCAACACCCAAAATTTCAAAGGCTTTAAGGTCATTGCTATTAAACTTAAACTTATTCATATGATTCAAGTTACTAAAATCTTTAAACTTTCCATTTTCATCTTTTAAAGTGTTATTCCACAATATTTTGAAAAAATTATCTGAAGAGCTGAAACTTTGTGTTGGCTTATGCCATGTTATGTCAGACTTTAAAAAGTTGATTACTTGTTCGTCGCTCATTCCTGAAAAATAATTCCAGCTTTTATTAAACTCTCTTACATGCTCCAGACATAGAAGCCTATATTCTTTGCTGTTATCCTTTTCTTTTGGAGCTTTGTAAAGTCCCTCCTCATTGCAATTATTCCATTCACAAATATTTTTCATATAATATAATATCAAGTTTAATGGATATTAATCAACTTTCAAAAAAAATTGAAAATAAACTTTTGAATGACAGTTCTATAAAAAATGTAAAGATAATTGATAACACTTATAAGCATTTAAAACACAATTCACATCAGAAAGGCAAATATCATATTAAATTAGAAATAAATTCTGAAATATTAAAAAAAACGAATAGAATTCAGTCTAATAAAATAATCTACAAAATTTTAAGCGAAGAATTGAAAACTGATATTCATTCTTTACAAATAAGCTTTACTTAATTCTTTTAATAAAAACTTGTTCAATTCACTAGATTTGGCCTGATAATTTAGGTTTAATTTTCCAAAATTCCTTATTAAAATTAAGTTTATATTGTCTGATTTATTTTTTTTGTCACTTTTCATAAAATTAAGAATTGATTTAATTTTCCTTTTATTAAAAAGGTCTTTATATTTATTTTTAATTTCTATCTTTCTAATATGATTGTTTATTAATTCTTCATTTGAATTTGAAATAATTTTTTTTTCTTTACTAAAATTTACAGCATTCATTAAACCAAATATAACAGCTTCTCCATGATTTAATTTTTTTGAGTAACCAAGACTAGCCTCATATGCGTGAGCAAAAGTATGGCCAAGATTTAAAGATTTTCTTAAATTTTTTTCTTTTTCATCCTTTTCAATAATTTTTTTTTTTAATAAACAGCTATTTAAAATTGCATTTATTATAAAATTTCCTTTGAGATTTAAAATCTTATTAAAATTTTTATCTAAAAAAATAAAATTTTTTTTGCTATCAATTAAACTACTTTTTAATATCTCAGCATATCCACATATAATTTCTCTTTTGGGGAGGGAACGTAGTAAATTAATATCTGAAATTACTAAATCTGGCTGATAAAAACTTCCTATAAGATTTTTTCCAAATTTATTATTAATACCTGTTTTACCACCTATAGAAGAATCAACTTGAGCTAATAAAGTAGAGGGTATGTTAATAAATTTTATTCCTCTTTTAAATGTGCTGGCCGCATATCCAACTACATCTCCAGTAATTCCTCCACCAAATGAAATTATACAGTCTTCTCTATAAAAATTATTTTTAAATAAAACATTATGTATTTTATCGATACTTAGGTTACTTTTGTTTTTCTCATTTGCACTAAAACCTAAAGTATAAATTTTTTCATTTTTTAAACTTCTTAATAGTAATATTCTAAATTTTTTTGGTATCTTATTGTCAACTACAATCAAACATTTTGAAAATAATAATTTATTTTTTTTTAAAATATTTTTTAATTTTGGAATTAGATTGTTACCAATATGAACTTCGTAATTTTTACTTTTAGTTTTAACCTTTATTATTTTTGATTTCATATTTTTTTATAATTTTATTTGCTATTTGATTTTTATTTAGCTGATCACAATTAATTGTGAAATCTGCCAAACCATATATTTTAGCCCTTTCATTTATTAGTCTCTCTAGATCTGTATCACTTAATGTCATAGCCAGAGGTCTTTTTTTGCTACCAATTATTCTTTTAATTATTATATCTTTTTTCCAATTCAACCAAAAACTAAAAGAACTTTTCTTACATTCTTTCCTAATATTAGTATTAATATATGCACCTCCACCAAGTGATAAAATTTGTTTCTCACCTTTTAAAGATAATAATGTTATTTCTTCTTCACATTCACGGAAGTATCTTTCTCCTTTTTTTTTGAAAATTTCTGCAATTTTCATTTTTTCTTTCTCTTCAATTTTATTATCTATATCAATAAATTTAAGTTTGGTTTGTTTAGAAATCAATTTTCCTATTAATGTCTTTCCCGAGCCCATCATACCTACTAAAACTAGATTTTTATTTGATTCCATATATTTCTAAGTTGAAAAAACACAAATATGTCTTATTTTGATTTTACAAAATTATATGCTTTTAAAACATTATACTACAAAGGAATATAACATAATATGAAATTTGCAATTAAAGCTGGAATTATTTTTTTTATATTGATTTTGTCTATTGTTGTTTTGAGTCAGATTGATTTCCCATCCCCCAACAAAAAAATTGAAGTGATTTTGCCTAATGAAAATTTTAAAACAATTAAGTAAAATAATATTCAAAATAACCTTAATTTTATTTTTTTATAATTATTCTTTTGCAAATGAACCAATCGATATTTGGAAAATTGAAAAAAAAGACATTGTTAACAAAGAGAATTCAACCTCAAATATAAACGCAAGTAATAATCTAAATACTAATACAACATTATCAGTTCAATCTAGTTCCGAGATAATGATAAATAAAGAAATCGAGTCATCCACTATAAAATTAGCTGGATTATATGATCCTGCGCAGAATGGCTTAAAAATTGACATGTGGTCGAACAGTGATGGTGAGTTAATTAAAAGTATATTAAATAAAAATTTAAATAGAAACTTATCTGAATTTTCAAAAAAAATATTAGACATAGCTTTACTAACAAATTCATATATTCCAACAAATAATATTACTGAAGAGGAATTTTTAGAGTTTAAATTTAATCATTTAATAAACAAAAAAGATTTTGAATTAATTAAAGAATTTTTAATCAATAATTCTGAAGTCTCAAATAAAAATAAATTGATTAAATTTTATTCAGAATATTTTCTTTCAAACTCTGAAGTAAAAAAAGCATGTGAAATATTTAATATTAGTGGTGCTATTACTGATAAATATTTAAATAATTTTAAAATTTATTGTTTAATTCTAGAGGATAAAAAAGAACAAGCTCAACTACTTTTTGATTTGTCAAAAGAGTTGGATGAGATTGACACTTTTTTTGAAAATAAATTTAATATATTAATGGGTTATGCAAGCAAAGATGAAATAATTTCAGACGAAAATATTTTATATTTTCACTTATCTCATAAAACAAATAATGATTTTAATTATGAGCCAAAAATGGACTCACCTAGATATATCTGGAGTTATTTGTCGTCATCAAATATTCTTAAAAATGCAAATTCCTTTGATATTGAAAATCCAGAAGATTTAAGATTATTAGAAAGAGCAACTCACGAAAATGTATTTGATGAGAGAGAACTACTAGATACATATAAAAAATTTCAATTTAACATAACACAACTATTAAATGCTAAAGATGCTTATAAGCTACTTCCAGATTATGAGGGCAGAGCTTTATTATATCAAAGATTACTTTTATCTGTTGATGTCAAACAAAGATTAAGTATGACATCTGAACTATATAAATCTTTCCAAAAAAAAAAATTAGATAATGCGTTTGATAATGAAATCAAAGTAATATTAAAAAAAATAAAAAAAGACGATGTTCCCTCAAATTTTACTACCTTTTATGAAAATCATACCGGCAATAAGTTAAAAAAAAAGAGGAAGATAAAATTTAATAATAAAAAAATACATCAGTCAAAATTATTAAATTACTTTTTAAATAAAACTAGTTTGCCTAAAGCTGAAAAGGAAACCAACGATATTTTAAAAAAAATTAAAAGAAACAAAAAATATGTTTTTTCAACAAAAGATATGATTCTTATTGAATCGCTTAAATCAGATGGAGTAAAAATAGATAAAAAATACGCAAACCTTTATGAATACAACTATCAATTTTCCTCTGATATAAAACAAATGCTATCGAATGGAGAGTTAGGCTTATTATTAATTAAAATAGTAGATATTGTTGGTGAAAGTAACCTTGAAGATCTAGATATAAACACTGTGAATTTATTAGTTTCAACTATGAATGAGCTAAAAAATGTAGATTTAAGGAACGAAATTCTAATAGAAGTCTTGCCTTTAAAAGTCTAAACAATAAATAAACTATGTCAGTAAAAGAACTAATCACAGTACCTGATGATATTCTTAGAAAAAAATCTGAGCCTTTAAATAAAGTTGATGTTAATGAAAAAAAACTCATAAAAGATTTATTTGAAACTATGTACCATCACAATGGTATAGGTTTGGCAGCTGTTCAAGTTGGAATACTTAAAAGAGTAGTTGTTTTAGATGTCTCAAAAAATGAAAATGAAAAAGAACCTTTATGCTTTATTAATCCACAAATAAAAACTTTAAGTGAAAAAATGTCTACATATGAGGAAGGTTGCTTATCAATACCTAATACCTTTATTGAGATAGAGAGACCAGAAATTTGTACTGTATCTTATATAGATGAAAATGGCGATAAGAAAGAAATGGAATGTGATGGATTACTCTCAACATGTTTACAACATGAAATAAATCACCTAGATGGAAAACTAATAATTGATTATTTATCAAAAATTAAAAAAGATTTAATAATAAAAAAATTGTCTAAACAAAAAACTTCTAATAGAGTTGTTGTTTAAATGTCAAATATTGTATTCATGGGCACACCGCAGTTTGCTGTGCCTATCCTAAAAAAAATTAATCAAAAATATAAAATTAATTGTGTATTTACTCAGCCTCCAAGTAAATCAAATAGAGGTCAAAAGTTCACGAAATCATCAATTCATATATGTGCAGAGGAACTTAATCTAGAAGTTAAAACTCCAAAAAAAATTGATGAAGAATTTGAATATCTTAAAGAATTAAATTTAGATCTTGTAATTGTTGTTGCATACGGACAATTAATTTCAAAAAAAATTCTTGATTTGAGTAAAAAAGGTTTTTTGAATATTCATGCTTCATTATTACCAAAATGGAGAGGAGCGGCACCAATCCAAAGATCTATTTTAAACAATGAAAAAAAAACTGGTATATCATTTATGAAAATTGATGAAAAATTAGATTCTGGACCAGTATGTAATAAATATTCAATAGATATTCTTGATCAAGATAACGCAGAAATTTTATCAAAAAAATTATCTTATTTGAGTACAGAGAAAATTTTAGAAAATGTACAAAAAGTTTTAGACGGAGAGGCAATATTTAAAAAGCAAGATCATGCAAAAGCTACATACGCAAAGAAAATTCAAAAAATAGAGGGAAAGATAGATTGGAATAATAGTGCTCGTAAAATAATTGCTCAAATAAATGGATTATATCCAAAACCTGGCGCATGGTTTGAGCTTAACAACAAAAGACATAAAATATTAAAAGCCAAAATAAACAAGCAGTCAGCAAAAATCGGTGAAGTAATCGATGAACAAATGACAATAGCATGTGGTGAAAATTCAATAAATATTATTGAGATACAAAAAGAGGGCAAGAGCCCTCAATTAATTAAGGAATTTTTATTAGGGAATAAAGTTAGAAAAGGAACAATAATTACAAGTGAATAGATATCAGATTCTAATAGAATACGAAGGCACTTTATACAGTGGTTGGCAAATTCAAAAAAAAGGTAAGTCAATCCAGGAAAATATTGAGATTGTCCTATCTAAACTATTAAAAGAAAAAATAAAAATTTACGGTTCTGGACGAACAGACACAGGAGTTCATGCTAAAGAGCAATCAGCTCACTTTGATACTACAAACAAAATTATTCAAAAAGATAAACTATTGAATTCACTAAACTTCTTTTTAAATAAAAAAAAAATATCTATTTTAAAAATAAAGAAAAAAAATAAGCTTTTTCATTCAAGATATTCTGCAAAAGAAAGACGGTATACTTACTTAATTAGAAATGATGCTTCTCCTTCAGTTATCAATTTTAACAGAGAGTGGCATATTAAAAAAAAAATTGATGTTGAATTGATGAAAAAGGGAGCAAAAAAATTAATTGGAACTCATGATTTTTCAACTTTTAGAGCATCTAATTGTGCTGCAAAAAGTCCGGTAAGAACCATGAAAAAAGCAAAAATAACCAAAGTTAAAAATGTTATAAAAATTCAATTTGTGTCAAAATCATTTCTTAAGAGTCAAGTTAGATCCATGGTTGGTTCACTTAAATACCTTGGTGAAAAAAAATGGAGCTTAAAAAAGTTTACCAGTATATTTAAATCAAAATCTAGAAAAAATTGTGCTCCTATTGCCCCTGCACATGGCTTATATCTTGAAAAAATTATTTATTAGATTTCTTTTTTTTCTTTTTTATTCTCCATCTTGATCCTTCTCTAACTATATAACCACAACAATTTTTGGAGCCACACTTACAAGGAAAATCCTTATAGTTTTCATCAAAACTAAACCCATAATCATAAGTTAGTTCCTCATTTTTATTTATATCTTTAATGGAACTAATCCATAATTTTAAACCTTTGCCTTCAACTTCGCAGTTTGGATCACAAGAGTGATTAATAAGTCTCGCAGTGTTGTAAGCAAAATCACCGTCTAAATCATATCTATTATTTAAGTTAAAAAGATAAATCGCTTTATCATTATCGAATTTTGGATTATTTTCAGTCTGTTTTTTTGTAATTATTTTACCTGTGTAGTAAATAATCTTAGTTCCTTTTTTTATTTTTTTAGATGCAAACAGTCCCCTGTTATCAATATTTGATGATTTTTGTTTATATAGTTTCATGGTTATTTATTTTCCGACTCGATTAATGCATTTACATGATAATTAGCACTTTCAGCAAGTGCTTTCAGGTCGTATCCACCTTCTAGTAAAGATACCACTTTTCCATTAGTAAATTTATTGGTGGCTTTTAGCGTTCTTCTTGTTATTTCATAAAAATCTTTGGATGAAAGTTCAAATTGAGCTAGTGGATCGTTCTTGTGTGCATCAAAGCCAGCAGAAAAGATCAAGTAATCAGGCTTATATTCAATTAACCTATCTAAAACTCTATCATAAGCATTAAAATATTTTTCAGAATTTGTGCCTGCAGGAAGAGGTATATTAAGAGAATTATTATACTTTCCCTTGTCTTTTTCTGAGCCACCACCTGGATAAAATGGATATTGATGTGTTGATATATAAAATGAATTTTTATTATCATACATAACATCATAATTTCCATTTCCCCAATGAACATCAAAATCTACACATGCAATTCTTTTATAATTATATTTTTTTATTAAATAATTAACTGCAACACCTGCATTAGAAATACAGCAAAAGCCCATCGATTTATTTTTTTCAGCATGGTGTCCTGGCGGTCGTACAACACAAAATGCATTTTTATATTTTTTACTCTCAATTCCATCTATTGCACTTATAGCTGATCCTGCAGCCTGAAATACTGCATCCTTACTTCCAGGTGATACAACTGTATCACCATCTAAAAAATTTAAGCCACTTTTAGGAAATGAATTGTTTAAATTATTAATATAATCTTCAGAATGTGTCATATTAAGAATATCATTAGGAACAACATCTGGCTTATCCCAAAGCAGTTCTTTATTTTTTTTTAAAGTATCAATTATTGAAACCACTCTTTTCGGTTGCTCTGGATGACCATCACCTGTTATGTGTTTTTCTGAAGATTCAGATGTTATAATTGCAGTTTTCAAGTGAAATAATTGTGTAAGATATTCTTATAAATTTTAGTTAACTTTTTTAAATCTGAGATCGATGTTCTCTCGTTAACCATATGAATAGTATTATTTCTTAACCCCAGCTCAAGACGTGGTATCGAACCTAAAAATCTGCTGTCACTTGTGCCACCTCTACAATTTAATTTTGCATTGTTACCTGTAACTTTTTTTACAACTTTTTTTACCATATAAATTTCTTTATTTGGTACTGTGTAAAATGCTTCTCCACTTACTTTATATTCTATTTTTGTTTTGCAATTTTCTTTTTTTGCAACTGCATTAATAATTTTACTAAGTTTTTTTTTTAAAGATATTGATTTATAAGATGAATTAAACCTAATATTAAATTTAGCACTTGCAGATTGCGGGACTACATTTTCAGATATATTATCCACATTCATTTTTGTAAATTCTAAATTTGATGGTGGCATATACTTTGTTCCTTTGTCTAGCGGAACACTTTTCAGTTTAGATATTATTTTAGCAAGAGCAGTGCATGGATTTATATATGTCCCATAAAATGCAGAGTGTCCACTTTTTCCATACACTGTTACTGTTGCATTCATAGAACCTCTTCTTCCAATCCTGATTTCATCCCCAACTGATTTATTTGAAGACGGTTCGCCTACTATTGAAAAGTCAATTTTTTCTTTTTTTTTCTTTAAATATTTCATAACTGCTGGACAACCATGACCTGTAGTTTCTTCATCAGCTGTAATTATTATTGATATAGAACCTTTAAACTTTTTATTTTTAATAAAATCACTTACAGCACTTATCCAACACGCTACACTACCCTTCATGTCTTGAGATCCTCTGCCATATAAATATCCTTTTTTTACTAATGCTTTAAATGGTGGAAACTCCCAATTATTAAGGTTAGCAACAACATCTGTGTGACCCAAATAATTAATGTTAGGTTTTGATTTACCAAATTTTGCATATAAATTTAATGCAGGTTTAGCACCTGTGCCTTTTGATTTTATTATCTGACATTTAAAACCTAATGAGGAAAGTTTCTTTGTAAGAAACTTCATAATCCCTTTATCTTCAGTTTTAATGGTTTGAAATTTTATTAGCTCCTGAGCTAACTTTAGTTCATTATAAGTTTTCATTAATTTATTCTCTTAAAAGATCATTAACAGATGTCTTTGATCTAGTTTTTTCATCGACTTGTTTAATTATTACTGCACAATATAAAGATGGTGCTTGTGGATTGTTTTTATCTGGTAAGGATCCTGGAACTACCACTGAGTAAGGTGGAATTTTTCCATAAGTTATATCACCAGTTTTTCTATTAACAATTTTTGTTGATTGCCCAATATACATTCCCATACTTAAAACAGAGCCTTCTCCAACTATTACACCTTCTACTACTTCTGACATTGCTCCTAAGAAAACATTATCTTCAATAATTGTTGGTAATGCTTGGGCTGGTTCTAATACTCCACCAACTCCAGTTCCGGCCGAGATATGACAATTTTTTCCAATCTGACAACAACTTCCTGCACGACTGAATGTATCCATCATAGTACCTTCGTCTATGTAAGCTCCAATATTTACATAACATGGCATAAGAACAGCATTTTTTGCAACAAAGGAACCACGTCTTGCTGCTGTGTTGGGGACCATTCTGAATCCAGCTTTTTCAAAATCTTCATTCGTCCAGCCAGCAGTTTTACCTTTTAATAAGTGACTCTTATCTCTCCATGTTGAATATGGTCCCGCCATGATA
Source organism: uncultured Pelagibacteraceae bacterium (assembly GCA_902615045.1). Classification (GTDB taxonomy): domain Bacteria; phylum Pseudomonadota; class Alphaproteobacteria; order Pelagibacterales; family Pelagibacteraceae; genus Pelagibacter. The sequence continues at coordinate 10,811 of CACMNP010000001.1, read as the reverse complement.
TCCATCCCATGCATTCGAAAACTTAACATTATAGCTTTTTTTAGATGTTGATGAGTAACCCATTCACCATTGATCTTTTCAGCTACTCTTGCTTTTCCACTGTCTAGATCATTAATAATTTGATTAACAGCATCCTTTAAAGATTTATCTGAATTTTGGTTTACTTGATCTTTATTTTCCCAAGCTTCATTTATAATTTTTTCAATACTCATAATTTTATGAGTTTTTTAATAACCTTATTTCTTTTAAAAATAAAGAGAGATTTTCGATTTTATAGTCAATGTAATCTTTATCAGACTCTTTTTTACCCCAGTATTCATTATTGATAAGCCAAGCTGTTATAGTCCCCCGCTCTTTACCTATTGATAAATTTTTAGCTATATCCTCAATATAAAGAGTTTCTTTTGGATTAATCTTAAATTTATCAACCATAAGATCAAAAGCTTTGGCTTCAGGCTTTGGGTGATATTTTGCGTCTACGATATCAAATATATCTTTAAATTGGTCTTCTATACCAAGGGTTTTAACTATATTTTTTACGTGCGCTCTACTTCCGTTTGTGAATACGAATTTATTTAAATTTATCTTTTCAAGCTCATTTCTTAAAACAAGATCTTTTTCCATAAATGAAAGATCAATATCATGAACATACTCCAAGAATTCTTCTGGTGGTATATCATGATGTATCATCAATCCATTTAAACTTGTGTTGTATTTATGAAAATAATCTCTTTGTAATTCTTTGGCTTTTGTAAGGTCTAAGTTAAGTTTATTCGAAATATATTTTGTCATTCTCTTACTAACTTGGCCAAAAACTGCTTCTAAATCACTATATAAAACACCATCACAGTCGAACAAAATATTCTTTATATTTTTTAGATTATTCATTTTCTTATTAATGTTCCTGCGCCCTTATCAGAAAATAACTCAAATAGTATTGAATGTGGTTTTCTCCCATCAACAATAACAACACCCCTAACACCATTAGATATTGCATCTAAACAAGTGTCTATTTTTGGTATCATACCTCCAGATATAATATTATTTTTTAACATCTCGTTGGCCCTATTGAGATTAATTTCAGATATAAGTTTTTGATTTTCATCAAGAACTCCCTCAACATCTGTCATTAAAAGAAGTCGTCTAGCATCGATCTCTTTTGCAATTGAACCTGCCGCAACATCTGCATTAATATTATAAATTTTACCATCATCACCCACTCCTAAAGGGACAACAATTGGAATTTGTTTATTGTTAATAAAATTTAATATTTTCTCTTTATTAATTTTTTTTGGTGTTCCGACATATCCCAATTCTTTACTTTCAGGAATAATATTAATTACATTATTTTCTTTAGGTGTTATTGAACAAACATTGATGTTTTTAGATTTTAATTCATTTAAAATCTCTAAATTAAGCTCTAGTAAAGCCTCTTCTATGTATCTTATTGATTTATCGTCTGAAACCCTAAGTCCTTTGATAAATCTTGTTTCAATATTATTTTCGTCTAATTTTTTTTTAATATTTTTACCTCCACCATGTACTACTATTGCCGATAAACCGATTTTGTTTATTACTGAAATATCTTCTATGAACTGATTAAATAGTTTTTTATCTAATAAAACTGATCCACCACATTTAATTACTATAACCTCAGACTGGTATTTATTTATATATTTTTCAACTTCATTAATATTTGGCCCATCTTTTGGAATAATCTTAACTAATTCCATCAATTAAACTGTTTTAACTGAAGTTCTCTTCATAATTACATACTGTTGTGCCATTGTAAGCACGTTGTTAATTGTCCAATATATAACTAACCCTGATGGAAAAGGTGCAAGTATCACTGTTAAGAATACAGGAAAAAACATAAATATTTTTTGCTGAATCGGATCTGGCGGTGTTGGATTAAGTTTTTGTTGCATCCACATTGTTACACCCATTGCTACTGGCCAAGCTCCGATAATTAAAAATGATGGAACATCATATGGTAACAAACCAAATAGATTAAATAAACTTGTAGGATCTCTTTCACTTAGATCGTGTATCCAACCAAAAAAAGGCTGATGTCTCATTTCAATTGTAACAAATAACATTTTATAAATTGCAAAAAAGAATGGTATTTGAATTAAAATAGGTAAACATCCACTTACAGGATTCACTTTCTCTCTTTTGTAAAGAGCCATCATTTCTTGCTGTAACTTCATTTTATCTTCCTTATGTAGTTCTTTAAGCCTTACCATTTCAGGTTGAAGAACTTTCATTTTCGCCATTGATCTAAACGAGTAGTTAGCGAGAGGAAAAAATAATATTCTTATACAAGCGGTAATCAGTATAATTGCAATTCCATAGTTACCAGTTAATTTAAAGAAATAATCGGAGATTAGGAAGATTGGCTTTGTAAGGAAGTACAAAAAGCCCCAATCAATTGCTAAATCAAATTTATTAATATTTAGTTTTTCAGCATAACCATCAACAACATCCACTTCTTTTGCTGCAATAATCACTTTTACCTCATTAGTTTTACTTTCATTAGCTCTGACTTCTGTTGCAGTAGTCTCTATGAAATTAGCTTTAAATTTATTTTTATAATCAAAATCTGATCTAAAACTTTTATTGCTTTCTGGGATTAAACTTGTTATCCAATATTTATCTGTAATACCCATCCAGCCTTTGCTAGCATTTACAGAGTACTTCTTGTCTTTAATGTCATCGTAATCTTCTTCAACAAGATTATCATCAAAAACACCCAATAAACCTTCATGTAATATATAAAAATCAGTTACATCAGGGGCTAGGTTTCTAATAATCTGTCCGTAAGGATAAAAGTTATAAGTATTTTGAGTATTATTCGTAATTTTTTGGTTAACAGTAAATAAAAATTTATCATCTATACTTATTTCTTTCTCAAAAGTTATATTCTGCTCGTTATTCCATACTAATTTAATTGGACTGTTCGGTGTTAGTAATTTATTGCCTACAACTCTCCATTTTGTATTTGAATTAGGAACTTCAATGTCTTTATTATTTATAGCCCAACCTGTTTCTATATAATAACCATTTTCGGACTCTTTAGGATTAAGCAAAACTACATTTTCATCAGAGTCTAAAGTTTCAGTGTATTTCTTAAATATCAGGTCATCGATTAATGACCCCTCTAGAGAAATAGAACCTTTAATATTTTCATTTTCAAAAAGTATCCTTTCAACTTTATTAATTGCCTCTGATCTAGAAATTTTATTATTCTCAATATTTTGCTCTATTTTCGGTGCTTCGTTTAGTTGAAGATTGTTATTATTTTGATCATTATTAGTCACCTGTTTTGGATCAGGACTTGGCGGAGCAAAAAATAATCCGTAGAGGATTATTACCGCTGCACTTAATGAAATTGCCGCTATTACGTTTCTTGTGTCCATTATTTAATATTCTTTTTCTTTACTGGATCATATCCATGTCCACCTCCTAAAAATTTTATAGGATGACAAGATAAAATTCTTTTAATGCCTTTATAGCAACCTTTTAATACACCATACTCATTTAAACTATCAATAAAATACTCTGAACAGGTTGGAAGATACCTACAATTATTGCCCAGAACCGGTGAAATAAAAAATTTATAAAACTTAATTAAATATATAAATCCTTTTTTAATCATAACTATCTAATTTTTTTTAACTCATTAAAAAGTTTTATTTTAATAAAATTGTATTCATCTTCTAAAACAGATTTTCTAGCAATTAATAAATAACTATAGTTAAGATTAATTTTAATTTTTTTTAAAGCCTCATTCATCATGTTTCTCAATCTTCTTTTAATTTTATTTCTTATAACAGCTGTGCCTATCTTTTTTTTTGTAATTAAACTAATATTAAGATATTTATTACTTTTACTTTCTAATCTCCTGTAAAAAATCGTTGAATATCTATTTGAAATTTTTTTACCATTTAAAATAAATTTAAAATCCTCATTTTTAGATAAACTTTTTAATTTAACCTGCATTAAACAGTGAGTTTTTTTCTACCTTTACTTCTTCTTCTTCTAATTAGTTTTCTTCCACCTTTAGTCTTCATTTTAGACCTAAAACCATGCCTTCTTTTTCTCACTTTTTTACTAGGTTGATATGTACGTTTCATATTAAGGCTTTTTTTTGTTAAATTTCGGTAGTTATACAATTTAATGTATATAAGTACAGCGATTTTTAATAAATTAAATTTAAATGGAAAATGAAAATAAATTAAAAATTATTCTTGGTATTATATATCTTTCAATAGTTACTGGCTTTTTGTTGCTTTTTTTTAGCTATTTTTCATTTGACGACTTTTCAAGTTTTGAACTTATAAAAAATAATAGAGACAAACTATATGATATCAAAAATTCTAATCTTTTAATTGCTAGCATATTATTTTTTATTGGAGTGATTATTTGGGTTATGCTCTTAGGATTTGGTGCGCCAGTTTTTTTAGTTGGAGGATTTGTATTTGGAAAATGGATAGGGACAATCCTTATTGTGTTTGCTTTATCTATTGGCGCAACACTTTTATATATTTGTGCAAATTATTTTTTTAAAGATTTAATTAAAAAAAAATTTTCATCAAAGTTTTCTAACCTTACTGAAAAATTTAAAAAAAATGAATTTATTTTTTTTCTGATATATAGATTTGTTGGCGGTATACCTTTTTTCATATCAAACATTTTGCCGACATTATTTAATGTTAAGATTAAAAATTTCTTTTTCGGATCTGTTATTGGAATGACACCTCAGCTATTCGTTGGAGCTTCACTTGGTGCAGGATTAAATAAAGTAATTGAAAACAATCAAGAACTCCCGAGCATGTTTGATATAATTTTAACTCCAGATATTTATGTACCAGTAATTGGTATGATAACCCTGGTTTTAGTTGGATTTATAATCAAAAAAAAATTCTACAAATAACTGGTGCCCTCACCCAGAATTGAACTGGAAACTCATCCTTACCATGGATGTGTTATACCATTTAACTATGAGGGCATTTTTTAATTATAATTAGTGTATAAAATTGTTTTTTTCAAATAATTGCCTTAATTTTTTACGAAAATCAGGTATATCTAAATTAGGTAAATGATATGGGAATTCACTACGATTATAAATCGACAAGAGGCGCTAAAGCTATGGAGAAGCAGGCTAAAAGAGAAAAAAAGCTTGCTGAAAAAAGAGCTAAGAAAATAGCCAAACAAGGCGAAACCAAAACTCCAGAGGATAAAACAATACCAATCGATCAAGTAATTACTTTGGATCACCTTACAAATCCAGACAAAAAGTAATCAAGATGGACAGGAAGAAGGATAAAAAAGCTAAACTCGAAGAAGCTTTGCGTAAAAACTTAAGAAAAAGAAAAATTTTTCAAAAAAAAAGTAAAAAAAATAAATAAATGTCAGTGCAATCAGATAAGTGGATAATCAAAATGGCAAAAGATCATGCAATGATTTCACCATTTGAAGATAAACAAATAAGGGAAGGAAAAATTTCATTTGGTGTTTCTTCATATGGGTACGATGCAAGAGTATCTAATGAGTTTAAAATATTTACCAATGTTAACTCCGAAATTGTAGACCCAAAAAATTTTAAACCAACAAATTTTGTAACAAAAGAATCTGATGAATGTATTATTCCACCAAATTCATTTGTTTTAGCAAGAACTGTCGAATATTTTAAAATTCCTAGCGATGTCTTAGTTATTTGTTTAGGCAAGTCTACTTATGCTAGATGTGGAATAATTGTTAATGTAACACCTTTGGAGCCAGGATGGGAAGGCCATGTAACTCTTGAATTTTCTAACACAACTCCATTACCAGCTAAAATATATGCAAATGAGGGTGTGGCTCAATTTATATTTTTAAAAGGGAATGAGAAACCCGATGTTTCATATGCTGACAGAAATGGAAAATATATGGGTCAAAAAGGAGTAACGCTTCCCAAAATTTAAAATGGACAAATTTAAAATTAATGGTCCCTCCAAGATCAGAGGAGAGGTCTCAATTTCTGGAAGTAAAAATGCTGCTCTCCCAATACTTGCTGCAACTTTACTCTTCGATAAAAGTGTAACAATTAAAAATCTTCCACGAGTTAAAGACATAGATACAATGCTTAATTTGCTAAAATCACTAGGAAAAAAAATTAGCTTTAAAAATAATAAAAAAATCGCGACAATCTCAAAAGGAAAAAAAAATAATTTTTTTGCACCTTATTCTCTAGTTAAAACAATGAGAGCGGGAATTTTAGTTCTTGGTCCTTTATTGGCAAAAAATAAAAAAGCAAAAGTAAGTAGCCCAGGTGGTTGCAGTATAGGAGTAAGACCAATAGATATACATTTAAATGCTATATCAAAATTAGGAGTTAAAATACAAATTGAAAAAGGATACGTTAATGCAAAAGCTCAGGAAGGGTTAGTTGGTTCAGAAATAAGATTTTCAAAAATATCTGTTGGAGCTACCGAAAATTCAATTCTTGCTGCTTGTCTTGCAAAAGGAGCAACAATAATAAAGAATTGCGCTATAGAGCCTGAGATCAAGGATCTGACAAATTTTCTTAAAACAGCTGGCGCCAAAATCAAATGGATTGGTAAAAGAACTTTAAAAATAGAAGGTGTTAAAACATTAAAAAGTATAACTTACTCAATCATGAATGATAGAATTGAAGCAGGCACTTTTTGTGTTGCTGCATGCTTGAATGGTGGAAAATTAACAATTAAAAATTTCGAACCTAAAATTATTAACACAGAGATAAATTTACTAAAGAAAATTGGTGCAAAAATAAAAACCACGAAAAATACAATTCAAATTAAGGGACCAAAAAAAATTAGAAGTTTGGATTTTTTAAAAACTGGAGAATATCCAAACTTCCCCACTGATTTGCAAGCTCAAATTATGGTATTATTAACTAGAGCAAATGGAAAAAGCACAATTGAAGAAAATATATTTGAAAACAGATTTATGCATGTTCCAGAATTAAAAAGATTAGGTGCAAAAATAAATATCAAAGGCAACAAGGCAATTATTGAAGGAACTAATAATCTAGAGGGAGCTGAGCTAATGTCTAGTGATTTAAGGGCATCAGTAGCTTTAGTTTTGGCAGCTTTTATTTCAAGAGGAACATCTATTATAAATAGAGTATATCATTTAGACCGTGGTTACGAAAAAATTGAAAATAAATTAAAAAAAATTGGAGTTAAAATTAAAAGAATATCTTAGTGAATAGTTTTTTTAAAAAAGTAATCGCTCAATCACCAGATGACTTACAAATCATATCAGCAATATGTGCAGAATCGAAAGTCAAAATTTCTGATATAAAATATTTACCTTCGACGAAAATCTTTTTACTTTCTGTTTTAAGAATGGATAAAGAAAAAACAAATGGCAAACCTATTAATAGTGTTGTAAAATTTGAATTTATTGAGAGTTCTAAATCAAAAAATATTGACCAGTCTAATACAGATTTAACTTTAGAGTTATTTGCAATTGATATTTTTAAAAAGAAAGAAAATTTTGAAATAGTTCTGTTATTTTCAAAAAATGGAATTATAACACTGTCCACAGAAGTTATTGATGTAACGCTAGAAGACCAAAAAATTGAAAAATGATAAAAGTAATTGATTGTAAGAAAAAAAATTATAAGAGAGAATTAGAATCTTTTTTGGATAAAAGGAGATCTGGAAAAGCAGTAGACACTTCGATAGTTCCAAAAATTTTAAAAGACATCAAAATTAATGGAAGAAAAGCACTTTTAAAGTATGAGAAAAAATTTAGTAAAAATACAGAGATAGTTCCTTCAAAAGATAAAGTAAACACAGCAATTAGTACATTGGAACCTAAGATTAAAAAAAGTATCGATTTAGCTTATAATAGAATTTTTAAGTTTCATTCACTACAAAAACCAAAAAATATTAAGTATGTAGATGATTTCAAAAATAAACTTGAATACAAGTATGTGCCACTACAGTCTGTAGGTATTTATGTTCCAGCTAATTTACCATCTACATTATTAATGAATGCAGTGCCTGCAAAAATTTCAGGTGTAAAAAGAATTGTTTTGGCCAACCCAAAACTTAATGGAAAACTTAATCCTGCAGTTCTTTATGCGGCTAGAAAAGTTGGAATTAAAGAAATTTACTCAATGGGTGGTGCCCAAGCTATAGCAAGTTTAGCATATATTCAAAAAGTGAATAAAATTGTTGGGCCTGGAAATATTTATGTTGCAAGAAGTAAGCGTGAAGTCTTTGGTGATGTTGGGACAGAAGGAATGGTCGCTGGGCCTAGTGAAATTTGTGTTTTAGCAGATAGTAAAACTGATCTAAATCAAGTTATAACATCTATGATTGGACAAGCAGAACATGATGTAAACTCCCAGTGTATTTTAATTACGAAAGATAAAAAATTAGCAAATAAATTTAATATAGAAATAAAAGAAAGTATCAAAAAAGTTCAAAGGAAAAGAGTTGTTTTAAAAAGTTTAAAAAATAATGGATTAATTGTGTTAGCCCAAAGTGATAAGCAAATAATAGAAGCAATTAATGAAGTTGCTCCAGAGCACTTAGAAATTAATGTGTCTAACTATAAAAAGTATTTAAATCAAATTCATAATGCAGGAAGTATTATGATTGGAAAGTATTCTCCGATGGCTGTCTCAGATTATAATGTTGGTTCAAACCATGTATTGCCAACTTTAGGATCTGCAAAATTTTCATCTGGACTAAATCTTAGTGAATTTTATAAAAAAATTAGCCATATAACTCTTACAAAAAAAGGTATTGAGAAATTAGGAGAATCCGCTACACATCTCGCAGAGTATGAAGAATTATATGGTCACGCTTTAAGTATAAGATCAAGAATGAGGAGATAATAATTTGAGTAAACAGGATACGTTGGAGTTTGAAGGTGTAGTAACAGATCTTCTTCCTAATGCTATGTTTAGAGTTAAACTAGACAATGGTCATAACATTACAGCTCATACAGCAGGAAAATTAAGAAAAAATCGTATTCGTGTTTTACAAGGTGATAGAGTAAAATTGGAAGTTTCTCCATACGATCTATCAAAGGGTCGTATAGTTTTTAGATCTTAATATGGCTTCGTAGCTCAGTTGGTAGAGCAGAGCCCTGAAAAGGCTTGTGTCGCTGGTTCGAGTCCCGCCGAAGCCACCACTCCATGTGGTATTAATATCCATCATTATGCTTGCATTCAAAATTAAAATCTAATACCTATCCAGCAGCTATTTATAGCTAATTATATAATAACAAAGAAAGAGTAACTAAAGTATGAGTACATTAAAAGGCAAAGTAAAGTGGTTCAACGGTAAGAAGGGCTACGGTTTTATTGAAAGAGAAGACGGAGAAAAAGATTGTTTCGTTCATGCGAGCGCAGTTAGAGAAGCTGGGCTAAGATTTTTGAATGAAAACGATGCTATAGAATTCGAAATTCAAGATGGCGAAAAAGGTCCAAGCGCTGTAAATTTGAAAAAATTAGGTTAATAAAATTTAATTCATCAAAAATATTTGTATAGGAATAGGATATGTTAAATAACATAGCTATTCCTGTGCAAAGCCTTTTCTTACTTGCATTTAAAAAAAAAAATGCTAATTACTCAGCAATGAATAAATTTGTTATTATTAACAGAGAAACTCACAGACATCATTTTCATGCTGGCTGCAAGCTAGCTATTTAATTATTTATAAATTTAATTTTATCCACATTTAGTATAAAACAGTAGAAGGAGCACGGGTAGCTCAGTTGGTTAGAGCAGCGGTTTGTGGAACCGAAGGTCGACAGTTCGAATCTGTCCCCGTGTACCAAAAAATGAATAAAGAAAAAAAATTGTCTGCAAATACTCCTTCGGGTTTTGTAGATAGATACGGAAAAGAATTAGCTTTAAAAGAAAATTTAATTGCTAAGATTGAGGAAAATTTTTTAAAATTTGGTTTTTCTAAGCTAGAAACCCCAAGTTTTGAAATATCAGAAAATATAGGAAAATTTTTACCAGATGAAGATAGGCCAAGCTCTGGTGTATTTGGTTTTCAAGAGGAAAATAATAGTTGGATATCATTACGTTATGATTTAACTGCGCCATTAGCAAGATACGTATCTCAAAATTATTTAAATATCTCAAATCCTTTTAAAAGATATCAGATTGGTAATGTATGGCGAAATGAGAAACCCGGCCCTGGTAGATTTAGAGAATTTACACAAGCTGATTGTGATATTATTGGATCTAGTAATCCTTTAGCAGATGCTGAGATGTGCAATCTTTTAGCTGACACATTATATTTCTGTGGCTTAGAAAAAAATCAATATCAAATCAAATTAAGTAATAGAAAATTAATTCAAGGACTTATTGAAAATTTAAAAATTTCAGAAAGCAAACAACAACTTACTGTTTTGAGAGCTATAGATAAACTTGATAGAGTTGGAACTGATGGTGTTAAACAATTGCTTACAACAGGACGTGAAGACAAATCTGGTGATAAAACTATTGGAGCAAACCTCTCTGATAATCAAGCTGAAGCGATAGTCAGTTTTATAAATATGAAATCTTTAGATGAGATTAAGTCAGCTATACCAAGCAAATTAGTTGAGGATGGTGTTGAAGAATTAAATAAAGTATTAGATGGAATAAGTTATTCATCTAATTTTGATCAAATAATTTTTTCTCCTGAAGTTATTAGAGGACTTGAATATTATGATGGCCCAATATTTGAGGCAAATTTAACATTTAAAGTTAAAAATCAAAAAAACCAAGAGGTGGAGTTTGGATCAGTTGGTGGAGGTGGAAGATATAATT